>JAKQKE010000271.1 GCA_029560805.1 Spirochaetota bacterium
CGCGGCTCGCGACGAAGGCGATGAACGAGTCGCAGGTATCGCGTTCCTCGGGGCGCGCCGAACGGTAGTCGTCGAGGGCCTCCAGCAGTATCGCCCTCGGGTCGGATGCGGCAGATTGCGTCGTCATAATCCCAGGACCTCCGGTAGGGCGGTTATGGTCGGCCAGGCCATGTACAGCGAGAAGCCGAGCACCAGCAGGTACGATACCAGTTCGAGCAGGTCCGAGACCAGCCCGATCGTCTTCTCGCGGGCCTTGAGGCTACCGAATAGCCCGACGCGGCCGGCGTAGGCTAGGTATCCGGCCGCGGAGATTACCACACCCATGCCGATCGACATCGCGAGCACGGCGGCGGCGCCTATCCACGGCAGGCCGGCGTACAGCGCGAACAGCAGTATCATCGTGGCGCCGGGGCAGGGTATCAGGCTGGAGACGAGGACGATGCCGTACAGCCCTCGCCGCCCGCCAGAGGGCTCGCTCCCGCGCCCCTTGCCGCTCGCCATCGCGCGCAGCTTGAGGGCTGCGAGGACGATGGCGGCCAGGATCAGGACGCCGAAGGTCGAGGCGTCCAGGTAGGCCGAGACGCGCTCGGCGTCTCCCAGGCCGGCTATCGCGCCGTAGGCCAGCGACAATACCCCGACGATGGCGATGCCGACGCCGGCGTGGACGCCCGCGGCCATGAAGCCCGCCGCGAGCGGCTCCCAGGTCGCGGCCTTCTTACCGATGAACAGCGAGAACACGATAGTCTTGCGGTGCCCCGGCCCCATCGCGTGCAGGATGCCGTAGACGAAGGCGGCTGCGAGCAGGCCGGCGAGGGCCCGGCCGGACGGCTCCTCGGCGAACAGCCGTATCGACTCGGCCGCCCGTTCGCGTAGCCCGCGCTGCGTCTCGACCATCGGGCCCTGCGAACCGGGCGCCCGTACCGTCGGCAGCGGCGGCGCGTCGTCGTCGCTCGACGTGAACGGGCTCGCGAAGAGCGGAGCCGCGGCGAGCGCCATGACGCAGGCCAGCGCGGCCGTCCTGACGGCGGGGCGGCCTATCCTCCTCATCGTCGCCATCAGAACCTGACCCGTATCTCTTCGGGGTAGGCCGTCTGGAGCCCCTTCTCCCACTTCGTGTAGACGCGGGAGTCGGTGGCGCTGCCGAGCGGGTTATAGTAGACCGGGTAGTCCTTGTTGGCGGCTATCGCGATGGTCGGCTCGTCGGCCGGCCGGTCGCCTATCCAGCGGACGCTCGCCGCGCCGTCGACGTACTTGGTCGCGCAGTAGAAGGTCGAGTCGAAGGTGGCGACGCTGAAGTCGTCCGAGACGCCCTTGCCCTCGAGCGGGACCCTGAAGCGGTAGGTCACGCGGCCGTCGCTCTGGCTGACCCCGAAGGCCTCGACCGCTTCCGGGCAGGTCCTGACGGAACCCTTGCGCACGAAGGTGAAGTAGCCGTACTTGCGGAGGTTCGAGAACGCCTTGGCCTGCACCGTTGCGGTCTCGGCCTCGTTGAAGGCGCCGTCGCGGTCCTTGTCGAACTGCCCTATGATGTCGGCGCTGAAGACGACGTCGAAGGTCCATGATACCACTATCCCGACGCAGTCCCGGCCGCTCATCTCGAACTCGAGGCTCGAGTCGATGAAGACGTGCGGATGGGCCCAGAGGGCTGGCGCCGCGCATAGCGCGAACAGCATAGAGGCTACGGCTCGTCGGTAGTTCATGGGTGCTCCTCGCCGTCGATTCTATAGTCAAGCGGCCGGATCGTGAAGCGTTCCGGGCGTAGAAAATCTCGGATCCCATTGTCCGGAAATATTGGCATATGCTATATTGGCACGAAATAGGAGCTTGTGCCATGGATTCCGAGCGTAACGACGAGGATGGCGGCTATTCGGGGCCGATCCTGTATTATACCGACGCCGTCATCGACCACTTCACCAATCCGCGTAACGTCGGCGAGATGGCCGACGACGAGGCGGACGGCTACGCCTGCATCGGCGACCCCGGCTGCGGCGACGAGATGAAGCTATGGATAGCCGTGCGCGACGAGAGGATCGAGCGTATCGCGTTCAAGTCGTACGGCTGCCCCGGCGCCATCTCGACGAGCAGCATGCTCACCGTCCTCGCCGAGGGCAGGACCCTCGACGAGGCGCTCGCGATCACCGACGACGACGTGGTCGGCGCGCTCGGCGGCATCCCCGAGAACAAGCAGCACTGCTCGCTGCTCGGGGTCAAGGCGCTGCGCGCGGCCGTCGCCTCCGCGAGGCGATAGCGTCGCTGGGCGAGTCCCGTCCGGCGACGCCCCGTCCTAGTGGTCGCAGCCGTTGGCGCCGGTAACGAGGTGGCCCCGCAGGAACAGCCCGACGATGGCCTCGGGGTCGTCCGCCGGCGCGCCGGTGACGACGGCGATCTTGTTCCGGGCGAACAGTTCCTGGGCCTTCTGGCCCATGCCGCCGGCGATGATATGGGTGGCGCCTCGCTCGGCGAGCCAGGCGGGGTAGAGACCGGGCTCGTGGGGCGGCGGCGTGACGTCGTCGCGGACGCCGATAGTCTTGGCGTCGGGGTCGGCGTCGATGATCGCGAATTCCTGGCAGTGGCCGAAGTGAGCGGATAGCTTGCCGCCGGTCAACGGTATGGCGATTCTCATAGGTTTTCCTTTCTATTCGGAGGCTAATCTTACTTGGCTATGGCGGCGTCGATGGCGGCGCGCAGCTTCGTGCCGGTCGCGGCGACGACGACCTCGATGCCGGCCGCGGCGAGCCCCGCGGAGGCCTTGGGGCCGACCTCGGGGGCTAGCACGACGTTCACGCCCTTGTCCGCGAGGAAAGAGGCCGCTCCGGTGCCCGCGCCGTGCTCGGCGTTTATGCCGTCGTTCCTGTGGACGACCAGGCTCGAGTCGGCCTGGTCGAAGATCGCGAAGCTCGAGGCTCGCCCGAAGACCTTGCCTACGGTTTCGCCGTCGTCGGTGGGTACCGCGTATCTCATCGTTTCTCCTTAAAGGCGCCTATCGCGCCGTCTACGGCGCAGAGCGCCGATCGTATTCGCGTAGCCGCCTCGCCGTCGAGCGAGGCCCACGTCCTGTTCGATTCCTCGACCGAGCGCAGCGCGGGGTCGAAGGGGATCTCCCCGGCTACGGGGATGCCAGCTTCCTTGAGCATGGCCCGCGCCGCGTCGTCCATCGCCTGGTTCAGGCCCGACTTGTTGACGATGGCCATCGCCCGCCGCCTCATCGAGCCTACCAGCTCGACGAGCCTCGCGGCGTCGCGTACGCCGGAAGCGCTCGCCTCGACGACGACGACGACCAGGTCGCAGCCTGTGATCGACGCGATGACCGGGCAGCCAATGCCGGGCGGCGCGTCGACGACTATCACCGCGTCCTCGCCGGCCAGCTCGGCGGCGCGCCCGCGGACCTGCGCGACGAGCTTGCCGCTTGTGTCCTCGCCGGGCTCGAGCTCGGCGTGCACGATGCGCATGCCGAGCCGCGAGTCCGATACCAGGAGCTCGCCGGCTTGTTTCTCGTAGGTCCGAATCGCCTCGGCCGGGCATCGGCTCAGGCAGGCGCCGCAACGCTCGCAGAGCTCAGGCACGACGCGGAACGACCCGTTCGCGCGCTCGATGGCGCCGAAGCGGCACGCGGCCCGGCAGGCGCCGCACGAGGTACAGGCGGCCGGGTCGATCTCGAAGCCGGGGCCGGCGAAGTACGGCTCGCTGCGCGTGCCCTTCGCGCCGAGCGCTATGGCTCCGTTTGCCGCGTCAACGTCGCAGTCGGCGAAAACGCAGGAAGGGCCGAGACGTTCGGCTATCGCGGCCGATAGCGAGGTCTTGCCTGCTCCGCCCTTGCCGCTGGCTACGCACACGGTGATCATCGCCGCCCTCCGACCGTCCGCGCGCCGGCGGCGGCCAGCGCCCGCGCCAGTATCGCGTCCATCTCGCCTGAGATCGCGGCGTCATCGCTCCACAGCTCGGCGGCGGCGCCGGATGCGGCCCGCTCCCGCTCGAAGGCGATGCGGCCGATGACCGGGATGCCTTCCCGCTCGCAGAATCCAGCGACGTCGGCGTCGCCGAAGCCGTCCTTGTTGATGACGACGCCGGCCCGAATGCCGCGACCGCGCGCCAGGCGGGCGGCCGCGCCCAGGTCGTGTATAGAGAACTCGGTAGGCTCGGCGACCAGTACGACGTAGTCGGCGCCCTCGATCGCGTGGGTTGCCGGGCACGAGACGCCGGGCGGGCAATCGCGTACCTGCAGGGCGGCGCGCGACTCGGCGGCGCGCTTCTTGGCGGCCTCTATGACGGCGGTGGAGCGGATGTCGCCTATAGCCATCCGGCCCTCGAGCATCGCTAGCCCGTCGGCGTCGAACGACGAGGTCTGGCCGACCGTCATCGGGATCTCTTCGAGCGCGGCGGCCGGGCAGGCATTGACGCAGGAGCCGCAGCCTTTGCATACCTTGGGGTCTATCGTAACGACGCCGCCTATGGACAGGATGGCGCCGAAGCGGCAGGCCTTGGCGCAGAGGCCGCATCCGGTGCAGCGCGCCTCGACGAGCCGCGGTACGAGCACCGAGACCTCCGAGGCGTCGCCCGAGCGGCGGACGCCCTTGAAGTAGCCTGAAGCGTCCGGAGCCTCGACGTCGAGGTCGACGAGCACGGTCGGCATCTCGCGGGCTCCTCGTATCGCTAGGTGGGCGGCGACCGTCGTCTTGCCGGTGCCGCCCTTGCCGCTCGCGACGGCTATCACCGTCGTTCCGGCGTCGCTCATCTGCCGGAATCCTTTCCCGGCTCCTTGGCGTCGCCATGGGCCATGCCGGTTTCGCCCGCCAGTAGCGCGTCGGCCCTGGCCAGCTCTGCGCGCAGCGTCGCCGCCCGCGTCTCGAGCGCTTTCCGCAGGTCGGCCGCGTACGCGGCTCCGGCGTTCGCGGCGCCGTAGGCGTTGGCGGCGCCGGTAGCGCCGTCCCCGACTCCGTCATACCCGACGCTGAACCAGCCGAGGCCCCTAGCCCCGAGGCCGCGGCCCATACCGCGTCCGTTTCCGAGCCCCCGTCCTCTCCCGAAACCGCGCCCCGCTCCGGCGCCGCACTGTCCGAGCCCGCGGCCGGTCATCGGTCCCGCTCCCGCCGGTCCGGTTCTATCCATTCCTGGCATGATAGCCTCCTACTGCGTATCGAAGATCGTTGAACGCCGACGGCGCTTGACTGTAATTGGCATATGCTCTATTAGACTTTATGCGAATAATAGGCATATGCCTGTTATTTGTCAACCGGTTACAGAGATTTTCCTAACTATGCCTTGACAGCTCGGACCGGAGCGTCCTCAATGACTCCATGAGAATCATCGCGTTGGTAGACGACCTGTGCCCGAAGGGCGGCTTCCGCGGCAATCGGGAAGGCGTTCCCGGCGTCGAGTGGCTTTCATGCGGCATGCGGGCCGAGCTGTGAGCCGGGCGGCTAGTATATAGTCGCCTTGACCGCGGAATGATCTATAGATACATTGTCCTAACATTCGGGCCATAGGCCGAATCACGTCACTCGTCATGTCCCGTTCGGCGGAAGCGCTCGGGAGAGAGGATTTATCATGTCCCAGAAGGTTCAGGCTTCGTTCTTCGACGCGAAGGGCGTCGCGTTCGTCGGCTACTCCAAGCGGCACGCGGCCTATTCCGCGGAGATACGCAAGGAATTCGAAGCGCGCGGCTCTACCGTCTACCCGGTCAACCCGGCTTCCGGGCCGTACGACGTCGAGGTCATGGGCTCCGTAGCCGATATCCCCGGATCGCCCGAGCTGGCGGTCGTCATCACGAATAAGAGCCGGAACGACGAGATCCTGTCGGCGTTGGCCGCCAAGGGCGTCAAGCGGGTCGTGTTCGGCTCGAAGGTCTCGGCCGACTCGGCGACGCTCGAGCGCTGCGCCTCGCTCGGCATGGAAGGCGTCGTCGTGTGCCCGCTCCAGGCGATAGGCGGCGGCTTCCACCGCTTCCACGGCTGGCTGTCCGGCGTGCCCAAGGTGCCCGTCGCCCGGGCCTGAGGGGCGTAGCCATGAAGCCTCACCCGTACGGCCCGGCCTACAGGCCGCTCCTGGCGCTGAGCGGCCTCTTCGCCCTCGGGGCCGTTCTCACCCTCGTGCCCAACCCGAACGCCTCGTGGCCGAACATACTCGGCTACTCGTCGCTGTGCACCTTCGCGCCGGGGGCCACCTTCGGCTGCGCGATGCTCGCGGCGATCACCTGCACCGTCCGCGCCCGCCTAGCGCGCCGCTGGACGGCGCCGGCGGCCCTGCCCATCGTCGCGATAGCCGCCCTGGCCATAGGCCTGGGCGTCTCGACCGTCGCGTGGGCAGGCGTCAAGGCCGACTATACCGAGGCGGTCTCGGGCGCCTCGGCGACAACCGAATAGGCCGCCCGTCGCGACCGAGTCGGCCGCCCGTCGCGACCGAGTCGGCCGCCCGGGTCGGCTACGCCGTTCCGGGCTCAGTCCAGCCAGCCGAGCCTGGACGCGGCGAACGGCACCGCGAAGCCGAACGCCGAGCCGATCGCGGCGCCGGCCAGCACGTCCGACGCGAAGTGCGAGCCGGACGCCACGCGTAGGCCGACGGTCAGCGCCGCCAACGCGTAGGCGGCTATCGTCGCCGGCAGGCGCTCCGGCGCGTCGGGGTATCGCTCCGCGTATAGCGTGGCCGTGAAGGCCGCGCCGGCGAACGCCATGATCGCGTGTCCCGACGGGAACGAGTCCAGGTGGTCGCCCTCGGCTATCGCGTCGGCCGGCGCGCCGTCGAAGTACAGGTAGGGCCGCTCCCTGACTATCGCCGCTTTGAGGACGGTCCTCGCGGTGTAGGATAGGAGGGCCGAGCCCGCGTACATCGCCCCGAGCTCGAACCAGTCGCTTACCGGGGCGCTCAGCGCGAGGACGCCCGGCGTCAGGAAGGCCGCGTACTGGCTGTAGTCAGAGATCGCGTCGAGCGTCCCGTCGTAGGGCGCCATCAGTGGCCGGTCGAACGCGTTCACGGTCGATACGTCGAGCGGGTAGGCGGGTAGCGGCGTCGCCTCCTGGGCGGCCAGGTTCGGCGTCAGCGCCAGCGCCGCGACTATCGCCAGCGCCGCGCGGCCGGCCGCCCGAGAACCAGTCCTTAGCGTGTGATCGTTGTATATCATGGCGTTATTCTAGCGCGGAAAGCTCCGGATCGTGCACTACGGACCGCGGGCATTTTCATAGCAATGCCGCCGGTGTTACGGACCTTAGGTACTCATCCGGCGCGCCCGGATCCGCGTATCGTTCTATTTGAACCGAACCGTCCCTTTTCGCTCGGGCGGCGCGTTCTGTACCATGCGAAGCGGAGGAACCATCATGAAAAAATGAGACCTGACTATCGGGACTATCCCGGCAACGATCTACGGAGCGGGTTCCGGCCGCGCCTTCCTATACGTGCACGGCCGGCGAGGCGGTAAGGCGGACGCCGAGGGCTTCGCCTCGATAGCGTCCGCCCGGGGCTACGACGTCATCGCGGCCGACCTGCCTGGCCACGGCGGACGGACGGCCGACCCGACGCCATGCGACCCCAGCCACGGATCGGAAGAGCTGCGCTCCGTATACGGGCGCGCCGCCGGCCTGTATGCCGAGCTGTCGCTCTTCGCCTGCAGCCTCGGCGCCTATTTCAGCCTGCTCGCCTTCCGAGACGTATCCTTCCGGCGCTGCCTCTTCCTGTCGCCGCTCCTCGATATGGAGCGGCTGATACGGAACATGATGGGCTGGGCGGGCGTCGACGAGTCCCGCCTCCGCGAGGAGGGCGAGATCGTTACCGGCTTCGGAGAGACCTTGTCTTGGAATTATTACCGTTACGCCGTCGAGCATCCCGTCGACCGGTGGCCGAGCCAGACCTCGATCCTGTACGGCGAGCACGACGATATCACCGATCGAGCCACGCTCGACGCCTTCATCGCCCGTTTCGGCTGCGACGTGACCGTCGAGCCGGGCGGCGAGCATTACTTCCATACCCCCGGGCAACTCGACGCGCTCCGGGCGTGGACCTCGTCGCGCGTCATACCGTAATCGGCAAGCTTAGTCTTCGAAGCTTGTGAGCCGACTCGTCCAAACACTATAGCGCGTAGCACGGGCTTCGCGGCGCTACCCTGCATGGTGGTAATAGAGAAAGCACCACAAGCTTCGAGGAACTACTAAAAGCAAGCGGCGAGCCGCCTTAGCGACTCGCCCGCTTGAACGCCCTATATTCTCTCTACGTTAAGCGGCGAACCGCGCAGCGGCTCGTCCGATTGAATGAAATTCCCCGCATCGCCGCGTCGTCATCCGTGACGTTCCCGTCCTGCGGACGGGCCGTTGTCGGGCGCGCCCTCCATGGCGCGCGTATCACGTCGGCGATGCGGTCTTACCCTACTTGATCGCGGCGCGTAGCGCGCCTGGCGCGCTTACACGTCCGCGATCAAGCGATTGATGCGCGCCACGAAGTCGGCGGGGTCCTTGAGGGCGACGCCCTCGACGAGCAGGGCCTGGTCGAGTAGCACGCGGGCCACGTCGGAGGCCAGGGCCTCGTCGTCGGACGCGGCCAGGCGGGCGACGAGCGCGTGGTCGCCGTTGATCTCGAGTATCGGCTTGACTTCGAAGTCGCCGCCGCGTCCCATGCTCTTCATCATCTGCTGGAGCTGGATGCTCGGGTCGTCGGCGTCGACGACGATGCACGACGGGCTCTCGGACAGGCGGGCCGATAGGCGCACGTCCTTGACCTCGTCGCCGAGGGCCTTCTTGACGCGCTCGATCACGGGGGCCAGGTCTTTAGCCTTGCTCTCGTCGAGCTTGTCCTCGAACTCCTTCTCGGCGCCGGAGCGGTTGACGGCCTTGAGCTCGAGGTCGCCGTACTTGCCGACCATAGGCATCACGATGTCGTCGATCTCGTCGGGGCAGATCAACACCTCCACGCCGCGTTTGCGGTACATCTCGAGCAGCGGCGACTTGCGTAGACGCTCCTCGGAGTCGCCGGCGATGTAGTAGATCGCCTTCTGCTCGTCGCCCATGCGGGCCTTGTAGTCGGCCAGCGATGTCCAGCCGTCGACCGAGCTGCTCTTGAAGCGCACGAGCTCCTGCAGGGCCTCGCGGTTGGCGAAGTCGCCGTACAGGCCCTCCTTGAGCGGTCGGTTGAACTCGGCGACGAAGGCCGCGTACGTGTCCTTGTCGTTCTCCGAGAGGCTCTTGAGCTCGGACAGTATCTTCTTGACCGACGCGTTGCGTATCGAGCTCATCACGCGGTTCTGCTGCAGTATCTCGCGGCTCACGTTGAGCGGCAGGTCCTCGGAGTCGACGACGCCGCGGACGAAGCGCAGGTAGGTCGGCAGGAGCTCCTTATCGTCGTCGGTGATGAACACGCGGCGCACGTACAGTTTGACGCCGGGCCTATAATCGGCGTGGTACAGGTCGAACGGCGCCTTGGACGGGATATAGAACAGGGTCGTGTACTCGATGGTGCCCTCGGCCTTGGTATGGGTCCAGAGCAGGGGCTCCTCGTCTGAATCCGCTATGTTCTTGTAGAACCCGACGTAGTCCTCGTCCTTGAGCTCGGCCTTGGGGCGTCGCCAGAGGGCCTGGGCGCTGTTGACCTGCTCGTCCTTGTGCGCCTTGGAGCCCTTCTTCTTACCCTTATCGTCGTACTCGTCCTCGTCGTAGGCCAGGCGTATCGGGTAGGCCACATGGTTCGAGTACTTCTTGACGAGCTCCTCGAGGCGCCAGCGGCTCAGGTACTCGCGGCCGTCGTCGTTCATCTTGAGCGTGACGGTCGTGCCGTGGCCGTCGCGCTCGCCGGGCTCGATATCGTAGGAGCCCTTGCCGTCGCTCTTCCATACCCAGGCGCCATCCTGGCCGGCCTTGCGGCTCGTGACGGTCACCTCGTCGGCGACCATGTAGCTCGCGTAGAAGCCGACGCCGAAGCGGCCTATCAGGTTGGAGTCGCGGCGCTTGTCCTCGGCCATCGCCTCCATGAAGCGGCGGGTGCCGGAGCGCGCGATCGTGCCGAGGTTCTCGACGAGGTCCGCCTCGTCCATGCCCACGCCGTTGTCGGCGATGGTCAGCTCGCCCTTCTCGACGTCGAACGAGATGGCTATCGTCGGGTCGAAGGCTATCGTCTTATAGGCGTCGTCCGAAACGCTCAGGTACTTGAGCTTGTCGATGGCGTCGGACGCGTTCGAGACGAGTTCGCGGAGGAAGATCTCGCGGTGCGAGTAGAGCGAGTGGATGATGAGCTGGAGGAGTTGGTTAACCTCGGTCTGGAATTGATGTACGGCCATGATGAGTCTCCCGTGGTGCGTGAGAATAGTTGTTTGATTGGAATGTATCGACGATAGGCCCGCACCGGCAAGTCCGGCGCGGAGGCCGGACCCTCGCGGCCCCGCTCGTCGAGCCAGCGCGGCGGCCTGGGCCGGCCGGCCTAGTCGCCTATGAACGCGGCGAGCAGGGCCGCGAGCTCCTCCGGGCGCTCGCACTGGGGCAGATGGCCGCAACGGTCGATCGCGGCGAATTCCGCGCCGGCGGGCAGCCTCGATAGGAATTTCCCGGAGTACGAGAAGGGTAGCACCGCGTCGTTCCGCCCCCAGACGAGGAGGACCGGCACGCGTATCAAGG
>JAKQKE010000283.1 GCA_029560805.1 Spirochaetota bacterium
GGCTGTCGCGGCCCAGTCGGGGGTAGCCGACACGGATACCGACAGGTCGGAGCCGGGCTTGACCGTCAGGCTGATAGCCCCGGACGGATCGTCGAAGGTGCCGCTCACCGTATCCATGCCGACGCCGCGTACGGTCACGGTGATGGACGAGAAGGACGGCAGGGTGCCCTCGCCCATTGTCCAGCCGCCCGACAGGGACCGCCCGACGGGCGGGGAGGTCTGTATGACTATGGTCGATAGCCCTCGCTCGACGAGAGCGGAGCTACAGGAGAGCGAGGCGGCCGACGCCGCTAGGATCGCGATCGATAGCGTGATCGTCATTGATTTTCTCATACGGACTCCTCTGGAACGATTGGCGATGCATCTACGTTGGTGATCGTCTGAGGGGTATTGATCGAGCATCTACTCGATTATAGCACGGCGCGGCCGCTACGACCGGCCTAATCGCCAATTGCCGCGCCCCAGGAGCGCAGGCGCCCCTCGATGAAGTCGACGATGGCCTCGTGCTCGGCTTTGGCGCGGCCCGACACGGTCATGGCCCGAGCGAACTCGATCATGATCGGCCGCCCGCGGCGGATCGGCCCGAAACCGCGCAAGATACGCGAGTTGCCCCAGTAGTCGGTCTTGACCGCAATCGGCACGACCGGTACGCCGGCCTTCGACGCCAGTCTGACGCCGATGCTGTTGAAGTCCTCCCGCCTGAACACGTCGCAACGGGTGCCCTGGGGGAACACGATGATCGAACGTCCGGCCGCCAAGTGCTCGCTACCCTGGCTCAGCACCGTCTCGAGGTCCTGGCGCGGATTGACGCGGCTCACGGCTATCGGGTCGCGCGAGCGCATGATAGGCCCCCAGATGAGCCCGTGGAGCAGCTTCTCCTTGACCACGTAGGTACAGGGCCTATACGGGCAGATGAGTCCGGGCAAGAGAAGCGGCTCGAGGGTGCTCATGTGGTTCGCCACGAAGACCGCCGGCCCATCGAGCGCCCGTACGTGGTCGAGGCCGCTTATATGGATGGTGGCTCCACAGCGTTCCATAGCGCGCATGATAGCCATCGAGCTGGCGGCCCAGGCCTCGTCGTCATAGAGGCCCCGTAGGGCCAGGGCCCTGGAACGGAACATCACGTCGAAGAACTTGGTATACGGGCTCCAGCGCGAACCGAGCATCAGGTACTCGCGAAGGCATCGCCGCGTGCCTGCCGGCGTGTCATACGCATCGCCATGTATGATTTCGTTACCATACCCTGCCATCGTATCACTCCTCAGCCCAGGCTTCGCTCATCGTCCAGAGTAGCGAGCGTATGGCATCGCCGTCGTCGAGGTCGACCGTGTAACCATCCATCCGCGCCGGGTAGACCCGGAGGGTCCTGATCCTTCCATCCGTCACGCCGAGCGACAGGAGCATGGACTCGAGGCCCTTGGGATTATCCTCCACGTCATCGAAGACGAAATTGCCGAGCGAGTAGACGATCAGGCCGGCGTGGGAGCCGCCTTCGTACCATTCCATCGGCTGGAGCACGTGAGGATGGTGTCCGAGCACCAGGTCGGCTCCAGCGTCGACGAGGGATCGATACAGCCTCGTCTGCAAGGCGTTCGGGCCGTAGGTGTATTCGTAGCCTGCGTGGACTGACACGGCGAGGAGGCTACCGTCGTCCTTCCTGGCGGCGAGGCTACGCTCGATTTCAGCGACAGCCTCGTCGTCGGCCCAGAGCAAGCCCGGCTCTCCGCGCTGGACCGAGGCGTGGACAAGGCCGCTGAAGCCGGTACGCTCGACCGGGAAGGCCGCGAGCGCCCAGAGCGCGACCCGTTCGCTCGCGGACAACCGGCTGTACTCGGACGACCGGCTGTACTCAGACGACCGGCTGTACTCAGACGACCAGTCAAAGGGCCTCAGAGCCTCATTCCAGTCCAGACCGGCGCCGATGAACGGCAGGCCGGCAGCCTTGAGCGCGGCCACAGTATCGGAGAAGCCAATGTCGGTGTAGTCGTAGACATGGTTATTAGCCAGGCCGACGACATCTACGCCGCTGTCCATGAGGGGCGTAAGCGCCGCCGCCGGCATCCTGAAACGGAAGGTCTTGGGCCATTCGACGCCGCGCTGGGTCACGGCCGTCTCGAGGTTGGCGATCAGCAGGTCCTGCGAGCGCATCACCGGTAGCAGTCGCTTGAAGACCCTCTCCGGCCCATCGAGCTCGAGCAGCATGGCCGATGTACCCAAACCAGGCATCACATCGCCAACGGCGCCTATCCAGGTCAGTCCGGTGGGGGGCGCGGCCTCGGGCAGAGCATCCAGGTAGGCTGATGCCTCGGCTGCGAATACACCACGGCCGTCGCGCCCGGTTGGTACCGCGCTCACTCGTAGCGACTTGACCAGCGGATAGCCGGAGTCGCCGGGGTAGAGACCGTCGTAGGCCAGCGCCTTGCGGGGCATCGTTATCGACGAGAGGGGTTCGGCCAGCGCGGCCGCGGCAACAAGGCCGGTTTCGGCTGAACGGAGAGACTCTCTCGGATCCAGCCAGTCGCCCGCCACGGCGTAGGCCTCGGCGCTCACCGTGCGGGCACCCGGCACGACGTCCTCGAAGACGCCCCAGGACGACTCGACGGACACCATGATGTCGGCCTTGCGTGGATCGACCCGCCTCCAGTGGCCTGGAACCGGGTACGCCGACAGCGTAGACGCGACGGCTGAGTCGTCAATGGACGAGTCGATCGCGTAACGAGGCGCCCTGGCGCAGGAGGACGGGATGAGGAATACTATCGCCGCGGCTGACGCGACGATCTGAGCGGCGGCGAGGCGCGGAAAGCGCGGCCTGGCCGCGTCGTCAGCATGGGGCATACCGCGAGGATACCAGCGGTCGCCCCGCCGGTCAACGCGAGGAGGCGCGATCCGGGTACAAGAAGCGCTTTATCTTCTGGGTAGGCGTCTTCTGGAACGAGTCGGGATGGTGCTCCACCGTGCGAATACGGCAGAAGGACGCGAGACGCTGATTCGTCTCGCGCTTGATCGACTCGAGCAGTTCGCCTACGACGCGCTCCGCCTGGTCGACGCCGGCCTTGACCTTCGCGAGGGCCTCGCTTATCGCCTCGGGCCGCAGGTGCACGAGAGCCACGAGCCCCTCGTCGCCGCCGTAGACCAGAGCCTCCTCGACGTGTGGACAGCGGCTCAGTTCGGCCTCAATCTCCTCGGGGTAGATGTTTTCCCCCGAGGCGCCGAGTATCATAGTCTTGGAGCGTCCGCGTACGAAGAAGCGGCCGCGCTCGTCGCGGTAGCCAAGGTCGCCGGTGCGGAAATAGCCGTCGGGCGTGAGGCTCTCGGCCGTACGCACGGGGTCCAGGTAATAGCCTGGCCCGACCATCGGTCCGCGTACCTGCAGCTCTCCGACGAGGCGGCTCGGGTCATCGTCGGCTGGCCGCTCATCGGCGACGCGTATCTCCGCTCCAGGCAGGGCCGGTCCGGCCGCCTTGGGAAAGGTCTTGCCGACCGCTGAAGCCGCTATGATCGGGGCCGTCTCGGTAAGCCCATAGCCTATGGCGTACGGCCACCTGACCATCTGGAGGAAGCGCTCGACCTCCGGGTCGAGCGGCGCTCCGCCGACGCCGAAGAAGCGCAGCCGCCCGCCGAAGGCCCGGTACAGCTTGGCTCCGGCCAGGCGCGTCAGGATTGGCCGCAGGACGGGATTCCGGTAGGCTCGCATCTTCTCGAGCGCCGGCTTGACCGCCTGCCTATAGGTTTTCTCGATCACCAGCGGCACCGACAGCACGATGGTCGGCCGTACCGACGCGAGCGCCGGCATCAGGGCCGACGCGGACGGCGGCCGGTCCAGGTACTGGACGAAGGCGCCGCTCATCATCGGGATCAGGAAGCCTATCGTATACTCGTAGGCGTGGGCCAAGGGCAGTATGGACAGGAGCACGTCGCGAGGGTTCAGTACGATGATGGCCGAACAGGCGAGCGCGTCCGAGATATAGTTCCGGTGGGTCAGCATCACGCCCTTGGGATTGCCGGTCGTGCCGGAGGTATAGACGATGGCCGCAAGATCGTCCGGAGTCGGTCTCGGCAGCTCGAGCTCGGCCGCATCGCGGTCAAGCTCCGCGGACATGCTCGTCAGATCCTCTATCGGCAAGGCCGTGATGGCGAGGCCCTCGAGCTTCGGCCGTTGCTTCGTCGAAGCGTAGACTATAGTGGCTTTAGCATGGGCGAGAATCTCGCGTAGCTGGGACGAGGAGAAATCGACGAGGAGCGGCACGGCGACCGCGGCCGTCCTGGCTATACCGAGCGACGCGACGCCCCACTCGGGTCGGCTCTCCGATAGGATGGCCACGCGGTCGCCCTTACGGACGCCGCGGCGATACAGGTCGGCAGCCACGCGCCTCGACTGGAGCTCGAGCTCGCGATAGTCGACGTGTTCCCCACCGACGAGGCCGAGCGCCGGCCTGTCTCTAAATTCCGCCGCCCCGATCGGGGCGATGTCGGCGATCGTATGTAGGTCGTAGTCGTATACCATCTTGGATCCTCGGCGAGTTAGACCGCCGGGATCCAGGATGGTTGCATGGTTTAGGTATTCGCAGCGTCGAATCGCCTGGAGACCTCCTTCCAGGCGATCACGTTGAAGAAGTTATCGATGTACTCCTGCCTACGGTTCTGGTACTTAAGGTAGTACGCGTGCTCCCAGACATCCAGGCCGAGTATAGGGCGTAGGCCGTTCGTGAGCGGGTTGTCCTGGTTCTGAGTCGATGAGACTGCCAGCCTACCGTCCTTGCCGACGACGAGCCAGGCCCAGCCGGAGCCGAACCGGCCTGCCGCCGCCTTGCCGAAGGCTTCCCTGAACGCGTCGAAGCCGCCCAGGTCCCTATCCAGGGCCGCGGCCAGGGCGCCGTCGGGTTTGGCCGGCGCGCCCGTGAGGGCCGGCGTCATCATGGTCCAGAACAGCGTATGGTTATAGTGTCCGCCGCCGTGGTTGCGGACCGTCGTCCGCAGGCTCTCGGGCAAGCTATCGAGCTCGGCGATCAGCCGCTCCACCGGCCAGGCAGCGTACTCGCTGTCGGCTAGCGCTTTATCGAGATTGTTCACATAGGCCGCATGGTGCTTGTCGTGATGCACCCGCATCGTCGCCTCGTCGATCCAGGGCTCGAGCGCGTCATAGGGATACATAAGCTCGGGTACGTTAAAAGCCATGGGGGGCTCCTTGGGACTATCGATGTTACCCCGAAAGGTACATTACTATATTAGTAATGTTTAATACACAAGGCAATGTACCTAAGTGGTACAAAGCTGAGTGGTCCTCATGCAACTAATTCTCGCCTTAGTAAGAATTGCTTTCATCATAACGGCAGGTCACAGTCGGAGATTCCAGAGGTTAGTCCGAACAGCAAACACGGTCTCGATTCGTCTATTCGGTTCATATCTCTACAGATGATATCGATTGATGAAACGATCATATTGGCTTATGATCCATTCGTCGGCCTTCTACCCGTTCATCAGGCATCGACCGACGGAAGGGACGAATAATAATGGCTTCAGACGCTCAGAAGAAAGTGCTCGTGCTCAATAGCGGCAGCTCATCGCTCAAATACGAGGTGTTCCTCATGCCGAAGCGTGAAAGCCTCGGCAAGGGACTCGTCGAGCGCATCGGTGAAGCCAAAGGCTACTTGACCCAGAGTTCGCCTAAAGGCTCGATCAGGATCGACGAGGTGTTCCCCGACCATAAACACGCGATGCTCCGCGTCGGGCAGGCCCTCGTAGACCCGCTCAAGGGCATACTCGGCTCCATCGACGAGATCGAGGCCATCGGACACCGCGTCGTGCACGGCGGCGAGCGCTTCGCAAGCTCCGTCCGGATCGACGAGGCCGTCGTCAAGGCGCTCGAAGACAACGTCGAACTGGCGCCGCTCCACAATCCCGCCAACCTGACCGGCATAGCCGAGGCCGAGCAGCTATGGCCCGGCGTCCCTCAGGTCGCCGTCTTCGACACCGCATTCCACCAGACCATGGCGCCCACGGCATACCTGTACGGCCTACCCCGCGAGCTATACGACAAGTACCGTATCAGGCGCTACGGCTTCCACGGCACGAGCCACCGCTTCGTGGCCAGGCGCGCCCTCGAGCTACTCGGCCGCAGAGCCGAGAACACCAACCTGATCACCTGCCACCTCGGCAACGGCGCGTCGATCACCGCCATCGAAGGCGGCCGCTCCATCGACACGTCCATGGGCTTCACGCCGCTCGAGGGACTGATGATGGGCACCCGCTCCGGCGACTTCGACCCGGCCATCTTGGGCTTCCTCGTCGATCGCGGCTATTCGCCTCAGGAACTGACGACGATGATCAACAAGAAGAGCGGCCTCCTCGGCCTCTCCGGCATCTCCAACGACCTGCGCGACCTGGAGGCCGCCGCCGAGAAGGGCAACCGCAACGCCGTCGAGGCGCTCGACGTCTACGCTCACCGCGTTCGCCAGTACATCGGGGCGTACATGGCCGAGCTCGTCAAGGTCGACGCCATCGTGTTCACCGGCGGCGTCGGCCAGCACGGCGTCAAGATGCGAGAACGTATTTGCCACCGGCTCGAGAACATCGGCATCATGATGGACTACGATGCCAACCGCGACGACGGCTCAGCCGAGGGAGCCGTGTCGCAGCCCTACTCGCCCACCGCAATCCTGGTTATCCCGACCAACGAGGAGCTGCAGATAGCGATGGACGCCTACGACATCTTGTTCACCGGCTACTGACCCCAGACGCGCGCCCGGGCCTACGACGCCCGGGTGCGCGCGTCGAGAGCCGCGATCAGCGTCGCCAGGGCAACTATGAACGCCCCGACAGCCGGCCCGAGTAGCTCCAGCCCGAATCGCGAAGCCGCCAGGCCGACGAGCCCCGGGAAGAGCGAGGCGCCGAGCATGGCTGCCGCCATCTGATAGCCGATGACCGTCCGGTAGGCGCGGCCGCCGAAGCGCCTCGGTGTTTCATGCATCAGCCCCGGGAAGATCGGAGCGAAGCCGAGCCCGAGGAGCAGGAGCCCCGGGGCCGTCAGCCAGAGCGGCCCCCGAACGGCGAACAGCGCGGCGCCGACGGTAGCCACCGAGAGGCCTATCCAGACCATGCGCCGGTTGCCAAGACGATCGGAGACGAAACCGGTAACGACGCGGCCGGCCATGATGCCGCCGAAGTACATCGAGGTCATGGCGCCGGCGAGTCCCGCCCCGGCGCCTCGCGCTTCCATGAGTAGCGACGCCGTCCAGATGCCCACGGAGCTTTCGCAGGCTGCATAGAGCGCGTAGGAGGCTATCTGAATGGAGGCGGCTACTCGGAGCGAGCCCTTCATCGTTGCCGGGGCCATCGCGGCCTCGCCTGCGGCGCCGCCCGCGGCCTCGCCCGCGGCGCCGCCGTTCATCGCCCTACCCTCGTCGCGGCTCCACAGACCCAGCGTCAGGATGAAACCGAGGGCGAGTGTCCCCTGGATGGCGGCGATGGCGCGGTAGCCTATCCGATAGGAACTGGCATCGACGATGGCCCTGGACATGATGATCGGGCCTATCGTCGCTCCGACGCCCCAGCACGCGTGCAGCCAGTTCATATGGCGCGAGGCGTAATGGGCCGCCACGTGGGCGTTGAGCGACGAGTCGACCGCCCCCTGCCCGAAGCCGAGCGGTACGGCCGCGGCGATCACCCAAGCGAATGACGGGGCGACCGAATAGCCGGCCAGGCCGAGGGCTGTCAGAGTGCAGCTAACGGCGACGACGCGGCCGGTGCCGAAGCGCCGGGTCACGTGCCCACTAGCTAGGCTCGATACGGCCGAGCAGGCCGTCAACACGACGGCTACGAGGCCGGCCGCCTCGAGCGGGGCGCCGACGGCCAGCCTGAAGGTCGGCCACGCGACGCCGAGCGTCGAGTCAGGCAGGCCGAGGCTTATGAACGCCAGGTAGACGATGATCAGAATGAACGGCGATCCCATGGTCAAGTCCCGCCCGATACCAGCCTGAACGAGCTGAACATACGATCCAGCGCCAGGCCACACAGGCCATTCAGGTAATGAGGCATCGTATCCCGCTCGAACGCCAGGCGAGGCCTGACCGAGACCGGTACCCGAGCCTTGAATTCCGCCTCCACGGCGTCCGATAGGTCGAAGCGGAAGCCCGGCCCGCCGACGACGAATAAGGCCGGGTTGACGACGCAGTTGACCGCGGCCAGCGCCGACGCCAAGGCGTCGACGATGCTTTCGTCGCCGACCGCCCCTGCCAACGCGTCCCGTAGCGTTTGGCCGCGGGCGACGGGCAGGTAATCGAGCTCGCCGGCGAAATGCGCGGCCCCGCGCACTACCTGGCCACCGACCACGATGCCCGAACCGGTACAGGTCCCCGAAACGTACACATAGACGAGGCTGTGCGGGCATTGTCCGATGGAATCCAAGCGCCGCTCGTAGCCGAGCGCGGAGGCGTTGATGTCGTTCTCGACGACAACAGGGAGCCCGGTGCGCTTCCGGAAGAACTCGGCTATATCGGTATCGTACCACTGCTCCTCGAAGTGCCCGGTGATCACTCTGCCGTCCTGGACCGCGCCAGGCACGCCAATGGCTAGCACGACGCGTTCCGACGACCGTATGACGGCGTCGCGCCTCATCGCGCCGACGAGCTCGACCGCTTCGCTCACGGGATTCGATCGCACCAGGCGCCCTCCCGTGGAGACGACGGTGCCGAGGGCGTTGGCCATGGCCCAGTCGATGCGATCGCGTTCGAGGGCTATCGCGTAGACGGTGCCGGCCGCCTCATCCAGCTCATACTCGGTAGCCTTGCGCCCCCCGCTCGAACGCATCATCCCCGCTGCGCGTATCTCTCCGCGTTCAGTCAGCGCCGCCGTGGCCTGGGAGATCGTCGGTAGGCTTAAGCCCGTGTCGGCGCCGAGCTGGGCCTTCGTCGCCTTACCGCGCGCGGCTAGGGCTTCGCGTACCAATGCCTCGTTCACCTGCTTCATCCGCTCGGGCCTTCCAGCGTACATCGACACTCCATTATCTTATTAAGCTTACTTTATTAAGTATCCTTACTTGATGACTTGTCAATAGACCTCCGCTACATAGAGCGTCCGCTACTTGGTCACCCCAGGCGCATACTTCTCGATGATCTTCATGGCTATCAGGTAGGCCGCCGGACAGAACTCCGAATTGAAGGCCAATCGGCCGAGCGAACGCTGGATGCCACGCTCTTCCGTGTACGGGAAGTCTGCGCAGTCATGCGGCCGGTCATCGTAGATGGCGCAGCCGTCGTCGTCGCGCAGGAAGGGGCACGGCATCGATACGCATACCCAGCCGAGCTCCTCGTCGCGCCTGAGCGACGTCTCGGTGAACTCGCGCTGGTCGAGCCCGTAGGCCTTGCAGGCCCGCTTGATATCGCTCTCGCTCATCTTCGGGCCGATGGTCCTACAACAGTTGCCGCAGCGGAGGCAATCGATCCCCTCGAAGACCTCGGAGCTGAAATCGGCCACCACGTGGTCGAAGTTCTTGGTATTGAACTTACCCAGGTACTTGAGCTGGCGCTTGATGAACGCGTTACGCTCTTTGCTCTCCTCGAGCAGGCGGAGGTATGCTTGATCCATACGGATAGTCTACGCCGAAAAGGCTCGCGGACTCAAGCCGAGGCTCGGCGCACCGTTGGAAGCGGTATGGACTTGCCCCGCTTTCGTGGAGAGCTAGTTAAGCAACTCTCCTGGGTACCGCCGCGGGTGGCCTGAAGGCATTCCGCGAGTGGATCCTGATCCGATTATAATATGCCTCGATGTATTCGAACACGGCCATTCTGACCTTA
>JAKQKE010000295.1 GCA_029560805.1 Spirochaetota bacterium
GACTATGAGGATGTACGAGATCACGAACGCTGAGAGCGAGGCCTACCGCATACCGGCGCTCGACTTCAGGGGCACCCCGACGGGCATCGACGTCCGCAAGGTGGTCGAGACGGGCATACTGCCGGCGATCAACACCGGCATAGCTCACAAGGACCCCGGCGTCGGCATGGTCGGCGCCGGCCTCGTCAAGCCGCCCGAGAACGCCTTCAGGGACGCCCTTATCGCCTTCGCCGAGAAGTACGCGAAGAAGCTATAATCGACAAGAGAACCACGGAGGCACGGAGGCACGGAGTCGGAAAAAATGAAGCGGGATACTTGTGAATATTAGATCACTTGATTTATCTCGAGTCATTCCGGCGCTCCGTGGCTCCGTGCCTCCGTGGTCTGATTCGTTCAGTTAATCTACAGGAGGTTCTTATGAAGATGATCGATTTGACGATTCCGCTCGGCATCGGCACCCCGCCCTGGCCCACCTACGAGCCGCTCGAGGTCAAGTACTTCAAGCGTCTCGCGCCGAACGGCGCCAACGGGCAGCTCGTCACCCACTCGAACCACATCGGCACGCACCTCGACGGCGAGATCCACTTCTACACGCCGGGCAAGGATATAGCGAGCCTGGACATGGATTTCCTCGTGCACGAGGGCGCCGTCGTCGACCTGTCCGACATCGCCGGCGACTACGACGTGTACACCTCCAAGATGGTCGAGGATCGCGTCGAGGTCAAGGAAGGCGATATCCTGATAATCCATACCGGCTTCCACCACTACGGCTGGGACCAGCCGACCGGCGACGAGATCCGCTACATGATCAAGCACCCGGGGCCGGACCGCGAGTTCGCCGAATGGGCCAAGAAGAAGAAGCTGCGCTGGATTGGCGTGGACTGCGGCTCGGCCGATCACCCGATGAACACGAAGATCCGCGACTGGATGCCCAAGCAGGCCGCCGAGTGCGACGCCCACATGAAGAAGAAGTACGGCAAGGGACTATCCGAGGTATTCGCCGACGACAAGTACCAGCTGATGCACATCGAGATGTTCAACGTCGGCATCATCCACGCCGAGTGCCTGGGCGGCGACATCGACCTGCTCCTGAACCAGAGGGCGACGATAGGCTGCTTCCCGTGGCGCTTCGTCGACGGCGAGTCGAGTATCGCGCGCATCGTGGCCATGGTAGACGACGAGCGCTACGAGAAACTGCAGGCCAAGAAGGCCAAGTGCGAGTTGACGAAGTTCGGAGACATCGCCGGCGCCAAGGCCGCCTGGCTCCATGAGGAAGCCCGCAAGCGCTAAGGCGAATATGGCCACGGAGGCACGGAGACGCGGAGATAAGAAGGATTCAAGAATAGGCTAGGAAAACCTGGTCCTTATCTTTTCTTATCATTCTCCGTGCCTCCGTGCCTCCGTGATATTCTTAATCGGTTATCAATGACCAGGAGCACGTATGGCAAAGCCGCTGGAGGGCGTACGCGTCCTCGATCTTACCCGGGTACTGGCAGGACCGTTCTGCACGATGGTGCTTTCGGATCTGGGAGCGGAGATCATCAAGGTCGAGGTCCCGGGTACCGGCGACGATTCTCGCGCCTTTGGGCCGTTCAAGAACGGCCAGAGCCTCTACTTCGTCAACATCAACCGCGGCAAGAAGAGCGTCGCGATCGATCTCAAAACCGACGCCGGCAAGAAGCTGCTCGTCGACCTGGCCAAGGAATGCGACGTGATCGTCGAGAACTTCAGGCCGGGGACGATGGAGAAGCTCGGGCTCGGCTGGGACGTGCTCAAGGAAGCCAATCCGAGGCTGATCTACGCCGCCGTCTCCGGTTTCGGCCATACCGGCCCCGACTCGCTCCGGCCGGCCTACGATATCCTCGTACAGGCCATGGGCGGCGTGATGAGCATCACCGGGTGGCCGGAATCTCCGCCCACCCGCGTCGGGCTGTCGATGGGCGACATCACCGCGGCTATATTCTGCGCCGTCGGCGTCAACGCTGCGCTCTTCCAGCGCCAGAAAACCGGCCTCGGGCAGAAGGTGGACGTGTCGATGTTGGATTGCCAGCTGTCCATCCTCGAGAACGCGCTGTCGCGCTACCAGGTCGACGGCCGCTCGCCGTCGCCGCTCGGCACCCGCCACCCGACCATCACCCCATTCCAGGCTTTCCGCGCGGCCGACGGCTGGTTCGTCATAGCCGTCGGCAACGACGCGCTCTGGAGGAAATTCTGCGACGCGATGGGGCGGCGGGACCTGCTCGAGGATCCGCGCTTCGCGACCAACGGCGACCGAACCAAGCACTACGACGACCTGATCCCCGAGCTCGAGCGCCTGTTCGAGTCGAAGGACCGCGCCGCCTGGCTCGAGACGCTGGAGAAAGCCGGCGTGCCGAGCGCCCCGGTGAACACCGTCAAAGACGTGATGGCCGACCGTCAGCTCGCGGCGCGCAACATGCTCGTCACCGTCGAGGACGATAGGGCCGGCACATTAACCATCCCCGGCAACCCGATCAAGATGGAGAGCGTGCCCGAGAGCCCGGACAGGCCCAAGGCGCCGGCCATAGGCGAGCATACCGCCAGCGTGCTGCGCGACCTGCTCGGCCTCGACGAAGCGGCCGTGGCATCCCTGCGCGACCAGGGCGTCGTCGTATGAACGCGCCGAGCGGGAAGCGTCCCGAGACAGTATCCCCGAAACCGCTCGCGGCTTCGGTGGCCGGCCTACGCGACGGTTCCATCGCGCTACGCGACTACGTCGAGGCCGCACTCGACCGAGTAGAGCGATACGAGGGCCGGATCCGCTCCCTCCTGCCCGAGCCGGGCAGAAAGGAGCGCGTGCTAGCCGAGGCCGCCGCCCTCGAGGCCGCGTGGCCCGACCCGGCGTCCAGGCCTCCCCTCTACGGCGCCCTCCTGGGCGTCAAGGACATCTTCGCGGCCGACGGCTTCGACACGAGGGCGGGATCGCGACTGCCTCCCGAATCGTTCGCGATGCCGCAGGGGCCGGTCGTGTCCGCCTTGCGGGCGGCTGGCGCCATCGTGCTGGGCAAGACCGTCACCACCGAGTTCGCGTACTTCGCGCCCGGACCTACGGCAAACCCCTGGGACCTATCGAGGACGCCTGGCGGCTCGAGCTCCGGCTCGGCCGCCGCGGTAGCGGCCGGTTTCTGCTCGATCGCCGTCGGTACCCAGACGATAGGCTCCATCTCGAGGCCCGCGGCCTACTGCGGCGTCACGGGCTGGAAGCCGAGCTACGATCGTACGAGCCGCGACGGCGTGGTTCCGTTCAGTCCGTCTCTCGACCACGTCGGCCTCTTGGCGCCGTTGGCGTCGGATATTGCCGTCGCCGCGGCGCTGATCGCCACCGGCTGGGACGCCGCTGCGTACGACGGGGCTCTGGTCAGGTACGCCAGGATGCGGCCGATACTCGCCGTGCCGGATGGGCGCTACCTGGCCCAGGCGGACGCATCGGCGTTGGCAGCCTTCGATACGACCGTGGCGAGGCTCCAGGGCGCCGGTTACTCCGTCATCAGGGTCGATGCACTCGACGATATAGACGACATAAACGCGCGCCACCGGCGTATCTCGGCCGCCGAGATGGAGCGGACGCATCGCGAGCGCACCCGGGAGCACGGGCGCCTCTACGCTCCGTCGACGGCTGAGCTGATCGAAAAGGGCGCGCTGATAGACGACAACCAGCTGGAGCTGGACAGGTCCGGGCGCGCGTCGCTCAGGACGACGCTCGAGCGCCTACTCGAGGAGGCCGGCGCCGACTACTGGCTCAGCCCAGCGGCCACCGGCCCGGCCACCGTCGGCCTCGACTCGACCGGCAGCCCCCTGATGAACCTGCCCTGGACGAACGCCGGGCTACCGACCCTAGCCCTGCCGACCTGCCAGTCCGTCGACGGCATGCCGATGGGACTGCAGCTCGCCGCGCCATTCGGCGCCGACGAGGCGCTGTTGGCGCTCGGGGCGGCGATCGAAGCGACGCTGATCTCCCCGAGGTAGGGCGATCAGGCCACCGCCACCCTCAGGCTAATATAATACTTGGCCTCGTCTCCCGCGCCCGATATGTAGACGATCCAACCAAACATATCATCGCAGGGGACGAGGCTGCGCTCGTCAATATAGGCGAGCATCGGCTCGAGATCGGCGCGGCGTATGGCTCGAGGGTCGTCGACGAGGATAGTACCCGATACGCTGGTGTTCGGAGCCGAGTACTGCATCGGCTCTCGGAACGTATCGCCGATGTCGTTGAAGTACCGTTCGAGCAGTCCGATCCCGACTTGGGCCGAATAGGGGCCGTCGACGCGCTCACGTAGCTCGTTTAGAGGTATGCGTAGCGTCGCATGCGCGTACGGCATTCTCGATAGCCAGTTCCTGACGATTCCGGCGGTCTCGGGATGGTTCGCCACCGCGGGATCGGAGATGAACAGCCTGTAGATGCCTCGGATATTACCCTTCTGTATGCCCGACACGTCCGGATAGGCTTGGCCGAAGTAGGTTTCGTGCAACTTGATCCTGGCCAGGCGATCGTATAGCGCGTCGATCTCCGACTCCAGGGCCGCTCGCCTCCGGGACAGTATCGCGCGCATATCCTCGATGGGCACGGTCGTATCTACCCGAGGGAGCTCGCCAAGCTGGATATCGAAGCCGCTCAGTTGCCGAACCTGCACCAGCTGCAGGAAGTTTCGTTCATCGTAATACCTATAGTCGTTACCGACATCGCGGTACGGGCTGATCAAGCCAAGATCCTCGTAGTACCGCAGCGCCCCCTCGCCCAATCCGGTCCATCGCCTGAACGAACCTATCTTGTACTTCATCGCGTTGCTCCATGTTTCAATGTAGTCGCCCATAACCCCGTAGCCGCTTTAAGGTTCGCCGTAAAGCCAGACCGCGCGATCCGAGCCGGACCATGCGGCGTGATCACGAACACCGAAGCCGGCAGTAGCATCTCGATACATTATAATGCTTTAGGCATCGACTGTCTGCTCTATGCCGACTCGCGATCAATAGTCGCGATCAAGTAGAAGCGACCTGTCGACCGTAGGATCCGATTATAAAAGATATTTATATATTTTTAGAGATTGACCCTACAGTCGCCTACGGGTGTACCGTTTCGGATGGGGTATTCCCCTATGGAGGTATGCACGATGAGCAAGAGAAGGGTAGCGCCGTTAGCGCTTCTGGCCGTGGCCATGTTGGCGGTCATAGGCGGATGCGCCACCGGTACGGCTAGGAACGGCGAAACGCCGGTATCTGGAACCTATGAAGGTACTGGCTATGGAATGCAGGGTCCCATCAAGGTACAGGTCACGGTGGATGGCGGGAAGATAGCCGCCGTCAAGATACTGAGCAGCAAGGAAACGCCGAACGTCGTCAAGGTAGCGTTCGAGCGCCTCCCCGCCCAGATCGTGGAGCACCAGGCGCTCGGCCTGGACGCGGTCTGCGGAGCGACGCTGGCCAGCAACGGCATCAAGAACGCCGTCGCCGACGCTGTCAAGAAAGCCGGCATGGACGCGACGAAGCTCCGGGAGAAAACCTATAAGCCCCAGCCCAAGGCTCCCCAGACCTGGTCGGCCGACGTACTGGTCATGGGAGCCGGAGGAGCCGGGCTCACCGCGGCCATCAGCGCCGCCCAGACCGGCGCCTCGGTCATACTGATTGAGAAGGGCTCCGTCCTGGGCGGGAACACCATGATGGCCGGCGCCGCGTATAACGCCGTCGCCCCGGCCGCGCAGGCCATGATGACGCTGAGCAAGGCGCAGAAGCAGACGATGGACGGCTACCTGGCCCTCAACCCCTCCGACCCTAGCCTGAAGCTCGACGCGTTCCCCGAATGGGAAAGCGTGCTACGCGAGCTCCAGGCTGATATCAACGCCTTCTACGCCAAGAACAAGGGCAAGTCGGCCGGCAAGGACATGCCCGGCTTCGACTCAGTCGCCCTGCACATGTGGCATATCTATACGGGTGGTCTCAGGCAGATGAGCGACGGCTCGTGGATAGCGCCCAAGCTCGACCTAGCGAGGAAACTGGCCTCCAGCTCACTCGACACATTCGTCTGGATGGACAGCGTCGGGCTGAACGCCTCATACGGTGGTAAAGCCAACTACGGCGGCTACCCCGGCCTCGGAACGGTTCTCGGCGCCATGTGGCCGCGCACACACAGCTTCATGTCCGGTGCCGACCGCATACCCCAGCTCGAAAAGAAGGCGCTCGAATTCGGCGTGAAGATCTATACCGAGACCCGCGGCACCGAGCTCGTAGCCGACGCTTCCGGCAGGATCGTCGGCGCCAAGGCCGTGCAGGCGGACGGCACGTCCGTGTCGATTAAAACGGCCAAGGGCGTGGTGCTGGCGACCGGCGGCTACTGCGCCAACCCGGTCATGGTCAAGAAGTACGACAAGTACTGGGGAGACGACCTGTCTGAGCGCACTCTGTCGACGAACATGGGCACCAACACCGGCGACGGCATCGTGATGGCTATGAGCGTAGGCGCGGCCACGACCGGCCTCGAGGTGGCCCAGATGATGCCCTCGTCCTCCCCGACCAAGGGCACGATGACCGACGGTATCTGGGCCGACGCGGCCGAGCAGATCTGGATAGACGGGGCGGGCAATCGCTTCGTCAACGAATACGCGGAGCGTGACGTCCTCGCCAAGGCGTCACTCGCCCTGGACCGCGGCGTCTTCTATATCATCTACGCCGGACGTGGCGATCCGGGCAATCCAGGCATGATGATCAAGGGCACGACGAAAGACGCTCGTATCAGAGATATGGTCGAAGGAAACCATATCTGGTACGGCTCCACCCTCGCCGAGCTGGCCGAGGCCAGCAACAAGCCCGCGGCGGGCTGTACACCGCGCTTCACGGAACGTCAGCTACGGGAGACCATCGAGCGGTACAACGCGGCCGTCGCCGCCCAGAAGGATCCTGATTTCGGCAAGGAAGTGCTGGCCGGCGCCATCGACCTGGCGTATATCGAGTCTCACGACGATGTGGGCATCTGCATCAGCCCCCGCAAGGCTTCGCTGCACCACACCATGGGCGGCGTGAGCATCGACACCGAGACGCGCGTCCTGGGCGCCGACGGTAAGCCCATCATGGGTCTCTGGGCCGCGGGAGAGGTCACGGGAGGCATCCATGCCGGCAACCGACTCGGCGGCAACGCCATCGCCGACATCTTCACCTTCGGGCGTATCGCCGGCGTCAACGCGGCCAAGTAGACCAAGCAGGCAGATCGTACAGTAAACAGCTACCGAGATTATACGAAGGGGCTGCCCGGAAAATCGGGCAGCCCCTTCTTTCTCTCCGAGCGTTACCAGGATCCGTCTGGCGCTTCTCTGCCGCTCGCCGGCTCGCGGCGAATGGTTCGAGTCCTACTCCTACTCCATAAGACAAAGGCCACACTGTCGCGTGACCTTTGTTTTTAGCAGGGGTAGGACTCTCTCTCCGGCCTTCGCCATCCTGGCTCAGGCCTGCGAGCGCCTCCGTTCGCTTCCGCGCGCGTCCATGCGCGCTCTTCCTCGCTACCGCTCGGCGCTCACTATGGTTCGAGCCCTACCCCTGCTTTATATAAAACAAAAGGCCACGCTGTCGCGTGACCTTTGTTTTTAGCAGGGGTAGGACTCGAACCTACGACCTCCGGGTTATGAGCCCGACGAGCTGCCAACTGCTCTACCCTGCGTCGATCTGTGATTAAGATACAGAAAACGATAAAGAATGTCAATAGACTACAAGCTTTGAACTCTTGATTGCGGCTTGGATGCCTATACAATAACCGCCGACAGCTCCTCGAGGGTATACGGTTTCTCGACGACGGCGTCGAACATGCGCTTGACCCGTTCGTCGCAGCGCGCGCCCGTGACGGCGATCAGCCGTACAGGCGTAGCCCGCGACGCATAGGCCTCACGGATCGCCGTAGCGGTATCGGAGCCGTCAAGGTCCGGCAGAATGAGATCGACGAGAGCTACGTCGTAGTTGGCGCTACGACAGGCGTCCAAGCCCTCGAGCCCGCTGGCCGCCTCATCGCAGACATACCCTAGCTTGGCTAGATACCTGCGTAGTATATGCCGGTTCAAGGCATCATCGTCGATGATCAGCGCCCTCATTCACGGCCGCCTGGCAGGTTAGCGATCGAATCGATGCCCGCCCCTAGGATACGCCCTATCCTATCGAGTAAGCAGCGTAAGGCGTCCCGGTCGTCGTCAGCATAATGCTCTATGAACAGCCTTACCTTGGCCTGGCCCGACTTGCACGAGAAGCGATTAAAGACCGACGATAGGGAGGCCGCCTCGGCCCGTATGTCTATCCGTGCGTCGCTGGTACCCGACAAAGCCAGGATTAGGGCGGTCATGGCCGATTCCACCTCGAGGCGCATCCTCGCCACGGCGGCCGTGCGGCCGAAACCCGTCGCGCAGAACGCCATAGGGAAGGCCGAGCTGGCTACCCTATCCTGTTCGGCCATCGTAGCGATGACGGTGTCCGAAAGCTTGGCGATGTCGGTCGGCTTCGGGAAGACGGCGGCGAACAGCCCCTCGTCGCCGCCGAGGGCGGCCGTATCGTGGGCGGTCATGGCGAACAGGGGCAGATCGGAGGAGTACCGTGGACCGGCGTAAGCGCGGATGCCCTTGGCCAGCTCGATGCCGGAATAGCCGGGCATCTGGATATCGAGGATGCAGGCGTCGACGTAATGGGCTTCCAACACACGGAACGCCTCCGCCGCGCTCTCGGCGCAAAGCACGCGGAAGCCGCGGTTCTCCACCAGGGTCCTCATGTACTCGAGGTTCACCTCGTTATCATCGACGAGGAGTAGCGTATAGCCGGCCGCCTCCGCCGCTTCCGTCCTGACCGGCGAAGCGGTCGGCAGGATCAGCGAGAAATCGCTGCCTATGCCAAAACCGGTATCGAGCCGTACCTCACCACCGAGGATCTGCATGATGTTCCTGGCGAGCGCGAGACCGACGCCAGAACCTCCGGGGCCGCCTCGGGCCGCGTGCTCCGCCCTGGAGAAGGGTTTGAATATGCGCTCCCTATCCTGAGCCGCTATGCCCGGTCCCGTATCGGCCACGTGGACGATCAGGTGCGGCACGTTACCTTCGAGTCGCTCGATTCTGGCCGTTACCCGTATCGAGCCCGAGTCGGTGTAGCGCACCGCGTTATCGAGCAGTATCTCGATGACGCGGCCGAGTCTGTCCGGGTCGCTCTCGACGCTCTCGTCCGAGTCCGCCTCGAGCGAGAAAGATAGCCCTTTCCCCACGGCCGTCGCGCGATGTGGGCCGCAGGCCCGCTCCATGAACGAGCCGAGCCGGAAGGAGACACGTCGTACGGCCCCGTCGTCGCTCTCCGAACGGACGTAATCGAGTATGCCGTTCAGTATATCGAGGAGACGTAGGGCATTGTCGAGGATGAGCGCTACGGGACCGCCCTCGCCGCCCTGGAGCGAACGAGCGGCGGCGATGATGCTCGCGATCGGCGTCTTAAGCTCGTGGGTCATGCTCGAGATGAAGCGCGACTTCGATCGGCTCGCCTCCTCCGCTTCGAGACGCGCGCCCCTCAGTAGCTCCTCCATGGACCGCCTAGCGCTGATGTCGTCCATGACGGCGATGGCGTGGGTGATCGCCCCGGACGGCGTCCTGACCGGCGCAATCGACAGGGACGCCCAGAACTGTCCGCCGCCCATACGCGGGACGAGAGCCTCTTCCCGCGCCTCGAAGCCGTCCTGGACCCGCTTGCGGACGGCGTCGACCGTATCCGGCAGGAAGGCCAGGAACCTGAAGACGTTGCCGCCTATCACGTCCGGCGGCGCGAAGCCCGTCAGCATGAAGAAGGCAGGGTTGACGTACTCGACCTCGAACGCATGGTTGAGCACGAAGACGCACGAGCCGAGCTGGTCGATCGCCTGGTACAGCTTGCGGAGCGTCTCCTCCGACTTGCGCCGTAGCGTGACGTCGCGGATTATGCCGACCGAGCCCTTGAATTCCCTGGCTCCGTCGCGACCGTATTCGCCGGCCGACGAGATCTCGCCGTACGAGATGACGCTGCCTATCAGCTCGGGGAGCCCGTTCTTGGAGCCGCGTTTGCGCTTCAGCCTGACCTCGAGATCGGTCGTACGCCGCTCGATGCTACGGCGCTCGTTGAACAGCTTCGGGCTGAGGGCGACGCCGGTCCGGTAACCGACGTAGTCGACCAGGACCCTATCCCGGTCCACGGCCGCTGCGTCCTCGTCATGGAGCAGGACCGAGTAGTGCTTGCCTATGAGATCGCCCGGGGCGTAGCCGAGCATGGAGACCGAGTCGTTAATGAAGGTGATGACGCCATCGACGTCGAGCTCGTAGACGATGTCGGGCAAGGCCTGGACCAGGTCCTCGTATCGTTGCCCGTAGTCGACCGAATCGTGGGCGCGCCCCCCGGCCCTGGCTATCGACGCGACGGCGCCGTTCACCCAGGCCGCGACCTCGGCGTAGGGCCTCGGCTCGGCGCATAGCCGTAGCATGGGGAAACCGGCGTCCGCGATAGCCCGAGGCAGGCCGGCACCGCTCGAAGCGGGCGCGATGACTCCGACCAGCGGCAGGTCCTCGGGCTTCGATAGCGCCGCTATCAGCTCGGCGCACTCCGCGTCCGCCACGAGCGCGTCTATGGACGCGGCGGCGCCGCGCGCTATCGTCTCGCGGAAAGCCCTGTCGCCGACTATCGTCGTTATCTCGGCTCCCGTCACCCTTGAGCGGAGCTCGCGCGAGACGTGCTCGAGGACTCCCGGATTTCTGACCGCTATGGCGACGATCGGACGCATCGCATCTTTTGTACTCTGAGCCATACTACCTTATCGGCCGCAGCCGGCCCGTACGAGAGCGGTCCACGCACGGTCGCGCTCGAGTTCCTCCGCGCCGGGCCCCATGCGCCAGGTCCAGTTGAACTCGTCCACGCTGCCCGGCACGTTGACCCTATCGTCGCTCGGATCGTCCGACCTATAGCGATCGGATAGGTCGAGCAGGTCCTGGAGCTGGACGACGAACAACTTGGACGGGGCCTTCGCCAGCGCCGCGAGCACGGCACCTTCACGCTCCGGGTCGAGTAGCGCCGAAGCGGGACTCAGCTCGGGACAGTAGGCCTCGACGAAGGCGTCCCTGCCGTCCTCCCGTTCCCACCAGCCGCGAAGCGTCGAGGTATCGTGGACGCTCGGCGTGCAGGCGGATAGCTCCCCGTATTCGGACAGCGGCATGAACGGCTGGCCCGGCTCGTCCCATCGCCTCATCCAGCGCGGTACCCGTAGCCCGGGTATGCCGAGTTCGGAGAGCACCCTCGGCACGCAGTCGGGAACGGCGCCGAGATCCTCTGCGCAGGGCAACATGTCGGAGGCCGAGCCGAGCATGGACAGGAGCCGGCGGCCGCGATCCTCCCAGTCGAGCTCGGCCGACGCCGAAGCGATGCCGAGCATGGCCTCGAGCACCGACCGCTCGCCGTCCGAGAGGCTCGCCCAGGCCCTGGTTCCGCGATATGACCAGGTTGGCGCGAAGCGTCCTCCGCCTATGGCCAGCAGAGCCCTATCACGCCATCTGTCCTTGAGATAATCCCTGGTGGCTCCGCCCAGAGGCAGGGCGCCTATATCTGCCTCGCCCCGTATCGATCGCTTGAACCTGAATAGGTCTTCGTCGCCGATGCGCTCGAGCGCCGCATCGACGACGCTCGCGGCCTCCGTTGCTGGTACGGCAACTCGGAGCTCGGCGCCGGGTATATGCGGCTCGGACAGCCAGCGTAGCCTTGCTTCCGAGAAGCCAGACCGCGTCAGCTCGTCCGCCCCGAGCTCGGGTCCGGGGACGAAGCGGCCGAGGCAGCCAGTCTCGTCCCGGTCGCCGAGCGCCCATATCCTGAAGAACCCGAGAACGTGGTCGATGCGGTAGGCCGAGTAGTACCTGGCGGCCTCCGCGACGCGCGCTCTCCAGAAGGAATAGCCGTCCTCCGCCATGGCGGCCCAGTCATAGATCGGGAAGCCCCAATTCTGGCCGACCGCCGAATACATGTCCGGAGGCGCGCCGGCCCGGAGCGAATCGTCGAAGAAACCGCGATCCGCCCAGACGTCGGCCGAGTCGTCGTTCATCAGGATGGGTATGTCCCCTAGGAGGACGAGGCCCATTCCGGCCACTGCCTCGGCTGCCGCGCCGAACTGTTCGGCGGCCCGATACTGCATCCAGGCGTGGAAGAGTTGCTCAAGCCTAGCGGAGGGGTCGTCCCACAACGTGTCGATCTCGCCTCGGGTCGGCCGCCCGTGGTCGGGCCACGAGCGCCAGGCTTGCTCGCCATAGGACGACTTAAGCCGCCGGTAGACGGCGTAGGTACGCAGCCACGGGCGATCGCTCTCGAAGGAGGCCAAGCCGGCGTCAGCGGCTATGCTATCGGCCGACGCCTTGTAGACGGCCCTGAGCGCTGCCAGCTTGGCGTCGAGGCACGCGCCGTATGGGAAACGCTCGCCCGAGGTCGCCTTGGCGGCGAACGACTCCAGCTCCTCGACTGCCCCAGGCGCCGCGGCCGCCTCCGGCAGGTCCCGAACCCTGATGTAGAGCGGGTGTAGCGCGAAGGCCGACAGCGCGGAGTAGGGCGAGCTCTGGCCGCCGGTGTCGTTGAGCGGAAGCAGCTGGAGCAGCCTCGCGCCGAGCTCCTTGCATAGCCCGGCGAACGGCACGAGGTCCGGGTACTCGCCGACCCTCCAGCCGCCGTGCACCTTGATCGACCCGAGCGGAACCGAGATCCCGAACAATCGCTCGTCGCCGGCGGGGTAACGCATCATCGTCCTCCGTTCTTGGCGCCCGAGCCGAAGAGGGCCCGTATCGTCGCGCCTATCGTCGAGACCCGTTCCCAAGAGTCCGGGTCGTCAGCCTCGCCCCGTACCGTGGCCTCGCCCCGAATGGAGGCGGCGCCGACCACCCGCTCGAACCCCATCGCCCTGGCCGCCCGAACGCGGCCGGACATGCGCCGCACCGGCCGGACCTCGCCCGCGAGCGACAGCTCCCCGGCGAGCGCAGCGGACGGCGGCAACGCCAGCCCCGTACGCGCCGAGTAGATCGCGGCCGCGAGCGCCAGGTCTATGCCCGGTTCCGATAGGCGCATGCCGCCCGAGACGTTGACGTACAGGTCCTGGTCTGAAAGGCCGAGGCCCGCGTGCTTCTCCAGCACGGCGGCCACGCGCGCCACCCGCGCCGGCTCGACGCGCTCGGAGTAGACGCGTGACAAAGACGCCTTGCCCGGCACGGTCAACGCCTGGATCTCCACCAGCAGGGCGCGCGTCCCCTCCCAGGTAGCCGCCACGGCCGCTCCCGCCGGCGCCTCGCCAGCTCGGCGCACGAGGAACAGCTCGGACGGGTCGGTCTGTTCTTCGAGCCCACGCTCGGTCATCGTGAACAGCCCTACCTCGTCGGTCGAGCCGAATCGGTTTTTGGCCGAGCGTAGGAAACGCGCGTCGGTCTCGCTCTGCTCGAACATCAGCACCACGTCGACGGTATGCTCCGCGGCCTTGGGCCCCGCTATCATTCCGTCCTTCGTCACGTGGGCGACGAGGAAACAGGCGCTGCCGTGCTCCCTGGCCCAGTCGGCCAGCTCGAGGGCGCAGTACTTGACCTGGTTGGCGGTGCCCGGCACGTTGCCGGCGTCCGCCGAGGCTATCGTCTGGAGCGAGTCGACGACGAACAGCGCCGGCTTGACCCGGTCGAGCGCCCGAACGGCCTCGGACAGGTCGCCTGTGCAGAGGAGCTCGAGCCCCGGGCGCTTGAGGCCGAGCCTGTCGGCGCGTAGCCGTATCTGGGCGGCGCTCTCCTCGGCCGACACGTACAGGACGCGGCCCTGCACGCTCGCCCTGGCGGCCAACTGCAAGAGCAACGTGCTCTTGCCTATGCCCGGCTCGCCGCCTATGAGCACGCTCGAACCCCGCATGATACCGCCCCCGAGCACGCGATCCACCTCTGCCGAGCCTGAAGGCGAGCGGGCGCCCTCGGCCGGGTCGACCGACTCGAGCGGCACGGAGAAGCGCGCCTCCCGCTTGGGGCCGCCGTCGCCAGCTGGCGCGCTCGTCTCGCGCATCGCGTTCCACTCGCCGCAGGCCGGGCAACGCCCGAGCCACTTGGCTTCGCGATGTCCGCAGGAGGAACACTCGTAGCTCGTCCTGGGGGCCTTGGCTACCACGGATTGCACCCGCTCGCCTCGTCTGCCGACGGAGTCATAGGCCCAGGTCCTTTTCGATTTTAGCCCGGGCGACGGACAACACCTCGGCAGTCGAAACCCGCACGAGGCGCATGAACAGCTCGTAGCGGCCGTCGCGCAGGTATAGCGACGACGCCACGGCCAGGTCGGCGCCGAGCAGCTCGCCGGCGCGGGCCGCCGTAGCCGGATCGGCTACACCGGACAGCTGTAGCTCGAGCTCCGCGAGCACGCGCTGCAGCTCCTTACGCTCGACCGGCTTCCAGCGGCCGGCCTCGGACGCCGCCATCGCGAGCCGCTCGCCGAAGTACTCGGCGCTCGGCCCGAGGCCATCTCCGCTCGCCGACACGGGTAGTATGACGCAGGGCGCCTCTGGCCCGAAACGGAAGGTAGAGTAATCGGCCAGGTTGCCGACAGACTCGACGAACAGCTTGCCGAGTGTCTGGTCTCGGCTCTCCTCGTCGACCGGCCTCGCGCTGAAGTAGCCCTCGTCGACCGAAACGGGCGTGTCCGACAGCCAGGCAACCTCCTCCTTGACGAAGCGGATGACGATGGCCTCGAGCTTGTCGGTCTGATAATTCGAGCCGGTATGGTGGCTTACGGAGCCCTCGGCGCCGCCATCCGACTCTCCCGCCTCGCCGTAGGTGAGGAAGATGTACCTGGCGTCGGTCAGCTGCGATACCTGCCTGAGCAGATACTCCCCCTCGAGCGGCAGGCCGCCGGTGCCAATCGTGTAGAGCTTGATGGCCCTGGCCCGCGCGTCGTTGGCCGCGTCGACGTAGGTATAGTCGCGGCCGTAGTCCAGATGCGCTTCCGCGTCGGTGACGACGAAGGCCAGCCTGAGGCCTCCCTCGTTCCAGTCCATGCGGTTTACCGCGTCGTCCAGGGCGGACTCCAGATCCTCGGGGCCGTCCCCGCCCCCGGAAGCGACGACCGGCTGGAGGGCGGCGCGGAACGTTTCGAGATCGGCGGTGAACGGCGAGAGCCTCGTCACGTACTCATCCCCTAGGTCCTTGTATAGCACGAGGCCGAGACGCACGAGCGGTCGCGGGCGTAGCGCCGCCAGGTTGTCGTGGATAATCTCGATGGTCGCCTTGAGCCGCTCTATCTCCTCGCCCATCGACCCGGTCGTATCCATCACGAACAGTAGGTCGAGGGGGAGTGGGTCGGGCAACGAACGCGGTCCCTGGAGCCGGAGCTCGACGGTGCGCGGGCCGTCCCGCCTCGTCGTCGCGCCGGCGCTCAGCCCTCCCGCGGAGGCCCTCAGCTCGAAGGTCGCATCCTTCGAGCCGATCGCCGCGGGGTAGAAGCGGAAAGATCCGTCGCCGTAGCTCAAACCGGCCGCCAGTTCCTTGCCGCCCGAGCGTATCGATACGGCGGCGTTCGCCACCGGCTTGCCGGCCGAGTCGAGCACCCGCACGGTTATGCGCTCCGAGATGTCGTAGCCGTAGTGCGGCACGTCGGCATACTTCTCGAGGAAGCCGACGAAGTAGTTGAACTGCTCGTTATCGTCGGAATAGCCTGCCTTGAGGCCGGACGAAGAAGGAGTGACGCCGCGCGATCCCGCGGCTCCCGACGACGGCTTGGCTGCGCCGTAGTCGTACATGACGGCGGGCGGCGGGGCGGCCTCTCCCCTCGCCTCATTCGTGACGCCGAGCTCGGCTGAGGGCGTATCGCGGGCAGAGGCGGCGGGTTTTGGAGCCGGGGCGCTTCCTTCGGTCTTCGGGGCGCCGGCACATCCGGCTAGAGTGGCCATGACGGCCGCGAGCGCGAGCGCGCCGCTCAGTCTGATACGAGCCATAGGGAGCCTCCTAAACTAATAGCTTCAGTATACTACGAAGGAGGCCGCCTCGCCGCTGGACCTAGCGCTCTCCCGCTAGAGAACCAAGACCTTCCTTACGGCTTCACGCTTGACGCCGAACAGGCGCTGGAATTCCTCCGCGGTAGAGTACGAGGTACCGGAGGCCGCGTTGTAGAGCTCGGCGAAGGCAGTGAGCTCTTCTTTGGAGCCGGAATACAGGGCCGACGCGAAGGAGGATCTGAACAGTCCCCGGCGAGCCAGCGATAGGGTATCAAGCTTACCATACTGGGCCTTGGCCTTGCCGTCGACGATGGCCGTATCGCCGTCGTAGCCGATCGTGAACATGAAGTCTTCCCTGGATATCATCACGCCTCCGAAAAAAAGAGCCGGAACCAACCCTCGGGCTGGCTTCCGGCTTCGATGATAACGCGCCGCGAGCCGGCGGCGCAACGGGTTAGGCCAGGCTGAAGTTATCCTTGCCGGCTCCGCACATCGGGCAGACCCAGTCATCCGGCAGCTTGGCGAACGAGGTGCCGGCGGCCACGCCAGCGTCAGGGTCGCCGACCGCCGGGTCGTAGATGTAGCCGCATACGTCGCAGATGTACTTCTCCATCGTTTTCTCCTCTTCCTATGCCTCGGCCTTCCAGAGGCCGTGCAGGTTGCAATACTCGCGGGCGACTACGTGGGTCGCCGAGACGCCAAAGACAGCTTCGGGCTTGTCTCCGGGCTTCAGGTAGGCCTTGTACGACACCCCGTCGGCTATCAGCTCGATCCACTGGATGTAGTGC
>JAKQKE010000302.1 GCA_029560805.1 Spirochaetota bacterium
ACCTGGAGCGTATCCTCAAGGAGAGGCTACGGCTTCTTTTTGTCACTATTTGGGACTTGGTTGAAATCCTTGTTAGAAAGACTAGATTCTCGGTTCAACTCGGAGCTGAATACGCTTGAATGGGTTGTTCAGGAAACCCTATATAGGCTACGCGACCGCCGCGGCCGGGCTCGGGGCGGCGGCCGTAGGGTACTTCGTGTTCGACGCGGCCGCGCTCGAGGCGTACGAGTCCGCCGTGGCCGCGAAGGCCGCGTACGACGGGGCTACCGAGGGCTTCACCGAGCTCTGGGACGCGTATCAGGGCTTCCTGGCCGATATCGACGCGAACAGCGGCTACCGCATGTATTCGTACGTCGCCGGGGGCGTCCTAGCCGCCGGCGGGCTCGTCATGGCGCTGCTGCCGCCGCCGCGCGCCGGCCGGGCCTCGCTCGGCCGCGGTCCGCGGCTGGCGGTCCTGCCCTCCGGCGTGCTCGTCACGCTATCGTACTGAACAGGAGGCGAGCGATGAAGCGCGTATTAGCGTTCCTGTCCTGGCTCTGGCCGCGTCGGCGCTGCTGGCCGGGGCGTGCTCGGACATGCCGCTCCTCGACGAGCTGATCGACGACGTCCGCGACAACCCGTCCGATCCGGACGGCGAGGCTTACGAGCCGTCCTGGAAGGCAGTAGGGGGAGACGCGGTGGAGGCCGGCGCCGGCTCGAGCGTCTCGCTGGCGATAGGCGACGGCGTCCCTTACGTAGCCTTCGCGCAGTCGACGAAGGTCCGCGTGCGCAAGCTCGACGGCGACGCGTGGACGGCCGTCGGGAGCGCCGACATCGACGGCGTGATGACGGTTACCGAGCTGGATCTCGCAGTGCGCGGCGCGGTGCCGTACGTCGTGCTGAAGCCGAATTCGTACGAGCCGGAGTGCAAGTACCTGTCAGGGACGGCGTGGGCTACCGTCGGGACAAGTTCCTTCGCTCCGACCGTGACGGGCACAAGCGATCATTCTATAGTCCTGACCGATACGTACGCTTTCATCGCGTTCAAGAACGCTAGCACTAATCAGGGGCTCGTAGCGCGTTTCGACGGGACGAACTGGGATTCCCAAGTCTTTTTCACGAATGATCCGAAAGCTATCGGCTTCGCTTTCCATAACGGCAAGCCGTTCGCTAGCTTCGTCAACGGCGAAGCCATGGATGCCGTATCCGTGCGGACTACCTCGACGTCCGCCTGGCACCCGGCCGGATGGGACTTCCTATACGACGGCGGCGTGTCGTACTTCACCGGGGCGTACCGGGAGGCGACGTCCATCGCGTTCTCCGGCGACGTGCCGTACGTCGCGTCCATGCAGACGGGGACGGTCAGCGTAGCCAGGAACTCGGCGGCTAACGTATGGGCGGACGCCGGCGCCAACCCGGTCGCCTCGAACGGCTTCCTGCCGAGGCTCGCGGCCGGCCCCGACGGGACGATGTACATCGCGTACAAGGATAATGACCACGGAGCGAAGCTTACTGTGAAGAGGCTGGTCGGCTCGACCTGGGAGACGGTCGGTCAGGCCGGCTTCTCTGGAAAGGTTGGCGACAGCCTCGACCTGGCCGTATCGCCGGTAGACGGCAAGCCCTACGTCGCCTACGTCAACGCCGACGACTCGAACAAGGTGCAGGTGATGGCCTTCGAGTAGGGGCGTTCTACCTGTTCTATCGCTTGACGGCCCGACGTAAGGCCCCGATAATCGCTACCCATGAACGACAACCCACTGCTTTCTACATGGACGACGCCGCACGGCCTTCCGCCGTTCGACGCCATCAGGCCCGAGCACTACGCGCCCGCCTTCGAGGCGGCGATGGCGGAGCACCGGGCCGAGGTAGACGCCATAGCGGCCGATCCGGCCGAGCCGACCTTCGAGAACACCGTGGCCGCCCTGGATCGGGCGGGGCAGGCCTTCGCGCGGGTGGCCAGCGTGTTCTTCAACCTGACCGCCAGCGAGACGAGCGACGCCCTCCAGGCGGTCGAGCGCGAGCTGATGCCCAAGATAGCCGCCCACCAGAGCTGGCTGAGCCTGCATGCGGGCGTCTTCAAGCGGGTCGACGCGCTGTATAAGAAGCGCGAATCGCTCGGGCTCGCCCCGGAGCAGCTGCGCCTGCTCGAGCGGGTGCGCCTGGATTACGTGATGGAAGGCGCCTTGCTCAAAGGCGCCGCGCGCAAGCGCTACGCGGCCATCGCCGAGGAGCTGGCCGGCCTGTTCACCAC
>JAKQKE010000303.1 GCA_029560805.1 Spirochaetota bacterium
GACTATCGACTCGTCGCGCCCGGAGAACGCCGACGCGGCGGCCGCGACGGCCCCGGCATCGGTCGAGGCCGACTGCACGAGACGGCGCACGAACTCCGAGCCGCCGTAGTTGCGGGTCAGGTAGGCGCCGAAGGCGTAGGCCCATGAATAGTAGCGGGTCAGCTCGGCGTCGGCCGCGGTATCCCAGTCGTAGGGCGTCACGTCCGGGAACAGGAGGTACTCGGGCAGGCGGCCGTAGATGTTGCCCGAGACGCCGGCGCTGTAGTCGGCGGGATCCATGCCGCGGGGACCGGCGACGCCTAGCTTGTCCGCGAGCAGGTCCTCGACCTGCATCGCGCACAGCTCGTCTATCCAGGTGGCCTCGTTGAAGTAGTCGCCGCCGCGCAGTACGCCCTTCTGGTAGAAGTGGATCATGTGCTGGAACTCGTGGGCGAGGGTGGAGAAAACCTGCTCGGCCCAATAATCCTCGTCTGACCAACCATTATCGCTATAGCCTGGCTCATTCGATGAAATACCGGAATCATCAGGATTCGAATACATTACTGCATCGATTATGAACATGATTCGTTCGTTAGAATTATCAGCTCCGGCAAATGTATCGACCGGATAGAAATATCCGACGATGCCACCGTCGTCCGCATCATCACTCCCGATATCTGCTAGCAAGATGGTGATATTGTCGCTCTTGGCGATTAGATCATACGTTCCGAACCCGATCCTTGTCGATTCGTCATGCACGCCCCACTCGTCCCCGAGCATGCCAGTGACCCATGCATAGATGGATGTATCGGGATCGCTAGAGGCACCAAAGAACTTCTCGGCGATGGCGTCGACCATGGTTTGATTCACAGCATGTTTCTTGGTTGAACCTAAATCCCAGCAATCATCGGCGACCCAGACGCTCAGCGTACGGGTCCTAGTATCGCTGAATGTCGTATCGTCTCTCACCGCACGGCAGCTTGAGCTAATTACATCGAAATCAACGGAGCTCGAGGAATTGGCGATGACATAGAAACTAGCTTCTGAAGGAGTCGCTCCAGCGACGTCGTGTGCAGGATCTCCGGTCGTCGAGAAGCGAGGCCGTATCGGCGGAATATACGCGTTTGCATTCTCGCGGGCGTAGGAACGGAGCCTATCGGAGAAAGCATCCTGAGCGGAAAGCCTGGAAGCCGCCGCCGGTACGTCGCTCGAGTCCCTGGCGGTCGCGGTCGGGGCCGCGAGGCCTTCGTAGGGGCCGGTGGTAAAGACGACGCTGGCGGAGCGGCCGGCGGCGGCGGAGAGGCTCAGGTCGATGGAGCCGCCGGACGACTCGGCGAAGTAGACGAACGGCGCGTCGTCGGTACCGGCGGCGCCGCCGGCGAGGCCGGAGAAGAGGTCGCAGGACGCGAGGATAGAGGCCGCTGCGATGGAGACGACGAGCATGACGAGGCGCTTCATCGGGCGGCCTTCCTTTCCAGGTCGAGGCCGACGACGGCCGACAGGGCGAACTGCCAGGCTTCAGAATCCTCTACGAGGCCGCCCGGCCATAACCCTAGCTCCAGCCCGAGCCTGGGACGGGCCAGGGCGGCGCCGATGGCGAACGGGCGGCCGAGCGCCAGGGAGCCCTCGATATAGGCGCCCGGGATCATGGTACTCGCGGTCGTCGCCTCGCTATGCGACGCTACGGACGCGCCGCCGAGCGACGCGTATTGGACGATAGGACCGACTGGGAACAGGAGCGAGGCGCCGGCGCCGACGAGCCAATCGCCTGGTTCCAGGCGCAGACCCAGCCGTACGCCGGCGGTCCACAGCGACAGGTATGACAGCGCGGCGGCGTCGGGCGACCAGAACGCGTAGCCCAGGCGCGACAAGCCGATCGAGGCGGCCGCTCGCAGAGGCCCCGTAAGGCCGATATCGGCGCCGCCCGCTAAGCCCGCGCCGAACACGGTCGCGTATCGGGCGTCCGCGCCGGCTATGTCCTCGAAGGCGGCTAGCTCGTCGCCCAGCGCGCCGCCGAAGGCGACGGCCGGCCCGCAGGCCGCCGATACGGCCCATCCGACGTCCTGCGCGGCGGCCGAAGCCGCGGACGCGAACAGTATGGCTAGAAACGCTACGGCCGAGGGCGGCCCATTACGGTACGTTCGATGCATAGTAGCTGGAATCTAGCACAAAGGCGACGATAATGCATCGTTGACAGCGCCCGCCCGCACCGCTACGCTGGCGGCGATCCAGACGGCACGGGAGCGGTACGGACCATGCGCAGATTCGATACGATCGTAACGGGGAACAGGCCGGTAGCCGACGGCTACCGCGAGCTACGTTTCGCGTGGCCGCACGACGACGGCCGCCGCGCGGACGATCCGGTCCCCGGCCGCTTCTTCACGCTTCGGGCCGGCGGCCGCTACGACCCGGCCCTGCGCCGCCCCTTCGCCTTCTCGGACTGGCGCCCGGCCGGCGACGCGGCCTGCGTCTTCCAGCTACGCGGCCGCGGCACCGAATACCTGGCCGCCCTGCGCCCGGGCGACGGGCTCGACGTGCTCGGGCCGCTCGGCCGCGGCTTCGGTAGGCCGCCGCGCGGCTCGAGGCCGATGCTGGTGGCGGGAGGCATAGGCGTCGGCCCGATGCTGTACCTGGCCGCCACCCTCGCGGCCGACGCCGCCGCGGGGCTATGCGAGGCGCCGATCCTGGTCGTCGGAGCCAGGACCGCCTCGCTCGTGCCCGTGGCCATGCTGCCCGCCGGCACCGCAGTCTGCACCGACGACGGCTCGGCCGGCTTCAGCGGCACCGTGACCGACTGGCTCGCCTCCTTTGACCCGGGCCTGCCGCCGGCCTTCTACGCATGCGGCCCCACACCGATGATGGCCGCGGTCGCGGCCGTCGCCGCGTCGAGGCGCGCGCCCTACGAGGCGTCGGTAGAGCAGTGGATGGCCTGCGGCGTCGGCGCCTGCGCCGGATGCGCCGTCAGGCTACGTTCAGGCGAGTACGCCAAGGCCTGCTCCGACGGACCCGTGCTCGACGGGAGCACGGTCGACTGGGAGGCTATGGCATGATGGCCGCTGCGAAGCCAGCGAGCGCCGCCGGCCCCGGAGCGGCCGCGGACCTGAGCGTGACGATACGCGGCATGACGATGCCGAACCCGGTCGGCG
>JAKQKE010000008.1 GCA_029560805.1 Spirochaetota bacterium
TACTATCAAGGCTGGGGCGAGTTCCGACCCGGGGTCTGGGAAGACGGCATCGAATCGATCGTGGCTTGGTCCACGCTGACCGAAACGGTCAAGGGTGAAATCGTCGAGTACGGAGTCGACCGGCTACGCTATCCGTTCTACAGCTTCATCGACGCCGAGCTGTGCTTCAACAACGCCATGCTGTTCTGGGCCGAGGGAGAGCCCGGTTCGGGCATCGGGGGGACGATACACGTAGCGTTCAACCGGTCGAGCGACCACGTTATGATCCTGAATGGCGCCGTCGACTTCGCGCGGCTCAATCTCTACAAGGATAACAATAGGGCTAAGCGCGTGCTCGTGCGTGCCGACGACGGCTCGTTCGCGTTCGAGCACGTCTTCGAGGACGTGGTCGCGTTCCATAAGATACCGTTCCCGAGCGAGGCTCGGGGCGTCACCATCACCATCCTCGAGGTCTACCGCGGCCGGAGGTGGGACGATACCTGCATCACGGCCATCTACCTGAAGCAGCCGCCTTTGCGCCCGAGATACGAGTACGAGTCGACCATCGACGCATATTTACGGCTCAAAGGCATCGACCGGCTGATAGAAGAATACGAGCGCCGCCACGGCGGGGCCAAGCGGCACGCGGCCGGACCGTCGAGCGTGACCACGACGCTGCAATGACGTCATCGTAAGCCGGGCCTTGCCGTCAAGGGGCGTTCCGGCTAGGATGCGGCATGCGTTTTTCATCACGCCTCGGCCCACGCTTCGAGCCGAACGCGTTCTCTTCCCTCCAGGCCGAGCTTGTCAGCCGTGGGGTCGAGCTGCTCAATATGTCCGACTCGAATCCGACGCGCCACGGCTTGTCGCCATGCGGTGTCATCGGCGCGCTGGCCGATGCTAGATGCCTCGCATATCGGCCCGACCCTCGCGGTCTCGAGTCCGCCCGATCTGCCCTCGCCGGGCGCTTTGGCGGCGAGGCCGCGTCGTACTTCCTGTCGGCCAGCACGTCTGAAGCCTATGCCTGGATCTTCAAGCTATTGTGCGATCCCGGCGACGCGGTACTCGTGCCTAAGCCAGGCTATCCCCTGTTCGATTCTCTCGCCGGCCTCGAGTCCGTCCGCGCCGTACCGTATCGTCTCGAGTATCGCCACCCGGAAGGATGGTCCGTCGACCTCGAGGACCTACGGCTGGTCGCGAAGGCGTCGGGAGCCAAGGCTGTCGTTCTCATCAACCCGAATAACCCGAGCGGCTCGTATATCAGGGCCGACGAGAGGCGCCGGATAGTCGGGCTATGCTCCGAGCTTGGCATGGCGGTCATCGCCGATGAGGTGTTCTTCCCGTATGCGCTCGAAGCCGTAGGCGGCATGGCCCGGCTAGCCGGCGAGGAGGCTTGCCTTACCTTCGCCCTCGACGGATTGTCGAAGCTACTTTGCCTGCCCCAGCTGAAGCTGGGCTGGATACGGATTTCCGGCCCGCGGGACCAGGTCGACGAGGCGGCTGCGAGGCTCGAGCTGATCGCCGATACCTACCTGTCCGCCGGGGCGCCCGTGATGAACGCGCTACCGAGCCTGCTACCCGGAGTCGATGATTTCGTAGGTTTGGTCCTCGGGCGTCTGCGCTCAAACCTGAGCGAGGCGCGAACGGTATTCGGAGGCGACGGATCTCCGTACCGGGTACTGCGCTGCGACGGCGGATGGACGGCCCTCCTCGAATTCCCACGCTACCAAGGCGAGGAGAGCGTGATCCTTGGCCTCCTCGAGCATGCGTCGGTAGCAATCCAGCCGGGATACTTCTTCGATATGGAACGAGAGGGCTCTCTAGCCCTAAGTCTGATCCTCGAACCCGAGGTCTTCGCCGAAGGGGTCCGCAGGATCAAGGCCTACATAGACTCGATGGGAGCGTGACGGGTTCTCAGCTGAGGATTAGGTCCAAGGCTTGTCCTGGCCGCGCGTGGGGTAGTATCGTGTAGCTGTGGATCATCAAGGAGGCGACATGGCCGCGAAGCTGTTGGACGGCAAGAGGCTGGCGGAGGAGATCCGCGTCGGGCTCGGGCCGAGGGTGCTCGCCCTTGCGGAGCGGGGCATGGTCCCTGGCTTGGCCGTACTATTGGTAGGGGACGACCCGGCCAGCGTGTCGTACGTCACGGCCAAGGAGAAGGCTTGCGCCGAGCTCGGCATGAGGAGCGTCGAGCGCCGTTTGCCTGCCGAGGCTGGCGAGGCAGCTATCATCGAGGTAGTGCGCGAATTCAATGACGACCCATCGGTACACGGCATACTGATCCAGTTGCCGCTCCCCAAGGGCGTCTCCGAGGCTAAGGTGGTTGAAGCCATCTCCCCGGAGAAGGATGTCGACGGGTTCACGCCGGTCAACGTCGGCCGTATGGTCATAGGCGAGCCCTGCTTCCTGCCGTGCACGCCCCACGGCGTGCTCAAGCTGATCGAGGCGTCGGGCATCCGTACGGCCGGCGCCCACGCTGTCGTCGTTGGCAGGTCGAACATCGTAGGCAAGCCGCTCGCCACGCTTCTGGCCAGAAAATCGGTGAACGCGACTGTCACGGTATGCCACACCGGCACGCGTGACCTGGCGGAGCATACGAGGCGTGCGGACATCCTGATAGCCTGCGCCGGTACACCCGAGCTCATCAAGGCCGACATGGTCAAGCCGGGGGCCTGTGTCATCGACGTCGGAGTCAATCGGGTCGACGACCAGAGCAGGGCCAAGGGCTGGCGGCTCGTCGGCGATGTTGAGTTCGACGCCGTCAAGGATGTGGCCGGCTCGATTACGCCAGTGCCGGGAGGCGTCGGTCCGATGACCATCACGATGCTCCTCTTCAATACGGTCGAGTCCGCCGAGCGCGCGGCCGGGCGAGCATGAGGGCCGCGGCGAAGGTGGCGCGCCCCATGGTCGACGTCCAGAGCATGCGCGACGAGCGATGCATCCCGATACGCAAAGTCGGCGTCAAGGGAGTCCGATATCCGATCACGGTGCTGGACCGAGCCAACTCTATCCAGCACACCACTGCCACGGTCAACCTGTTCGTCGACCTGCCGCACCACTACAAGGGCACCCACATGAGCCGCTTCATAGAGGTGTTCAACGAGCACAGGCGCGACCTGTCCATGCCCCGCTTCCTGGCCATGCTCGACGAGCTACGCGACGCCCTCGACGCGGAGACCGCGTACTGCGACATGCATTTCCCGTATTTCATCGAGAAGAAGGCGCCGGTATCCGGGCAGCCCGGCATGATGAGCTACGACTGTTCCTACGAAGGCTCGTCGTCGGCCGAGGAGCGGGAATTCTGGGTCTCCGTTCAGGTGCCGGTACAGACCGTCTGCCCCTGTTCCAAGGCGATCAGCGAGTACGGAGCCCATAACCAGCGAGGCCTCGTTAAGGTCCGCGTCAAGCTCGGGCCTTTTTTCTGGATAGAGGACCTGGTGGCCATAGTCGAGCGGTCCGCGTCCAGTGACGTGTACACGCTCCTCAAGCGAGAGGACGAGAAGTACGTGACCGAGCGGTCGTTCGAACGGCCGATGTTCGTGGAGGATATCGTACGCGAGGTGCACGGCGGCCTTACGGCCCTCGGCATTTTCCCGAAATTCTGCGTCGAGGCCGAGAATTTCGAGAGCATTCACAATCACTCGGCGTACGCGTGCGCCGAGTATCCGCTCGACCGGTAGCTTTCGCCTCCTTTACGGTCCGTCAGCTTTTGGGTATATTGCTTATTGGCGCCGCCGTCGCGGCAACGCGAAGCCGCTCGCCGTATGGGAGCGACGAGGTGACGGCCGATCATTAAGGAGGACTCTATGGGCGATTACTATCCGGTCGACGCGGGCGAGGTCCGCAAGAACGGTATGCGCGGCGTCATCTCGACGGGCGCTGGGATCGGCTTGATGCTGTTCAATTCATTGCTCAACATACCAATCGTCGGATGGATCCTTGGCGGCGGACTCGTCGTGCTCGGGGTCATGGGTCTCGTCGGCCGGACGCGTACCGATAAGACCACCGGCACGGTCATGATGGCCGCCGGTGCGCTCGGCATAGCCTCGTTCGTGCTCAAGGGCTTCACCGGCTTCATCCTCGGCGCAGCCGGCATCGGCTTGGTGGGCTTCGGCGTGTTTAACTTGTTCAAATTCGTCAAGGGGCTCAAGTCCAGGGGCTAAGCTCCGTCGATGCTCTGACCTCAACGTGGGCGGCCGCTCAGTCGGCCGCCCGATTCATATCCGGGGAGATCATGCGTTTTTTTATAGAGACCTACGGTTGCCAGATGAACAAGGCCGAGTCGGCGTCGTTCCATCTTCAGTTCATGGAGAGAAGCTGGGAGCCGGCGGCTACGGCGGAAGAGGCCGACCTCGTCCTGATCAATACCTGCTCGGTGCGCATCACCGCCGAGAATCGCGCTTGGGGTCGCATAGCCCATTACGCGGCGATGAAACGCGAGCGCGCCTTCACGCTGGTCGTAACCGGTTGTATGGCAGAGCGGCTCAGGGAGCGCATGCGAGAGCGCGAGCCTAGGATAGACTACGCGCTCGGCAACTTCCAGAAGGCGGCCTTCGGACTTCTGCTCGACGCGGCCGCCGCCGGACGGCGACTCGAGACGATCGAGGAGTCGCCGGCCTTCGCCTTCATGCCATCGCATCGCGAGCCGGGCTCGTTCAGCTCCTTCGTCCCGATCATGCACGGCTGCGATAACTTCTGCTCGTACTGCATCGTGCCCTATGTCCGAGGGCGGGAAGTATCGCGCGACCCGTCGTCGATAGCCGCCGAGATAGAATCGGCCGCCGCAGCGGGCGTTCGCGAGATCACGTTGCTGGGCCAGAACGTCAACTCGTACCGATGGCGCGGTCTGGGCGGCGAGCTCGACTTCGCGGGCCTCCTGACGTCTATCGCCCCCATAGCCAGGTCAGCCGGCATAGGCCGCGTCCGCTTCGTCTCGAGCCATCCCAAGGACTTGTCCGACGCGACGATAGAGGCGATTGCGTCAGACGACGTCTTCGCCAGGCACATACACCTGTGCGTCCAGCACGGCTCCGATCGCGTGCTCGAGGCGATGAACCGTAGGTACACGCGCGACTCCTATACGCTCTTGGCCGATCGTATCCGCTCGCGTATATCGGGCGTCACCCTTTCGACCGATATTCTCATAGGATTCCCCGGCGAGACCGAAGAGGACGTCGAAGATACCCTGGAGCTGATGCGCAAGCTACGCTTCGCCTACGCCTTCATGTACCATTACAATCCGCGTGAGGGCACGCCCGCCGCGGTTATGCCTGGGCAGGTACCCGTGGCCGTCAAGAAGGCCAGGCTGGCCCGCGTCATAGAGGCGCAGAAGACGATAACGAGGAGCGTCATGGACGGCATGATAGGATCGGAAGCTGTCGTGCTCGTCGAGGCTGTCTCGAAACGAAGAGGCGACGAGGTGCTCGGGCGTACCGACCAGGACATGATGGTCGTCTTCCCGGCGTCGGCCGAGCGTATCGGTTCGTTCGCCAGGGTACGGCTCGAGTCGATACGAGGGAATACATTCAAGGCCGTGGAGGTGCGATGATGCCCTGGAAGTTACTGGCTTTCATAGCGGTGATGGCGATCGTTCTGGTGTTCATCGGGTTTAACCTGGATAATCGCTGCGATATATCGCTGGTAGTCGTCACCTTCACGTCTGTACCGGTGGTAATAACCATCCTGGTCACCTATATACTGGGGCTGCTATCGGCCCTGGTCCTCTCGATAGGCAGGCGCCCCTCGTCGTCGAGGCGCGGCATCCCGCTCAGGCAAGTCGCGCCGTCCGTTTCCGAGCAGCCAGGCGCGGATGGCGAGGCGCCGTTCAAGCCGTCAGCCTCATCCTCCTCCGATACGCAACCTGCCGGATCCGGTTCGAAACGCCCCTCGAAGGGAAAGAAGAGAGGCTGAGCTCGTGATGCGCTCCTCCGTGCCGGCGATCGCACTTCTGACCATCGTCGTCTTGACGATGGTCCCGCTCCGCGCCAAGTGCCAAGGCGCCGAAGCCGTCGCAGCGCTCGAGCGCTTGACCGCTTCGGCCTCAGCCCCCGACTTGGCGGCGCGGGCTCGAACCGAGTTCGCTACGCTGAGCCGAATCGACGAAGTAGCCTGGTTGGCCGGTGCCTTGGCCGCCAAGGCCGTGGTTCCGTCCCAACGTGGGAACCTTCTCGTCGAGCAAGCCTCCGCGCTCGAGCTTCTGGGGCGCTACGGCGAGGCCTCGGTCGTATGGGAGGTTGCGGCCACCGCCGTACCCGGTCCAGCCGACGCGAAGCGCCTCCTAGCCGCCGCGGCCTGCGCGCTAGCCGCGGGGGACGTCGACTCCGCCGGCGCCCTCGCCAAGGCGGTAGGATTCGCCTCGCCCGAGCCGCGTACCGCCGAGCTAGCCCGCCTCGTATCGGGTTGGGCAGCGCTGTCGAGGGGCGAGCGAGCCGTGGCCGCCGGAATCGCCGAGTCGATCCTGGGGCGTCCTTCGTCGCTGGAGGCCGCGGCGCTGATGCTGGCTCGAGCGGCCGCCGAGGGCCAGGCAGCGCTGGCCTACGAGACAAGGCTCGCGGCCTTGGGTTCGCGTCCCGAGGCCGACTCCTCGGCTATCGCAGCGCTGTCCCTCGCCTCGCGGTCGGTCATCAAGGAGCCTGCCGAACTCTCTGAGCCGGCGGTAGCGGCAGATCCGGTTCAGCCGGTCGCGGCAGACGGCGCTCGGAAGGCCTCCTACCAGGTAGGAGCGTTCAGGGAACGGGCCAACGCCGACGCTCTCGTTTCGAGGCTCGGGGGGCTCGGCGTAACGGCGAAGGTGGCGCGTAAGGCCGATTCAGGGCTGTTCGTAGTCGTAGCCGAGGGCGGGGTCGATCCGGCGAGGACGGTGCTTATCCTCAAGGATGCCGGCTTCGAGGCCTGGGCTGTAGAAGGCCCCTAGCCCGAAGGCCACTAGCGCCGCGTGAACGACAGCGGCGGCGACTGGATCGGCTCGATCCCGAGGATGCCTATTGTCGCTTCCTCCAGCGTCAGTGTCTGTACCGATTGGCCGTCGGGGCCGCGCGACTCCGCCACGGTCGCGACCCACGAGCGCCTGACACTCTCCCCGTCCCCGTCGGCGATACGCCTCGTGTCGAGGACGACTCGGCCCTGTAGCTCATAGATTGAGAACGCGCCGCGCTGCTCTCCGTCAGGGCTTTTCAGCACGTATTCCGAGCCGACCAGCGACAGCGACGAGCCGTCGTCCGACTCGTAGAGCCCGCCTATATCGGATTGGGCGCTCCTGGCCATGGCCGGCGAGCGCCTGAAGGCCGCGGCGAGGTTGGGCGTCAACCTGCGGTACCTGCCGTCCCATCTTCCGGATATGTCGGCCTTGATGCGGTAATCCTGGAAGACCCTGACGTTGACCGAGTCTGCAGAGGCGAGCTCGATGTCCATGAGCCGGCGCAGATTCCTGACCGACTGGTTCCGCGAGGCTATGTAGAGGCCATAGCGCGTTGGGTTGGAGTTCTCCCAGGTGTATACTTCGGTCAGCCCTTCGCCGGAGAAAAGCACCGCCTCTTCCCTTGACTGGAAGGTGATGAACAAGGCCCCCGAGGACAACGGGTCGCTCGATTCCTTGTACCAGGTGCCGTCGAGGAAGGCCTTGAAGGTCTCGGCCGTGCCGTCGAGGATCGATTCAGCCTTCTGCCGAGCGATGCTGGCGCCGGGGATGCTCACCGTACCGGCCAGCACGTAGGCTTCGTCGGCGAAGCTCCATTGCCAGGTTTCCTTGATCTGGTCGAGGTAATTACCCGAGCCCGCATCCTCCTTCCAGACGGAGACGGGCCAGCTCTCGGCGTTCGACTGGCCGAGCTTATAGCTGTCCGGCCTATCGCGGCTCTCGACGAGTACGGCCGATCCTGCCTGCTCGAGGATCTTGATGTAGGCGGCTTGCTGGTCTCGATACGCATCCTGCGACTTCCAATACACCGTCATGGTCTGGTTATTGGCGTCATCCATGCCCGTGCATACGATGTTCAGGTTGTGGTCGCCAATGAGGTCGTTCACGCTCACCTGGAAGGTCTTATTCTTGGTGACGAGCGTCGAGCCCTTCCATGAGCGCGTCCACTTGCGCGTGAACGGCGAGTAGTCGGCTAGCACTATCTTGACGACTCCGGTCGCGTCGTCGGAGTCGCGCACGACCAGAACCTGCTCCTCCTCATCGTCGTAGTCGAGGTTGAACGAGTACAGGTCAAGCAGGGTTTCGTTCGGCTCGAGCGGTATAGACGCGGCGGCCCGGATCGCCTGGGCCGCCTCGATCGGGCGCTCCGATGGATTGGTGGCGTCTACGGCTTCGAGGGCCCGATAGCGGACCGGTTCGTCGGCCTTGCGTCCGTCTCGCTCGGAGAGGAAGAAATAGGTTGCGACCGCGAGCGTCGCGACGACGGCTATGGCGAATGCTGTATGGGTTATACGTTTCATGCGGCGTATCGTTCCTTGTTTGCGGCCGTCTCTGAACCCTAGTCGGAATCCTGCCGCTGAGCCAGCGCTATGACGACGAGTTCTAGCACTCGGCCCTTGATCGTATCAAGGGGATAGGGCGACTTGAAGCCGGCGGCGCTCCGATGACCGCCTCCGCCGAAGGACTGGGCTATCTGGGCTACGTTGATCGCCCCTTTGGACCTGAGGGAGCACCTGAGCAGACCCTCCTCGTTCTCCTTGAGGAAGATCGAGACCTCGACGTCGGCCGCCTGGAGCGGTACGTTGATGAGGCCCTCGGCGTCTTGGCTCGATGAACCCGTCTCGGCGAGCATGCCGGAGGTAAGCGTCTGTACGGCGATCTTGTTGCCGCCGTATAGCTCGAGGGTGGCGAGCACGTCCTTGCGTAGCAGGAGCACGTTCACGGCCGACGACTCGTAGAGCGCGCCGTGGATCTTCGTCGGATCGGCTCCGGCGCGGACCAGCTCCAGCGCGGCCTCGAAGGTGTCGGCCGTCGTCTTGGAGTAGGCGAAGGAGCCGGTGTCGTAGACCATGCCGGCGAACAGGGCCGAGGCCGTTTCCTCGGTGAACACGTGCCCGAGTCGCTTTAGTATCAGGTAGAGCATCTCGCAGGTCGACGAGTAGCTCGGCGCGGAGCAGACGTTCGGGGCCGCGTCGCCCTTTACCTCGTGGTGGTCGATGATTATCAATCCCTTGGCCTTGGCGATGATGCGATCGGCCACCTCGCCCGCGTACATTATGTCGTTCGTGTCGAGTAGCACGCAGGTCGAGGCTCGTATCTCCTCGTCGTCGAGCCCGGCGTCGTCGATGCACTCGATGATGCCGGCCCTGTCTATGAACCTGTAGGTTTCGGAGTGCCTGTTGGCGTTGACGACGCGCACGCGTTTGCCGAGCGACGAAAGGGCTCTGGCGAGGGCGTACTCGGCTCCCAGCCCGTCCGCGTCGGGGCCCTCGTGCGACGAAAGGATAAAATCGTCCCGGCCGGACAGGAACGCCGCGGCCTCGTCGATCGTCATGCGGTAGGTTCCTCCGGCTCGTTCCCAGCGCCCCTATCCCTGCGACGCCGACGCCTAAACGCGACGATGGCCACGACCAAGCCTATGGCTCCAGCCGCCGCCAGGCTCGCGGCCAAGGGCGCGCCGGCGAAGGAGGCCTTGCCGGAACCGTCGGCAGCGCGCGACGTCGCCTCCGTAGCGGCGCCCGTTCCGAACGAGGTTCCGGACGAGGTTCCGGTCTCCGCTCCGGGACCCACTGTCTCCGGCGGCTCAGTCCCGATACTCGCCGTTCCGTCGGCCGCCGCGACGCCCGAAGGCGCACCGGGTAAAGTCGGCTCCCGCCTGGCCGGCGGTTCGGACAGGGTGGTCATCAGCGAGCGCGCCTCGCCTTCGATGCGCGACGAGAGGCCGTAGCCTATGGTGATGACGCGGAACGCCCCCAGGTCGACGCGCTTGACGTACTCGAGTAGCGGATGCCTGACTACGTAGTCGGGAGCGTAATAGCGGGTGCCCTCCGGCGCCTCCTGGCGCTCGTCGGTGATAAGCAGGATGTACTTAGGGCGATCCGGCTGACCTCGGGCCAGGATCAGGGTATCCATCTCGTCGAGGACGCCGCCGATGTCGGTAAAGCGGCCGTCGGCGACCAGAGAGTTCAGGCTACGCACGATGGCGGCGACGTCTTCCTCGCCCCGTACGTCTCCCTGCCAGACAGTCTCGGATCGGCCGTAGAACTCCAGGACGCTTACCCAGTCGCCCGGCTCGACGAGACGCCCGATGACCTCCCCGGCTGCGTAGCGCTTGGCGTCGTCGATAGCGTCGGCCATAGACAGGGATGTGTCGACGAGCAGTACGAAATCGACGCTCGTCGATCGCGACTCGCCGTACAGGCAGGCGAACGCCGTTACGAGTATAAGTACTAGTATGGTTCGTCTTCTCATGCTGCCTTCTATCGTTATTTTATTGACAGAAACAGCATTGCCTATTTTTTACCTATTTGCAAGCTAAAAAGGCGTATGAACGATATCTTCCATTAAAATTCAAATCATATCCAGTGGAAAAAAAGCCGAAGAGCTTTACATTTTTGCGTTTCGGGGTAGTATTGACGAGTATCGAAATTATACCGCAAGGAGAACCACATGGGCGCCATAGATCTTCCCAAGAGTCCTAACGTTTATCATCCCGAGAAGCCGAGCGCCGTCGGCTCCCGAAACTCTCTGGCACAGGAGAACCGAGACCAGCAGAAAGAGGTCGATCAGCTCCTGCACGAGGAGACGAATAAGGTTCTCCACCACATCAACTCCAGGCTCCCCAAGGAGGTGCTCGAGCGCCTCGACGTGATGGGCGGCCTCAAGGAGAAGGTGTACAACTACTTCAACCAGAACTACCAGAACATGTTCAATCGCTATATCGTCACGACCGAGGACGAGATGGTGAAGAAGGTCAGGAACTTCATCGACAAGGAAGAGATGAAGTCCCTGGCGCGCTATACCCCAAAGGAAATAGCGACCCTGCTCGACGAGGTTGGCGGCGCCGACAAGTTCAACACCGGCGAGATCGAGAAGTCGATGGTCAATATGTTCGGCCATCTCCAGGGGCATATTCAGCGCGGCGTCAACGAGCTGGAGAACCTGACCAACTCGCTTCTCAGGCAGAAGACCGATGTCGGTGCGTTCATCCGCGGCGAGAACGCCTACTCGGTGGTCAAGTGCGCCTTTAAGGATAACACCTACAAGCCCAAGACCGTCACCGACGTCAAGCTGTCGGTCAACATCCTCGACTCCGAGCTGATCAGCCCGATCTTCCATTATCAGGTCACCGTCGAGTACCTGATCAAGGACTTGATCGCCAAGCACATCATAGACACGATCGACAAGGACATCGAGGCGCTCAAGGACCAGCTGGTCGACGAGGGCAAGGAAGAACTGAACGATACCGAGATCATCTTCGAGCGCATGAAGAAGGTTAAGGATCACACCGACGACGAGGTCGAGAACGTCAAGTCGAAGCGCTACTCGATAGTGGCCAAGGACCTGATGGACAGGATAAATAATCTCCGCGCCGAGATCGACCCGTCCACCTTCGACCAGCTCAACATCCGCGAGAATCTCAAGAAGATCATCGATATCGAGAACATCCGCAACCGCGGCTTCAACACCGCCGTCAACTCGATCACCTCGATTCTCGACACCTCGAAGATGGGCTACCAGTACATCGAGAACCTCAAGAACGCCCGCCTCCTCTATATCCGCGAGTACGAGGATACCGATACCGCCCACCTCCCGGACGAGCGCTACCAGATCCGACTCCAGTACTACGATAACGCCCAGCTGATCGAGGAGCGCAAGGCCTACGACGTACAGATCACCAGCTTCGAGACCGAGGTCCAGCACCTCTGGGACGTGCTCGAGATGATGTACGAGGACTCCAAGTTCCTCAAGCGCATCACCGATTTCGACGATCTGGCCAAGCTCATGAAGAGCAAAATCCGCAAGCGGATCAAGGAGAAGTCTGGCGAGCCCCTCTACGAAGACATCGCCAAGGTTTGGGACGAGATCGCCTTCGTCAAGCCTGCCGAGACCGACGTCGAGAGCCTGAACTGCACCTACATATACGAGAAGGACAAGGTCAAGAACCGCCTTATCCTGATGCGCGACAAGCTCAAGAACATGTACGCCTACCAGTACCCGATCCAGCGCCGCGTCGTCGAGGACAGGCTGACCTTCCTCGAGAAGGAATTCCAGCGCTTCGACTACATGATCAACCCGTACCACATCCAACCGGGCCTCCTCCTGGACGTGGATATCTGCTCGATCAAGCGCAAGAAGGCCACGCTCGACGGCATGGCCAACGTGCTCAACGAGTTCCTGCACGGCGTGTCCAAGGGCTTCCAGGACGCGGCGTTCGCCTCGTTCAGCCGCAGGCGATCCACCGTCCGCGAGGACATCGCCCAGAGCTTCGCCCCGGCGCAGATCGAGGACGCTCCCGAGTCGGCTTCGGCTGGCTACCTGGCCATGCTCAATGCCGAGCCCGAGTCCCCGGCCCTGCCGGAGGCGACCATGGCTACCGCAGCCAAGAAGCGCGGCGGGCGGCCTAAGGGAAGCGGGGTCGTCGACGCTACCCCCAAGAAGGCTGGCGCCAAGCGGGGACCCAAGCCGCGATCCAAGAAGGATGAGGGCGGCATCCGCGAACTCTAAGCGAGCGTAGCGAACGCGCCCCCCGGTCTTCGGGGGGCGCTTTTCATTAAGGAAGGGGAAAGCATGATTGCCTCGAGCTGCAAGTACGAGTCCTTGTCATCCAGGGAAACGTTCAACGCGTCGGTTCGTCATGTCAAGACGACGGTGGCCTTGGCCGAGAGGATCGCCGGGGGCGAGAACCTGGCGGATGCGCTTGACGCCTTGATCGCCGACAAGACCGTAAGCGGCGACGAGATACTGCCGTTCGTCTCGATGTTGCTCATCGATAAGTTCGGGTACCGAGCGGCCGCGAAGAACGCCCAATCCACCGTGTCCGGTTTCGAAGCGGCGCTCAAGGCCACGGCCTCCTGGAACGCGTTCGACTTGGTGATGCTCTATAACCACCCGGATGTCGGTGTCATAGCGGTCAATCCCAAGAACCCGGCCCACGCCGCCAAGATAGACCGCGTCAATAAGTCGGAGCTGCTCGTTGCCTACGTCGGCCGCTTCGGCAAGGACTATGACGCCTCGCTCGCTGAGAAAGCTGCTGACGCGCTCCTGGCCCTGTACGGCGGCGAGTCTCCTAAGGAGATTCCCGCCCTGCTTAAGGGACCATGCGTGTACAAGGCCCCGAAGGAAGCGCCGGCCCCGAAGCCGACGAGGGCTCCCAAGGTATCGAAGGGCGCTAAGCCCCAGAAGTCCAAGGACGGAGCCACGGCAAAGGCGGCGGCTCCCGTAGCGGAACGGCTTCCCGCCGCGACCCAGAAGCCTGCGCCCGGGCCGAAGGCCGGCTCCAGGATGACCCCGATGTACGGCGTGCTCGTCACGAACGAACTGTTCCACAACGGCAACGTCGAGGCCTGGAAGCGCATCATCGACAGCTTCAAGGTCAAGCACCCGGACCTCGACGTGCTCGTCTACTACGACGGCGAGCGCATCGTCAACCTGAACGCGCTGTTCAAGTGGGGCAAGGTCAAGCACGGTAGCGTTATCCAGTTCGCGGTCGCCGGTGAGAACATCTGCGACGTGGCGAAGCTGCAACGCTACTTGGCGCAGGGCGCGAGCCCGATGTTCGAGGCCTTCCTACGCGGTCCGGTCAACGGCGTCCTGGCGCTCTTTTGAGTAAGGAGAAACCATGAAAGCCAATGTGCACTTCTTCAGCCAGAAGGAATCCATAGCCAAAGGCATCGACCTCGAGACGCTCGGTCAGCGCGGCAGGCAGGCGAACGAATTCTCCGAGCTCGGTTTTCCCATACTACCTGGCTTCATCGTCGACTCGGGAGTCGCCTCGCGGCTGGCCGAGGAGGACGTCGTCACGGCGGTCAAGCCGGCCCTGCGCAAGGTATCGGCCATAGTCAACAAGGCCTATGGCGACGATGCCGAACCGCTCCTCCTCAAGATTGTCATCTCGCCGAACCTCGCCATCTCGAACTACCCGACGCTCCACAACTTTGGGCTCGTGCGTTCGTCGGTCCAGGGCTTCAACCGCAACGTCGGCGAGAACTTCGGCGCCCACGAGGTGGCCTTCCTGGCCAGGGGAATGCTCAAGATAGAGGAGCGCATCGCCGAGCTCGAGGGGCGCGACAAGGACGTGGCCAAGATCCGCGAGCGCATCGTGGCGGCCAGCAAGACCCTGGACTCCGATAAGCCCGGGGCCAAGGCCGAGGCGCTGATGGCCTCCTACGAGGATCTGCTACCGGCTGGTTTCTTCGACGACGCCTGGACTCAGCTCGAACTGGCCTTGAAGCGCATCTCCAAGATGCTCGACCTGGACGACCAGGACGACGACGATACGGCCATACTCGTCCAGCCAATGGTCTACGGCAATTACGGTAAAGGCTCGTGCTCCGGTTCGTTCTTCACGAGGAACGTGGTCAACGGCGACAAGACGCTACAGGGCGAGTTCTTCGAGGAGCACTTTGACGAGCTTGGCGCCACCGGCAACGATATCAATAAGATAGCCCCGGTCCACCTCAAAGAGCTCAGGCGTATAGCCGCCTCGCTCGAGGATCATCACAGGGAGATCCGGCAGATACGCTTCACGATCGAGAAGAACAACCTGTGGCTGATCGAGCAACGGCAGGTTGTCGCGAAGAGCACCCAGGCCGACCTGAAGCTATACCTCGACCTGAACTCGCGCAAGGTCGTCGATGACGCCTTCGTGATCAACTCGATCCAGCCGGGGCGTCTTAACGAGATACTCCATCCTATCGTCGACCTGAGCTCGGTCAAGAAGCTGCCGTTCACATCCGGCGGCATCACCGGCGCCCCGGGCGCAGCGATAGGCCGCGTCTACTTCACGACCGAGACGCTCATCGAGGCCTACAGGGTTGCCCAACAGAAGGGCGAGGATAAGCGATTCATCCTGGTCATGCCGTCGACCTTCGCCGAGGACGTCAAGGCCATCGAGGTCGCGACGGGCGTGCTGTCCTGCGAAGGCGGCTACTCGGCGCACGCCTCGGTCGTGGCGCGCCAGTACGGCAAGGTCTCCCTCGTCAAGCCGGAGATGAGGATTCGCGGCAAGAAGGCGACGATAGGCGAGCTGGCGGTTTCCGAAGGCGACTATATCACCATCAATGTGCCGTACTACGGCGAGCCGACGATCTGGCTCGGTAAGGCGTCGCTGATCGAGCCGGATCCCGCCGAGTCGGGCCTGTTCGAGTTCATCGCCATCGTCAAGAAGCACATGAAGCACTTCGGCGTTCGCGCCAATGCCGACAGCCCGAGGGACGCCGCCCTGGCCCTGTCCTTCGGCGCCGACGGCATTGGCCTCTGCCGCACCGAGCACATGTTCTTCAACGATAAGCGCATCAACGTCTTCAGGGAGATGATACTCGCGGATTCGGTGGAGGCTCGCGAGAAGGCTCTCGGTAAGCTCGAGGTGATGCAGCGCGACGATTTCTATGGGATCCTCAAGACGATGGCCGGCAAGGACGTTACGATCCGGCTCCTCGACGCCCCGCTCCATGAATTCATGCCGCACAACGACGCCGAGTTCGAGAGCTTCATGGCCTACCTCGGCTCCGGCAAGAAGGGGTACAAGGCGCCGTCTAAGGCGGAGATCCGGGCGCGCATCGAGGCGCTGGCCGAATTCAACCCGATGCTCGGCCACCGCGGCTGCCGCATCGCGGTCAGCTACCCCGAGATCTACGCGATGCAGACGCGGGCCATCTTCCAGGCCGCCTATAAGCTGCGTGACGAGAAGGTGGACGTGCGACCGGAGATCATGATACCGATCGTGATGAACGCCTCGGAGCTAAAGCTGATCGTCTACGGTAAGAAGATCGAAGGCAAGGCCTACAAGGGCATCGTCGAGATCGAGGAGGACGCGCGCAAGGTGCTGAAGGCGAAGCCAATAGAGTACCACGTCGGGACGATGATAGAGCTTCCCGCGGCGGCGCTCACCGCCGGGGAGATCGCCAAGTACAGCGAGTTCTTCAGCTTCGGCACGAACGACCTGACTCAGACGACGCTCGGCATCAGCCGCGACGACTTCAATACCTTCATGCCCGACTACTCGCAGTTCGACCTGGTGGAGGGCAACCCGTTTTCCAATCTAGTCACTCCGGTCAAGGAACTCGTCGCCATGGCCACGAGGCGCGGCCGTATGACGCGGCCGAGCCTGCACGTGGGGCTCTGCGGGGAGCACGGCGCCAATCCCGACAACGTGCGCTTCTGCATGGAAGCCGGCCTGGACTATGTCTCGTGTTCACCGTACTCGGTGCCGATCGCGTGCCTGGCCGTGGCCCAAGCCGAACTGGAGCGCTCCAAGTAAGCCACCGCTCAGTAAGCAAGAAGCCGTCCGGATTCCCGGACGGCTTCTTGTATCATAGCGATAATTTGCCGCGGCTATGGCCGGCCTAGCTCGTATACTCCCACTTGAGGGCGTCCTGGATCTTGACGCCGAGTCCCTTGGCGACCTTCTTGGCATCGACCATAGGTACGCCGGCCTCTTTATTGAAGGTCTTCTCGAAGAACAGCGTCATGCTTTCGTAGACGTCGGGCAGGTTGAAGAAGATGAAAGCGAAATTGACCCCGGCCGGCTTCATTACCGTGAACGAGGTATAGGACATAATCGCTTCCTTGCTCGAGTATATCTTCGTCTGGTTCTTACAGGTATGCAGGTCTAGCTCGGAAAAGCGGTGCGGAATCTGCTCCTGGCTGGAGCGGACGTAGGGCTCCTCGGCCTTCTTCGGATAATTGGCCGGCTCGATCAGTATGTGCAACTTCTTGCCATCGGTCTGGAAGGTCAGCCCGTTGTCGGCGGGATAGATGGACTTGACGTTATTGTACGAGACCACCTCGTAACGTGAATAGGCTGAGCTTGGGCTGAAGAACGACGATACAATGAAGCCCTGATCGCTCGGCAGCATACTCTTCTGATAGGCGTCGAACAGGTCCATCGCTTTAACCGGCATATGATTCCTCCTAAGAAGTACTGATAGTAGGATACGATATAATGGCGATCCGCTCAATGACTATCGTTTCTTTCTAGGCTTGCCGCCCGTCTCGATCGCCTCGGCCCTCTCGTTGAAATGGTCCGCGGTTGACTGAACGCCTGCTTTGGCGTACAGCTTGGCTAGGTTGCGCAATGGGCGAGGGTCGGCGGGAGCCATCTCCGAGGCCCGAAGAAAGGCTGCGGCGGCCTTCTCGCTGTCGTTCTGCCTGGCCCGCAGCACTCCGAGAGCGAGGTACGGCTCGGCGCTCCTGCCTATGAACGCGCCTCCGCGCTCGAGTAACTCGATGGCGGCGGACTTGGCGCCGGAACGGTAGAGCGAGTAGGACAAGCCCAGTAATAGCTCGACGTTCTTCGGGTCGGATTTGAGCATCGAGCGGTATAACGCGGCCGCCTCGCGATAGCGGCCCGAGTAGCGGTAGCACATGGCCAATATGCCATCCGAGCCGTGTATGGCGCCATAGGCCTTGCCCTCCTCGATGGCGGTGGCGGCCCGGTCCCAGGATTCCGCCGCGACGAGCGCGTCAATGTAGTCCCTGCGAACGGCCGCGTTGTCCGGGAACGAGGCGAGGTACTCACCATAGCGCTCCAGCGCGTCGTCATCGTTGCCCAAGGACTCGGCGACGGACACGCGGTACAGCATGGCCAGCTCGTGCGATGGCCAGAGCCGTAGCACGTCGGCGAACCAGCCATCGGCCAGGGCTGCCTCTCCCGTCTTGTACAGGCACTCGGCCAGCGCCATCATGAGCCTCGGGTCTCCGGGACGGGCGCGTAACAGGGCTTGCGCCGTCGGTAGCGAGGCGCGGGGATCCACGCCGGTCTTTACGTCGCAGAGCAATTCGACGTAGAGGCTGTCGTCGCGGGCGGCCCCGCGCGCCGTCGCGCCCCTCGCGGCGGCCCTCGCGGCTTGGTAATCGCCCAGCTCGTACTTGGCCAGAGCCAGCCCGATCCGGAGGTCGGGCGCGCTGGGGTCGGCCTCGACGGCGCGTTGGTAATGGGCCGCGGCGCGGTCATAGCGGCCAAGTTCCATGTTCGCCTGCGCGGCGACGGCTCGGATGGCCGCGTCCGTGTCGCCGCGCCTGATGCGCTCGAGCGCCGCCTTCAGTGCGGTCCTGTAGTCGCCGTCGCGTAGCGCGACGATCACCCGCCAGCGCTCGACAGCGTCGGCCGTCCACGGCGCGCCACGCTGCTCGGGGAGGGAAACGCCCGAGCGCTCGATCTCGGCCATCGCGCCATCCGGGTCTCCCGCCGAGAAACGCAGGGCCGCGAGCTGCAGCCTGAGCGACGGGTCGTCGGGCTCGGCGCGCACCGCCAGCTCGAGCTCGGCGACGGCAGACGGCACGTCGCCGGAGGCCCTGAGCGCCCTCGACCTGTAGAGTCGTTGAGCCGGCCCGTCGAGCCCATTGTCGATCACGAAGCCCAGCATCGAGGCGGCTTCGGCGGCCTGGCCTCGAGCCAGCGAGCGGATGGCGTGCACGTAGAGCGCGTTGAGGTAGGCTCGGTAGACGCGATGGTCGTTCGGCGCCAGGCTGATAGCCCTCTCGAGGCAGGCGACGGCCTTGGCCGAGCGTTTCTGTCGCAGTTCGGCGAAACCGAGCAGCGCCCAGGCGTCGGCTCCGGCGCGCCCCTTGTCGATGGCACGTTGGAGGCTATAGGCAGCGGCGCGGTTACGGCCAATGGCCAGGTACCCGCGTCCCAGGAAGAACCAACCGGCGGCGCTTTCGGGATCGTAGCCGAGGAAGGTAGAGAAGGCGGGAATGGCGCGCCCGTAGTCGCCGAGCGCGTACCTGGCCCTGCCCAGGTAGAGCCAGGCCTCTGGCATGGCGTCAGTCTCGGCGACTATCCTCGTCAGCGTAGTCTCCGCCTCGGCGTAGTCCCTGCGGGCGCCGGCTTCAAGGGCCGTATCGAATAGGGTCGCGTAGGAAGTCTTGGCCATGAGGATACTGTACAGGAGCGGCGGCCAATCGTACAGGGGAGGGCGTTGCCTCGAGGGCCGGGGCGGCGTACAATGCGGTATGCGCGATCAAACCAGGAAGCGCCTCGGGCGGCTGGCCTTTCCGCTCGGCGCCGGCGTGCTGATGCTGGCGCTCGCGGCGTCGCTCTGGGCGCTCACGCTCAGGGAACGGGCCAATCGTCGCCTGTACCTCGAGTACGAGGTCCACAGGGTCGTCACCGCGATGACCGACCTCGTCAGGCTCAGGACACTCGAGGCCGGCGACGTCCAGGACGTGGTCGGCTTCGGTCTATACGCCGCGGACGGTAGCGCCGTCTCGCTCTACGGTGAGGCCCCCGCGTCGATGAACGTCACGACCATGGGCTACGCCCCTTCGAGCTTCACTCTGCGGGAGTCGTCGGTCGTCATGATACGATCGATCGGCGGAGATCTGTTGGGCCGGAGGAATATGATGGGTCCCGAGCGAATGGCAACGGATCGCGCGGCCCGATGGAGAGATATCATGCAGGGGCGGCAAGGCTCGGCCGGCGCGCTACCGCCGCCGGCTCCGCCGCCCGAAAGCCCCCAGGCCGGGTCCTTCGCGCGGACTGGCCGCCAGCCAGCGATATCCTACATCGAATTCTCCACGCAGGGATTCCTAGCCGAGCAGCGGCTATTCCTAGTGATCGCTGTCGCCGCGACCGCGGCCATCGCGGGGCTATACCTGATGCTTCTAGCCATGAACCGGGGCTACGTCGAGGCCAAGGACAGGGAGGTACGCGATCGCGAGCTCGTCGAACTCGGGCAGGCCGCCAGGACTATCGCCCACGAGATCAAGAACCCGCTCGGTGTCATACGCATCCAGTGCGGCCTCTTGAGGCGCGGAGCCCCCGAGGGGATCGCAGCCGGCCTGGCCATCATCGACGACGAGGCCTTACGGTTGGCCGCGTTAGCCGACCGGATACGAAGCTTCCTCAAGTCGGGCGAAGCGAAGCCCGAGAGGCTCGACGCGCTCGGGTATCTGACCGACTTCGGGGCCCGCTATAACGGCGCACTCGAGCTGGCCGTCGACGTCGGCGCCGGGACCTCGGTCCTGGTGGACGCGGCCAGGCTGACCGAGGCCCTGGACAACCTGGTGTCGAACGCCATCGACGCCAGCCGAGGGGCCGCGGAACCGCCTCGGCTCGAGGCCATGGTCAGGTCGCGACGCCTGGCGATAGCGGTACTCGACCGTGGCGGCGGCGTGCCGGCGGATCGGGCCGATAGGATCTTCGAGCCGTTCTTCACCACCAAGGAACGCGGTAGCGGCCTCGGTCTGGCCCTGGCCAGGAAGAACGTCGAGGCCTGCGGGGGGCGGATAGCCTACGCCGACCGGCCCGGCGGCGGCGCCGCCTTCACCGTGAGCCTGCCGATCGCCTAAGCCAGGTAGCGCCTACCCCAGGTAGCGCCTCGGCGGCTGGCCTGACACGGCAGCGTACAGCTCGATCATCGGCTTGACCGGGCTCATGTTGATCTTCTGGAGCAGGACCTCTTCGACCTGGAAGAAGCCGACCGACTCCTCCATGCTCACGTCGATGCGTATCGGCCGATGCTCGCCGGGACCTATCGTCACCTTGGAGATCGCCGCGGCGGAGTATTGGTGAATATCGCCGACCCTGGGTTCCACGGACAGCATCATCGGGATGCGCGACCGTCCTTTCTCCATGTCGCAGCCGTCGGCGACGAGTATCAGGCCGGCTTCGACGGAGTGGATGCGCATCGTAGCCATGTGGCCCTCGATGCCCTCGAGCGCCAGGCACTTGATGGCCGAGCGCCGCATCGTCTCCCCGGGGTACATCACCTGGAGGATCCGATCGATGATGGGTGCTGCGAGGATGGCGCTATTCATCTCGTGGTTCTGGCGGCCTATCGACATCCCCACGTCGTGCAGGAAAGCGGCCATCAGTACCGCCACGCGGCTGTCCTCGATGGAGCCGGCGCCGTTGGTCTCGAGGCTGGTCTTGACAGCGGCCGCCTGGAGCAGGTCGAGCATGCGGAGCGCATTGATCGCGACCGTGCGCATATGCACGGGACCGTGGTCGTTGAAGTTGAGGCGCCGTATCGACACCACGTTGGCGTACTCCTGGAGGGCTTGCGCTTCCTCGTCGGCGATGAGCAGCTCGGCGGCGCGTAGCGCCTCGCCTCGCGCGGCCTCGAGGAGCTTGCGCTCGAGGCTCGTTTCCTTGGGGCTTTTCATACGTATGAATATACAGCATTCGGCTCGCGAAGCGACGGCGCTTCGCGACGATATACCGAAAAAAAGCGCCCCGGCCTAAGCCGGGGCGTAGCCGCGCTAGCGCGCGGCTAGCGTTCTTGGGCGACTCGTCGCGCTATCAGGCGATCTTCTCGAAGACGCGCTTGATGATCGCGACGGCCTCCATCATCTCCTTCTCGGTGATGACGAGGGGCGGGGCGAAGCGGATGATGTTACCGTGGGTCTGCTTGGCCAGGAGGCCGGCGTCGCGTAGAGAGAGGCAGACGTTCCAGGCCTCGAAGCCCTTCTCGAACACGACGGCGTTGAGGAGGCCCTTGCCGCGGACGGTGACCATCCTGGGGCACTTGATCTTGGCGACTTCGTCCCTGAAGATCTTACCGAGGCGCTCGGCGTTCTGGTCAAGCTTCTCGTCCTCGAGCACCTCGAGGGCCGCAATGGCGACCGAGCTCGACAGCGGGTTGCCGCCGAAGGTGGAGCCGTGGGTGCCGGGAGTGAAGACCTTCATGATCCTCTGGTCGGCGACGATGGCGGATACAGGCATGACGCCGCCGCCGAGGGCCTTGCCGAGGCACATGATGTCGGGACGAGCGCCCTCGTGCTGCCAGGCGAAGCGCTTGCCGGTCCGGCAGAAGCCTGTCTGGACCTCGTCGGCTATGAACAGGACCTTATTCTTGTCACAGGCCTCGCGGATCTTGGCCAGGTAGCCGGCGGGCGGCACGACGACGCCGGCCTCTCCCTGGATGGGCTCGACGATGACGGCCACGGTGTTCGGCGTGATGGCCTTGACGATAGCGTCGGCATCGCCGTAGGGCACCCTCACGAACCCGGGTACGTAGGGGCCGTAGTTGACGGTAGAATCGGGGTCGTTCGACATGGAGATGGCGACGAGGGTACGGCCGTGGAAGTTGTCGTCGGCGCAGATCACTTCCTGCTTGCCGTTCGGCACGCCCTTGACCTCGGCGCCCCAGCGGCGGGCGGCCTTGATGGCGGTCTCGACCGCCTCGACGCCGGTGTTCATCGGCAAGGCCATCTCATAGCCGGTGAATTCACAGAGCTTCTTGAGGAACAGGCCCATCCTGTCGTTGTGAAAGGCTCGGCTCGTCAGCGTGCAGACATTGGCCTGATCGACGAGGGCCTTGATGATCCTCGGGTGGCGGTGGCCCTGGTTGACCGCGGAGTAGGCCGAGAGGAAATCGTAGTATTCCTTGCCATCCGGGTCCTTGACCTTGGTACCGAGGGCCCATGAGATGACCACGGGTAGTGGGTGGTAGTTATGAGCCCCGTACTTCTCGTCCATTTCGATGTAATCGCCGCTCTTCATTCGATACCTCCTACGAAAGAGCCTCGCGTCGGCCGAGGCGTTACGATACGCGCTTACGACGCCTTCCAGACGAATCATCGTATCCGAGCTTTTAACTATATGCAATATCAATAATTATTCGTATGAAGTGCATAAATATCAACGCGAGAACCTGAGCGCGTCCCGCTGGCGCTTCTTGTCGACGGCAAGCTCGAGGAGTTCGTCGAGCAAGGCAGAATAGGACAGGCCCCCGGCCTCGCACATCATGGGGTACATCGAGATGGAGGTGAAGCCGGGAATGGAGTTCGCCTCGTTGAGGCGTACCGAGCCGTCCTTCTTGTCGATGAAGAAGTCTACCCTGGCCATGCCGGAGAGGCTGGCCGCCTTGTAGGCGGCCACGGCTATGTCCATCACGCGAGCGGCCGTCGCCTCGTCTATCGCGGCCGGGATGACGAGGGCGGCGCCGTCCGGGTCGATATACTTGGCGTCGTAATCGTAGAACTCGTGCGACGGCACGATCTCGCCGGGAGGGAAGGCCCTGGGCTCGTCGTTGCCGAGTACGGCGCACTCGATCTCCCGCGCCTGGATGAACGGCTCGATCACGGCCTTGGTATCGTAGAGCAGGGCCGAGCGGACGGCGCCCTGGAGATCGGCCGGGCCGCTTATCTTCGACGCGCCGACGCTCGAGCCGCAGCGCGCCGGCTTCACGAAGGCAGGCCAGCCGAAGGCCGACTCGATGCGCTCAGCCAGCTCGTCGACCTTGTCCGCATCGGCCGGCCGAGCGGTGATCGAAGGCACGACCGGAAGTCCGGCCTGGAGCCATAGCGACTTGGCCAGCTCCTTATCCATGGCTATGGCCGAGCCAGCCACGTCGGCTCCGACGTACGGTAGCTCGGCGCACTCGAGGAGTCCCTGCACGGTGCCGTCCTCGCCGAAGGTGCCGTGTAGCACCGGGAAGACCGCGTCCAGCCTCAGGTCGGCGGAACCCCGCGCGCCATAGACGCGGAGGCCCCTGCCGGGGACGGCGAGCACGGTCGGCCCGTCGGCGCGCAGCTCGAGCGGCTGGTCGCCCTCGAGGCAGGAAGCGAGCACGCTGTCGGGCTGGAGGTACCAGGCTCCGTCCTTGGCGACGCCGATGAGCTGGACCTTATGCGATCCGTCCAGGTGACGTACGACGCTGGCCGCCGATCGGAGCGAAACCTCATGCTCGCCGGATTTGCCGCCGTATAGGATTGCTACTTTCATCGTGATTCCTTATCTTGGCCGCCGCTCCGGAGGGTATATCCCGCCTCCTCGAGCGCCTTTCCGGCCTCGTCTATCTCGTTCCAGGGTATCGAACCCGAAGCGTAGTCTATGGTGCATTCATGCCCCTTGCCGAGGAGCAGTACCGCGTCGCCGGGGCGGGCGAGGGCTATCGCCTTGCGTATGGCCGTCCCGCGGTCGGGTATCAACAGTAGCGTGACGCCCCGCTCGAGGCCCTCGCAGCCCGAGGCGATGTCTTCGAGCAGGGTCATCGGGTCTTCGCCGCGCGGGTCCTCGTCGGCCAGCACGACCACGTCGCAGTAGCGCGACGCGACGCGTCCCTGAGCCGGGCGTTTCCGTACGTCGCGCTCTCCGCCGGAGCCGAACACGCAGATGAGTCGACCAGGTACCCGCTCGGCGAGCGGCGGCAGGATGGCCTCGAACGACGACGGCGTATGAGCATAGTCGACCAGTACCTCGAAGCCTTGGCCTCGGTCTACGCGGGTCATACGGCCCCGTACGGGCTCGAGGGCCGGCAGGAGCGGCGCGAGCTCGGCTACCGGGACGCCGGCCAGGCGCGATACGACGAGCGTGGCACCGAGGGCGTTCTCCACGTTGAACGCGCCGGGCAGATTTATCCGGGCCGGGTAGGAGGCGGTCCCTTCCCGAATGATGAAGGAAGCGCCCAGGCCATCACAGCGTATATCGTCGGCGTACAGGTCGGCGCCCGGGTCCGAGGCCGAATAGCGGTAGACAGGCTTTCCGGTCGACGCCGCGAAGCGCCCGGCGCTCGGGTCGTCGGCGCACACGACGCCGAAGCTCGGCACGTCAACGGTGACGCCAAGCACGGACTTGCGGTGGTCGACCGAGTCGAGGCCCTGGAACAGCCGCATCTTGTCGTCGCGGTAGCGTTCCCAGGTGCCGTGGAACTCCAAGTGCTCGTGGCGCACGTTCGTCATCACGCCGACGTCGAAGGCCAGGTCCGCGAGGCGCCCGGTTCGCGGCGACAGGCCGTGCGACGAGGCCTCGACGACGGCGTACTCGAAGCCCGACGCGGCCATGCGCGCCAGGTGCTCGTGGACGGTCGGGGCCTCGGGCGTAGTCTGGTGCTTGGGGTTGGCCTCGACCCGGTCGGCCACGCGGTACTCCACGGTGGAGAAGAACCCGGCCTTCTTCCCGGCCAGGTCCAGGAGTCGGTAGATCAGCCAGACCGTCGTACTCTTGCCCTCGGTACCGGTCACTCCGATCACCTTGAGCCGCCGCGACGGGCGGCCGAAGAATGCGTCGGCGATAGGTGACATGGCGGCCCTCGCGTCGGGCACCCGTAGGTATGACACGCCAGGCGCCGGCGACGGCGGCATGCTCTCCAGGACGACCGCGGCGGCGCCGGCCGAGATCGCCTTAGCGACGTAGTCGTGGCCGTCGGCGTGGAGGCCGGGGAACGCGAAGAAGAGGTAGCCGGGCCCGACCTCCCGCGAGTCGTACGCGAGGCCCTCAATGGCGACGTCGGGATTCCCCGTCAACTCGGCGGGCGGGCCAGCCGGGACGAGCTCGATCAATCGTTTGCTCATGCCCACGATCCTAGCGACGCCGCTTGGCTTGCGCAATATATCGAGCCTCGTTTACGGCGACCATGCCGTAAAATTGCCAGGATCGGACTCGGGCGACGAACGCTTGAAGGCTGAACCGGCGCTCGGTATTATTGTGGAACTGGAGCCATCATGTACACGATACGCGTCGAGGCGGACTTCGCTGCCGCCCATTATCTGAGCGAGTACCACGGCAAATGCGAGCGCCTGCACGGTCATAACTATACGGTCAGGGCCTATGCCAAGGGCGCGGAGCTGGGCGAGGGCGGCATGCTCGTCGATTTCGGCGCGCTCAAGGGCAGGTTGCGCGAGGTCTGCGCCTCGCTCGACCACTCGAACCTGAACGACGAGCCCGCCTTCGCCGCGTCCCCTAGCGCCGAGAGGATAGCCAAATATATCTTCGACGGCATCGCCGCACTGGAACCCGGCCTGCCCCTCTGCGCCGTGGAGGTGTTCGAGACCGATACCAGCATGGCGCGGTATGAGCCATAGGCCGGTGGGCCGCGACGCCGCCGCGCTGCCCGGACCGCCCGGCTACTGCTCGGCGCAGCTGATACCGTACCTCGGCAACAAGCGCGCCCTCCTCCCGCGGCTGTACCCGGTCTTCAAGCGGCTGACCTCTGGCCGGGTGGGGCCGTTGTCGTTCGCCGACGCGTTCGCAGGTAGCGGGGCGGTCTCGAGGCTAGCGAGGGCCATGGGCCTCAGGGTGGCCTCCAACGACTGGGAGCCGTACAGCCAGGCCATAGGCCATTGCTGGCTAGCCCTGAGCCCGACCGACCTGGACGCGGCCTTCGGCGGCGGCCAGGGCCTCGCCTCGTTCCTGGACGACTGGAACTCGATGCACCCCATGTCGGGCGTACCGTACGGAGGCGCGGCCGAGCCGTACATAGCGCGCTGGTATGCCCCGGAACGCACCGACGCGCCGAGGCTGGGAGAAGAGCGGCTCTTCTATACCGCGGAGAACGCCACGTTCATAGACCGCGTCCGCGAGCGCGTCGAGTCTGAGTACCCATCGCCGGAGCCTCTATCGCCAGGCGATGTCCGCCGCCGTGTCGCGATGGGCGCCCTCCTCCTCGAGGCCGCCGTGCATACGAATACCTCCGGCGTCTTCAAGGCCTACCATCGCGGGTTCGGTGGCCACGGCAAGGACGCCCTCGGGCGTATACTCGGACGCATGGAGCTCGAGGCCCCCGTGTTGCCCGACGCCCCTCCGGCCGAGGTCTACGGGCTCGACGCCGTGGCCTTCATGGCGGGAAAGAGTTTCGATATCGCCTATTTCGACCCGCCGTACAACCAGCACCAGTACGGTCCGAATTACCACCTGCTCAACACCATACTCGTCTGGGACCGCGAGCCTCGGCCCTTGGCCTCGTCGGAACGTCATTCTACCAAGGCAGGCATCCCGGTCGATTGGAAGGAGCGGCGCTCGCCGTTCTGCGTACGACGCGAGGCGGCCGGCGCAATACGATCCCTGCTCGATGCCACCGACGCCGGCTCCATCGTCTTCAGCTGGAATGCTGACGGCCACCTGAGCGGCGAGGATATGGCGGCCCTTCTAGCCCCACGCGGCCGACTGGAGATCATCGCCCTCGACTACATTGCGTATCGCGGCGGGCGACAGTCGGCGTCCAGGAGCGAGCGGAGCCGCGAGTACCTGTTCGTCGTCGATACGCGCGCCGAGGCCACCGATGAGGACCTGGCTAGGCGGTCGCTAGCCGACCTGGCGGCTGTGGACGAGGCCTTGCGGTCTAGCTATGACCCCGAGCGCGTCCGCTCCGTGTTCTTCGGATCGGAGGCGCCCTGGCTCGAGGCGGCCGCGTTCTTCGGGGGAGGCATGAGGCGGGCGGCCGACGACGCCGGCCAGCTTCTGCGCGCCATGCCTGACGATAGGCGCGGGCCGTTCTGCGAGGCGCTGGCCGCTTGCGCCTGCTCCTCGGTCTCCGACGACCTGGACGCCTTGCTCGCGACCGGTAACGCGGCTATCGGCGCCGGAGACCGTCGCGCGGCCAGGATCGCCGGGTCGAAGGCCCTGCGTTACGTGCGTAAGCTGGCTCATGAAAAGTACGCCGACGAATTCCGACGATACCTCGGCGCGTTTGCGGCGATGGCGGAGGCCTGCGGCGACGAAGCGACGTCGGTCGGCCTCGTCGAACTCGCCCAGCTCGTCGAGCGCCGGAAGCACGGCGACTGAACCGGGTAGCGCTATTCGGCGCTCGGCTTCTGAGCGTCCTTGGGGCCGCCCTTGCGGCGACGATGCTTACGCTTGGCGGGCTGGTTCCCATTGGGGGTCCCGTTGGGGATCCCGTTGGGGGTGCCGTTTGGGGGATTGTTCGGCGTCCCGTTCGGTGACCCAGCGGGGGCGGCCACAGGCGAGCGGCCCTGCTGGCCGGCAAGGGGCTGCGGTCGACCTGGCTTAGGGGACTGCCGCGGCCGATCGCGCCTAGGCGGCTGAGACGGTTGACGCGCAGGCTGGCGGTTCGGCTCCATGGCCGAGCGATAGCCGCCTTCCGCGGGCGGGCGGCGAGGCCGCTCGCCCACTGAGGTACCGACCGGACGCCGGCGCCTGCTGGACTCGGGGCGCTTCGTGCCCTCGAGCTTGACGTCCTTCCTGGCGGCTTCCTCTTCCTCCGCGATAGCGAAAAAATTCTCCGGTTCAATGTCGTGCACGATGCCGGAGTCGAGTATCTTGCAGACGAACGAGAAGCCGTAGCGCACGGCTATCTTGGACGCTCGCTTCAGCTCGACCAGGTCGGCGAGCGTCACCGATACGCCACGCTTGCCGGCCCGGCCCGTTCGGCCGGCGCGATGCATGTAGACGGTCGGCTCCTCGGGCAGGTCGAAGCTGATGACGTGGGACACGTCCGGCAGGTCGAGGCCGCGAGCGCCTAGGTCGGTGGTGATCATCCACCTGGCGGCTCCGCTCGTGAAGTCGGCCAGGGCGTTCTTGCGTTCCTCGCCCTCCTTGTCGGACTTGAGGACGACCGCGGGGAAGCCCAGGTAGTCCAGCCGTTTCTGGATGTTGAAGATGGACGCGTTCGACGAGGCGAATAGCAGGCAGCGCTCGGGCTTGACCGCCGCCTCGAAGCGCCGGAGGAAGTCGAGCTTCGATCGGGACACGGAGTGGAAGCACCAGTGCTCGATGCTCGTGCGTAGCGCTTCGGAGGGGTCGACGATGAGCCTGAGCGGGTTCCGGAACCAGGCCGCCGACCGGTCGACGGTGCGGTTCGGCAGGGATGCCGAGACGAGGAGCCGCCCGCAGGCGTCGGGCAGAGCCGATAAGAGCTCGGTGGTGACGTCGATGGCCTCGTTCTCGAACAGGCGGTCGGCCTCGTCGAGCACGGCCCAGCGGCACGCCGACAGGTCGATGTATCGGCCGAGCGCCAGGTCGCGTATGCGGCCGGCGGAGCCGACGATCAGCTGGGGCTTGTCGGCCAGCCGCGACAGTTGCCGTTTGAGCGGTACCGAGCCGAGGGCGCACATGGCTCGCAGCTTGAAGCCGGCGGCCTCGGCGAGGCGACCGGCCTCGCGTTCGATCTGGACGGCCAGGTCGTGGGTTGGCGCTACGACGATGGCCTGGACCGAGGCCGGGGAGTCTTCCGCCGAGGATAGGAGGGAGTCGAGTATCGGCGCGAGGTACGCGAAGGTCTTGCCGGTACCGGTCGCGGAGCTGACGTAGGCGTCCCTGCCGGCGAGTATGGCCGGGATGGCCAGCTTCTGGATTTCAGTCGGATCTTCGAATCCAAGGGAGACGAAGGCCTTGGCTAAGGCATCGTTCAGCCCGAGGTCCATAAATGCTTGCATCTTAATATATTCGCATAAAAGCGGAGCGATACGCAATAGTCGGGCGAGCGTGACGTCACGACTTCTCCGTTGCATCGTATGCCGCTTTTTACGTATAGTAGTCCCACATGAACCTAGAAGCCTTTATCCTCGGCTGCGGCGGCATGATGCCCCTGCCGCATCGGCACCTTACCAGCGTCCTTCTCAGGCGCGAGGGCGACCTGTTCCTCTTCGATGCCGGGGAGGGTACGCAGGTGGCCCTCCGGCGGCTTAACCTCCGCTGGAAGAAGATCAGCGCCATCTTCATCTCGCATACCCACGCCGACCACGTCACCGGCCTGCCTGGCTTGCTCATGCTGTCGAGCCAGGTCGACCGGGACGAGCCCCTGTACATCTACGGCCCGCCGCGTATAGCCGAGTACGTCGAGACTAGCCGTAAGGTGCTCGACATGTACATTAACTATGAGATCGTGGTCAAAGAGGTACAGGCGCCGGCCGTCTGCTACGAGGGCGACGGCTTCGTAGTCAGGGCCTTCCCGCTCAGGCATACCAAGACCTGCTACGGCTACGCCATGGAAGAGTCGCCGCGTCCCGGCGCTTTCCACCCGGAGAGGGCTACCGAGCTGGGCGTCCAGCGTGGACCGCTCTGGTCGAGGCTGCAGGCCGGCGAGGTCGTGCAGGCCTCGGACGGCCGGGAGGTCAGGCCGGAAGACGTGCTCGGCCCGACGAGGAGCGGCAGGAAATTCAGCTTCGTCACCGACTCGCTGTACCTGCCTGAGATCGCGCCCGAGGTGGCCGGCTCCGACCTGTTCGTCTGCGAGGGCATGTTCGAGCGGGAGCTATTGCAGAGCGCCGTCGAGAAGAAGCATATGGCAGCCTTCCAGGCCGCGACCATCGCCCGCGACGCAGGCGGGGTCAAGAAGCTGGCCCTGATCCACTATAGCCCGCGCTACGCCGATCAGGAGCTGCGCGTACTGCAGGACGAGGCGCGGGCGATATTCCCCGAGACCGTACTCTCCAAGGATAGGATGCGCTTCTCGCTCGACTACGTGGACTGACGCGGAGCGGTAACCACCCGAACCCCGGGTTGTTTCAGTCCCGGATTATGTTCTGGAGGCTCGTATGGTAGAAGTATCGGCTCTCGTCAAGCGCTACGGCTCCTTCGAGGCCGTGCGCGGCGTGAGCTTCTCCGTCGGCTCGGGCAAGGTGCTCGGCCTGCTCGGCCCGAACGGGGCTGGCAAGACGACGATCATGAAGGTGCTGACCGGGTATCACCGGCCGAGTTCCGGTCGCGCCGTCCTCGATGGACGGAACGTCGTCGAGGATCCGGAGGGAGTGAAGGCCTCCCTAGGCTACCTGCCCGAGGGTGTACCCCTCTACCTCGATATGACCGTGGCCGAGTATCTCGACTTCGTCGCCGCCGCCCGCGGGCTCGGAGGCAAGGAGAGGCGCGCCGCCAGAAAAGCCGCGATCGAGCGGGCCGTCGACGCCTGCGGCCTGTCGGGCGTAGCGGGCATTCGGCTCGAGCGGCTATCCAAGGGCTTCAGGCAGCGCGTCGGACTGGCCCAGGCCATCGTGCATGATCCGGCCATACTCATCCTCGACGAGCCGACGACCGGCCTCGACCCGAACCAGATCCTCGAGATCCGTTCGCTGATCCGTTCCCTCGGGGCGGAGAAGACGGTCATACTGTCGACCCATATACTCCAGGAGGTCGAGGCGCTCTGCTCCGAGGTGATCATCCTCAACGACGGACTCGTCGTCGCCATGGGTAGCGCCGAGGCCATAGGCGCGGGCCTGCAGGGCGACGAACGGCTCGAATGCGCCGTCAAGGGCGGTTTCGACCCCGTCGAGGCTCTGGCGGCTATACGCGCCATCCCGAACGTCCTGTCCGCGGAGCCGACCCAAGCCGCGAGCGGCGAGACGACCCGATTTGCCGTGACCGCCGGCAAGGGCCGGGGAGACGACGTCGCCGAGGGGCTGTTCGATTGGGCCGCCGCCAACGGCACGAAGCTCATCGAACTCAAGCGCGAGCGCCTCTCGATGGAGGATATTTTCGTGCGACTGACCAGGGAGGAGCCAAAGCGATGAGCGGCGCCCTTACTATAGCCAAGAGGGAACTGTCGGCCTATTTCAACTCGCCGGTGGCCTATATCTTCATCGTCGCGTTCCTGCTCTCTTGCGGGACGCTGTTCTTCTTCGTCGGCGATTTCTTCGCCGCCGGGCAGGCGACGATGCGCGGGTACTTCTCGCTGATGCCGTTCGTCATGTCGGTCCTCGTCCCGGCGCTGACGATGAGGCTCTGGGCCGAGGAACGCAAGCAGGGTACCTATGAGCTGCTCCTGACCATGCCATTGATGGACGGACAGCTCGTCGTCGGCAAGTACCTCGCGGCCCTGGCCGTCGTGGCCGCCGCGCTCGCGCTGAGCCTGCCGGTGCCGCTCCTGGCCTCGATGTTCGGCCGCTTCGACTCAGGCACCATAGTCGCCGAGTACCTGGGCGCCCTCCTGATGGCCTCGGCCGCCTCGGCCATAGGCCAGGCGGTGTCGAGCGCGTCGAAGAACCAGATCAGCGCCTTCATGGCCACGGTGATGCTGCTCCTGGCGCTCAGCCTCATGTCCAGGCTCACCACGCTCCTATCGCTGCCCGGCTGGCTGGCCGGCCTCGTCAACTGGGTGTCGCTGTCGTACCATTTCGGCTCGTTCTCGAGAGGTGTGATCGATACGAGGGATGTGGCGTACTTCTGCGTCATAACCGTATCGTGCCTCTACGCCACGGCCAGGCTCATCTCGGCCGGGAAGTGGAGGTAGGCGATGATCGAAACGCTTCGTAAACGGGAGCGCCTGCTCCTCGCCCTGATCGTCGTCGGGCTGGTCCTCGCGGCGGTGGCTTCGACGATGTACTACGCTCGGCTCGACCTGACCTCGACGCGCATGTTCACGCTGTCGGATGCTGCCAAGGCCCTGCGGAACGAGATACCGGAAAGTGTGAGGATCAGCTACTTCGTCTCGAAAAGCCTGGCCGACCGCCATCCCGGACCCGGCGAGATCGAGGACTTCCTGCGAGAGCTCGAATCGGTCAGCAAGGGCAAGGTGCGCGTGCGCGTCGTCGACCCTAGCGACGACACGGCCGAGGCTGATGGCTTCGGCGTGGCGGCGCAGCAAATGCAGGTGGTCGAGCGCTCGGAGCAGCGCGTGGCCATCGTCTATACCGGAATCGTCGTGGAGTACCTGGACCGCCATGAGACCATACCGTCCGTGCTGTCGACCGCCACGCTCGAGTACGAGCTGGTCAAGGCCGTCAGGGCGGTCGTATCGAACGACGTTCAGGTGATCGGGCTTCTCGTCGGCGACGCCGATAAGAGCCTGGCGGGGGACTATCAGACGCTACGGGGCAACCTCGCGAGGGCCGGCTACGAGACGCGCGAGCTGGAGCGCGGCCGGGCCGTCGACGACGACGTCGATGTGCTGTTCGTGCTCGGCAACGCGGCGATGGATCGTTACGACTCGGCTTTCGTAGACGCCTTCGTCATGCGCGGAGGCAAGACCTTCTTCGCGGTCAAGGGTGTCGACGTGCGGGCCGACTACGGGCTGGCGGCGTCCGCGGTACCGGACGGCGGCCTCTTGTCGATGCTGTCGTCCTACGGCTTCGACGTGGATCGCTCGCTGGTCCTCGACCAGTCGAGCCTTACCGTGCCGTTCCAGACCCAGGGGCCGACCGGCTCGTACCAGATCCAGTACCTGCGCTACCCGTTCTGGATCATCGTCGACGAGCGTTTCGTATCGGACGACTCGCCGATGACGGCCCGCTTCGGCGGTCTCGACCTGTTCTGGCCGAGCCCGCTACGCCTCCGACCCGTCGAAGGCGTCGAGTACGTCGAGCTGGCCAAGACCAGCCCGAAGGCCTGGCTGCAGACCGAGCGCTTCGCCGCCGGTCCGGACGACCAGGCCCTGTATGCGCTCGAGCGCGACGGCACGGGCGGTCAGTACCTGCTCGCGGCCTCGGCGAGCGGATCCTTCAGGAGCGCCTTCTCGGCCGGAGATCCGCCGTACAGGGACGGAGCCCCGCCGCTAGCGCCGACGAGAGTCGAGTCCGAGCCGACACGTATGGTCGTCGTCTCGTCCGCAGACTTCCTAAGCGACCTGATGCGCATGAGCGACTCGGGCTTCAACGCGTCGTTCGCGCTGAATGCGGCCGATTGGCTCGCCTCGAGCGACGACTTGATCGCGATCCGGTCCAGGGCCGTCGCCGACACGCGGCTCAACCGCATCGACGACGACGGCCTGCGGGATTTCCTGGTCGCCGTTACCTATATAGTCTGCCTCGGCATCGTGCCATTCGGCGTCGTGGCCTTCGCCTTTGCGCGCTCGGCGCGCAGGCGCGGCGCCGAAGCCGCCTCGAGGCCTTCGAGGGGAGGAGCGGCATGATCGACTATAAGAAGCGCGTACGGCTCGTCGCCGCGGCCGACGCGGCGCTGGCCCTGCTCGTGTCGCTCGGCTTGATACTATCCCCGACTTCGTCTGGCTCGAAGGAGTCGCGGCGCGACCTCCTCGATGACGCGTCTGCCGTAACCTCGATACGCATATCCGGGGGCGAGCCAGTCGAGCTCGTCAAGACAGGTACCGGCTGGGAAGCGGTCGACGGCGACGCGTGGCTACCGGTGGATTCATCCCGTGTGGCTGCCTTTCTGAAGGCGGTCGATTCGATCGAGCGGGCCGAGCTTGTCGCCGAGGACGCTTCGTCGCAGCCGGCCCTCGGCCTCGGCGCGGGAGCGCGCAAGGTGACTCTGCTGGGCGAAGGCGGGAAGGAGCTATGCGCGTTCGCCCTCGGTTCGTACGCTTCGTCGCCCGGTACGGTCTATATATCGATAGGCGATGGGCCGGAGTCGTACGCCGTCGCCTCCGGCATGGCCTCCTACGCGCTCGGCCGTCGCTCGAGCTGGCTCGACCTTCGGGCCTGGTCGTCGCCCCCGACCCCCGACGACGTCGAGGAGGTACTGCTCCGCGGCTCGCTCGACGGCGCTGGCGGCTCAGCCGTGAGCCTCGATTATATGATTGCGAGATCCGGAAAGGGCTGGATGAGCGGCGGCGAGGCTCTCGACGCGATGAAGGTCGACGCGATGATTCGGGCGATCGCCGCGCTACGCGGCGACGATTACGCCGACGCCGACGAACCCGCGGGAAACGCGGTCGTCGAGCTGGAGCTGCGACTCGGGAACGGCAGGACGCTGAACCTGGCCGTCGAGCCGGCTCGCGCCGATGGGCGCTATCCGGCCCGGTCGTCGCAGCGGGAGCGCGGGATGTACCTGCCGGCCTGGAGCCTTACCGAGGCCCTCAAGCCGATCGGGGAGCTACGGCCCTAGCTATTGTCCGGCGAGATAGGCGCGGAACTTCTCAGGATCGGGGCGGAAGGCCATGATGCCGCCCTGGCCGTCGGAGCGCGCCTTGGACAGGGCGGCCATCGACTCGCCGATGATACGGTCGGCGTCGACGAGGCGTCCAGCCCTCGAGGACAGGCCCATGTAGACGCCGGTCCCGCCGGCTCGCCTGACCGCCATCGACGCGGACAGTTTCTTCATCAGCTCGCCGCACATTCTGAGCGCGTGGTCCACGTCCATGTTCGGCAGGATGAGCGCGGCTCCGTTGTCCCCGAACAGGAAAGCCATGTCCTTGAAGGTAAAGTAATCGCGCACGGACGACGCGAAGAGGTTGAACTCCTCGTCGCCGCGCTCGGCCCCGTCAATGGACGCGATCAGCAGTGATAGGTCCTGCTCGAACGAGGCGGAGCGCTTGAGCTCGGCGCTGAGTCGCTCTCGCAGGTAGGCTTCCCAGCCGAGGCCGGTCTCGGCGTCGAACAGTCCGCGTGGGCCCTCGAGGCAACCTTCCGGCAGGTCGTTTTGGCCGATGAACGCGGACTTCGGCCCGGGAGGAGCGGTTCTCGCGGTCGGCTCGTCGGCCGCGGCATCTTCGGCCACGGGTTCGTAGGCCGCGGGTTCGTCGGCCGCGGGTTCGTCGGCCGCTGGTTCGGGCGATGATGTGCTGTCGCCGAACGGGTCCTCGGCGTATAGCGACGACTCGGGCGGTATGAGCTCCGGAATGCTTGGCTCCCAATCGTCGGTAACGGCTTCCGGCGACTCGCGGAGACTCTTGTTCGTAGCTTCCGGCTTGGCGTTCGCCGCCGCGAGGAGCCATGCGACCAGTAGGGCCAGGAGCGAGGCGAGGGCCACGGCTCCGTCGCGGATCGGGTAGAATGCGGCTTCCTGCGTCAGGGTCACGTAGAGCGCCTCGACGCTCATGCCCGCGGAGATGGGGCCGCTGAAACGCGTGGTCGTGCCTTCGGGACGCTCGAAGACTAGCCCCTCGTCGCTTCGAGCGTAGTATGGTGACGAGCCCGGTCTGGCGTACAGGACCTCGCCGTCCGGGTCTCTGATGACGACGGCCAAAAGGTTCGGTTGAGCCGCCCACGCGTCGGCGACCTTGGCCCTCCAGACGCCGCCGACCGAATCCTCCGGAGACTGGATCGTGTTCAGCGCGCCGCGGCGAAGCTCGGAGAATGAGGCGCGCGCCGCTTCTTCTCCCGAGTCCAAGGCCTTGGCGACGCGTAGGACCGGCCAGGCGACGAGAGCGCCTATAACGACGAACGAGCATATGGCTATAAGTAATGGTTCGCGTTTCATAGTGATGCAGTATAATCCTAATATCCCTTTTTTGGAACCGAGAGGAGGCCCCATGGCTATACGCGCCCGTTGTCTGCCGGACGGATGGTATCCTTTATCGGGGGCCGAGGCCGGAGCAAAGCTCGACGCCTGGGCTAGGCTGGATGAGCAGACTCGAATCGGCGGCGCGGTAGCGGCCATCGCGCCCCACGCCGGATGGTATTATTCTGGCAGGATAGCCTGGTCGGCCTGGATGTCGGCAGGTGAAGCCGATGTCGTCGTCATCATTGGCGGGCACCTGCCGGCGGGCGCCGATTTCAGGATGTACCGGGAAGACGGCTTCGACACACCGTTCGGCGCTGCCCCCGCGGACGCTGAGCTTCGCGAGGTTCTGGCCCGTGCCGTACAGGTCCAAGGCGAACGAGGCACCGACAACACCGTCGAGGTGCACCTGCCTATGGCTGCCCATCGATTCCCCGGGACTCCGCTCGTATGCCTGCGCGCCCCGAATGACGAGAGGGCCGCTCGGCTTGGCTCGGAGCTCGCCGACTACCAGGTCTCGTCTGGCCGCCGCCTCTTCGTGCTCGGATCCACCGACCTTACGCATTACGGCAAGGCCTACGGCTTCGAGCCGGGAGGCCCGGCTCCAGGTGGCTTCGCCTGGGCCGGGCGCGCCAATAAGGATATTACCGACGCCTTCCTGGCCATGGACGAAGCCGAGGCTATCAGACAGGCGGAGTTGTGCGGCTCCGCCTGCTCGGTTGGGGCAGCCGTGGCCGCCATGTCATTCGCCAGGCGACTCGGGGCCAGCGTCTCCCGCCTAGTCATGCGCGGCTCGAGCGATGAGCTGGCGCCCGGTAGCGATTCGTCCGTCGGTTATTGCGCCGTGACGTACTCCCGCTAGCTGGCGCCTGCCAGGGCTTACGGCCCGTCAGTCCGGTAGCTCGGCCACGGCGGCTTTGAAGCGCCTGCCGCGGTCGAATTCGTTCTTGAACATGCCGAACGAAGTGCATCCGGGCGATAGCACCACGACAGAACCGGGAAGCGCCAGGCGATCCGCCTCGGCGACGGCCAGTCCGATATCGGAATAGGGGCCGCTGTACGGCACACCATCGGCCTTGAGTAGCGGTAGTATCTTGTCGGTACCCGTTCCCGAAAGAAGCACGACCGAGGCGGCCCTGGCGTACGCGGAGCGGGCCGTCTCGAACTCGAGCTTCTTGTCGGTGCCGCCTGTTATGAGCACGACGGGAGCGTCGAACGCCTCTACGGCCGCCTTCGCGGCCTCGGGCACGGTGGCCGCCGAATCGTTGAACCAGCGGACGCCGCGCCTATCGCGTATGGGCTCGAGCCGATGCTCGACGCCAGGGAACGTAGCCGCGGCCGCGGCGATCCTGGTCGGCTCGACGCCGAGGGCCCAAGCGGAGACCGCCGCGGCGGCCAGGTTGCGCCTGGCATGGGCCCCGGGAACGAGGAGCCGCTCCGGGACGAGCTCCGCCTCGCCGACATCCGGCAGCGTAGCGATGCAGGGACTCCCGTCGGCCGGCACCCGTACGCCGTAGGTTCCGGGCGGCAGGATCGCCCCGTAGCCAAGCACGCTGGCTCCGGTCTCGGCCGCGAAGGAACGTCCATAGGGGTCGTCGAGATCGAACACGGTCCAGTCGGACGAGTCCTGATCAGCGTAGATGAGCCGTTTGTCGGCGACGTAGGCCTCCATCGTGCCGTATCGGTCCAGGTGGTCGGGCACGATGCGGGTCAGGGCGGCGACGCTGGGCTTGAGGACTCCGGAGCCGCGGAGGTCGCCGAGCTGCCAGCTCGACAGCTCGAGCACGACGACCGAGTCGGCCGTGGCGCTATCGAGGAAGCCGAGCGGCGAGACGGTTATGTTGCCGCCGAGATAGGCGTCGAGGCCGCCAGCTTTGAGCATCCACGCCATCGCGGTCGCGGTGGTCGACTTGCCCTTGGAGCCCGTCACCGCGGCTATCCGCGCAGGGCAGAAGCGTAGAAACATAGACAGGTCGGTCTCGACCCGCTTCGCCGCGAGCAGGTACGGATTGTCCGGCCTGACGGCCGGATTCTTTATGACAAGGTCGGCGCCGGAGAAATCGGCTTCGTCGTGGCGGCCGAGCGCGTATCGGATGCCTAAGCCGGAGAGGGCCGCCACCGACTCAGCGAGCGCCGTCTCGTCCTTCATGTCGGTTACGGTGACGAGGGCGCCGCGCTCCGCGAAGAAGCGCGCCGACGCCACACCGCCTCCATTCAGGCCGAGGCCCATCACGGTTACGCGGAGCCCTGGGATGTCTTCAAGTCGGATCTTTTGCATGGTCGAGCGAGTACTCCTTCTGTTCACGGTCGTTGAGGTACGCTAGGATGCTATAGCCCGCGAGCGGAGCCTTCCACGACTCCGGTACCCTGTCCCTGAGCGACTTGAAATCCGACAGCGATTCGTCGAACTTGGCGTTCCTGAGGACTTCCTGTATCCGGCCTATCTCGGGGGCCAGGAACTGGATAGCCTTATGGAGCAGCGGGATGAGGCTCCGCCTACCGTCGGCGCTGAGCAGGGGCGGCATGCAGCAGAGCGTCTTGTACTTGCAGAACAGGGGGTAGAATGGATAAACGCGCTTGCCGGACGGCAGGAACAGCTTCGTGAAGAACTTCGACAGGTCACTGTCCATCCAGACGCCCCTGACGAGGTAGCCCTTGCCGGTCTCACCTATCCAGGTCTGCGAGATCAGCTGCTTGATCCTGAAGGCCTTGACTCTGCCGGCCTCCCACATGACCGCCTCGAGCGGGATCAGCTCCGACTCGAGGTAGACTCGCCGCGTCGAGTAGGCGGAAGTCCGGTCGTTGGTTCCGGGCTCGATGGTATCGGCGTCGAACGGCTTGGGGAGGAGGTCAACCCTGAGCAGGTAGAGGTAGACGTCGGCCTCGACTTTGTAGAGTCGGTAGAAGCATGGCTTCAGGATCTCGGCCGGGTCGAAGAAGTAGGTAAGGCCCGAGAAGCATTCGGGCAAAACGGCCGTGAGCTGGCTGACCACGTCGCGTATCGCCGCGGCATAGTCGGCGGCCGGGACGGGCGTGCGTATGTCGTGGTGGATCGGCAGATGGGGTACGATCAGGGGCGATCCGAGCTCGATGAAGTATTCCTCACCCTGGCTGAATCGCATCGCGTACGGAGCATTGACCGCGCTTTCCGGTATGTCGGCGAGTATTTGGTTAATACCAGAATCTATGTAGGCGATCCTGATTTCATTGAGCAACTGCTCCATATTTTGGACAAGTATAGCCGCTGAAAGCGGATAAATCAACGAGGCCGTGGTCGGCGTTGCGACTGGGTTCCGGCCGTGGTATAGTCGAGCCGTTGCATCCTCTCGGGTCGGAGGTGGATCGATGAATGCTAAGGCGAGGATCCTTACGCTGGCGCTGATCATTGCGATGACGGGACTGGCCGCCTGGGCACAGGGTGCGCCCGCGGCAGTGGTCGAGTACTCGAGCGGGGACGACGTGCTGGTCATCAGGGCCGGACGTAGGCTCGGCATCGCCGATCCTATCGGCTTGGAGCTGTACGAAGGCGACCAGGTCCAGACCGGCAAGGGTGTTTTCGTGGAGATGCGCCTCGTCTCGGGCGGCGCCGTCGTCAAGCTGGCCGAGAATACCACCTTCGTGCTCGAGCGCCTGTCGGACGGCCAGACCTCGCTGCAGCTCGTCTACGGCCGGGTTCGCGCCAAGGTAGAGCGGCTGGCCGGTACGGATACCTTCTCGGTACGCAGCTCCCAAGCGATCGCCGGAGTACGCGGCACCGATTTCGGCCTTGACGTCGTGGCCTCCGCCGGCGGCGCCGCAACCACGAGGACGAATGCCTATTGCTTCGTGGGAGCGGTCGAGGTGACGGCCTTCATACGCTCCGACGCTCACGCCGCCGAATCGCTCGAGGCTATCCCTCGCTCCTATGTGGTGGTGGCCGGGGAGATGCTGTCGGTGGAGAGTCGTTCCGGCAAGGCAGCGGCTACGAAGACGGCGCTGGACGAGACCATACGCAGTTTCTGGGTCGAGAACGACTACGTATCGGAGCCCGAGGCGCGGCTCGGCGGGAAAGCCCCGACGGAGGGCGTCGCCGTAGTCGAGCCGGCCCCATCCACAGACCAGGACGAGGCCACGGCCCGGGAGTCGTACGAGCGTGGCTACCTGCAAGGCTTCGACGAGGCCCGCGTCCAGTTCGACCGCGCCTTCGACCCGGTCGCGGCGGGGTTCCTGAGCCAGGAGGAGGGGGCGGCCATTCGTCGGGCCGCCAAGCTACAGTCGGGCGGCGTCATAGCCGGCGGCCTGATCCTTGCCGGCGGCGCGGCCATAGCCGTCAACGGCATCATGCTGATCGACGCGGGAGACCTGGCGGCCGGCGCCGACGCGCTCAGGACCGGAGCCATAATCAGCGCCGCGGCCATACCGTTCCTAGCGCTGTCGCTATTCTCGACTCCCTAGCGTCGCCGCTATCTCCGGGACGAGTCTTAGACCGTCTCGGAGGCGACGGCGCCCATGTGCTCGGTGATGAACGCCCGATACCACGGAAGGTCCATCAACTCCTCGTGCGTACCGAAGGCCAGCGCTTTGCCTCCCTCGAGGTATAGCACCCGGTCGACGTACTGCAGCGTCGAGAGCCGGTGCGACACGATCAGGTAGCCCAGATCGGGGTCGAGCTGGTCGAGCCTGCGCATGAGCCGTTCCTCGTTCGACGCGTCGAGGCTGGCGGTGATGTCGTCGAATAAGAGGAACTGCGGTTCCCTGGCTACCGCTCGGGCTATGGCCATGCGCTGCTTCTGCCCTCCGGACAGGCTTACGCCGCGCTGTCCGACTACCGTGCGCTCTCCTTCGGAAAAGCTCATCAGCTCCTCGGTCAGCTGGGCCGCCTCGACGGAGACCCTGAACAGCTCGTCCGAAGGCGCGTCGGAGCCCAGGTCGACATTGTCGCGCAGGGTGCCGGAGAACAGCAGGGCTTCCTGCGGCACATAGCCTATCCTGGCCCGGTAGGCGACGATATCCGCCTCGCGCAGGTCGACGCCATTGACGAGGACCCGGCCAGACGAAGCCGGCAGCAGGCCGAGCAGGGCCTTGACCAGCGTCGACTTGCCCGAGCCTACCGGCCCGATCACCCCGACGCGCTCGCCACGGCGCAGCGTCATCGTTATGTCCGACAGGGCGTCGCCGGGCCGGTCGCCGTAGCCGAAGGTGAATCGCTCGAGCCCTATCGTCGCCACGTCCCCGACCGGGGCGGGACATGCGGGACGGTATGGCTCCGGGTGGGCGGTCAGCTCCTCGAGACGGTCGATGTTGACGAAGGCGCGCTTGCCCGAGACGAATAGCTGCGGTATGTCGAGGATGGGGTAGATCAGCATCGACAGGTAGGTATAGAAGGCGTAGAAAGTGCCTACGGAAATACTGCCCCGGACGGCCATCAAGCCGCCCGCGAACACGATGCCGACCTGCGCCACGTAGTCGATGTACTGGTAGATCATGTGGAGCACGACCTCGAGCCTGGCCACGGCCATCTCGGTGTTCCAACGAGTCTTGAGTACATCGGAGAAGAAGCGCTTGTACTTGTCCTCGCAGGCGTAGGCCTTGATGATGCGCACGCCGGAGAAGCTCATCTCGAGCCTCGAGTTGATGGCGCTGATCGCCTGCTGGTTCTTCTGGAAGGTATCGTAGATCCTATCTTGCGTCACGTAGAACAGGGCGATCATGACCGGGAGCGGTATCAGCGACAGCAGGGTCAGCCGCCAGTCGAGCAGGAACATGGCGCCCAGGCAGAATGCCACCTTGCTGATCGACTCGACCGCCCTGAAGATGCCGGAGCAGAGGAACCATGACAGCTTGGGGAAATCGTACAGGTCGTCGGTCAGCCTCGTGACGATGTCTCCGGAGGAGAACTTGGAGAAGAAGGAGTAGTCCTTGGCCAGTACCTTGCGCCAGTACTTGGAGCGTATAGCGTGCTCGAAGATGGAGTTGGTCACGCCGCGTATGCCCGGGAAGAGCGAGGCGACGAGGCCGCCGACCCCGACCGCGGCGAACACGAGGAGCAGCCGGTCGACCTCGCGCATGGCGTCATCCGCTCCGGACTCGAGGAGGCGCTGGATCGTGTCGAGGAGGCGCTTGCAGAGGTAAGGATAGGTGACGGCCACGGCACTCGACAGCAGGGTCAGAGCGAAGAGGACGACGATCAGCCAGGCTTTCTCCTTCCAGAGTCGGCCTATCCAACGTATATGGTCTACGCGCGGCGCGTCGGCGCCGCCGCTCGGTTCGCTCATGCTATCGTCTCCGTTTCGGCTATCAGGTCGGGGAACTGGAGGCGTACCAGCTCCCGATATTCGGGTAGGGACTCTATCAGCTCGTCGTGCCTGCCCTGCGCGATGATGCGACCATCCTTGAAGAACAGTATCTTGTCCGCCTTGAGGATCGACGAGAGGCGGTGCGCCACGATCAGCGCGGTGCGGCCCTTTAGCAGCACGTCCAGGCTACGCTGGATCTTGCGCTCGGTCGCCACGTCGACGCTCGCCGTCGCCTCGTCCATGATGATCAGCTCGGCGCCGAACGCGACGGCCCTGGCGAAGGACAGGAGCTGCTTCTCGCCCATCGATAGGTTGGAGCCCCGCTCATGCAACTCCGCGCCTATGCCGCCGGGCAGCCTTGAGACGAAGTCCGCGGCATGCACCGTGCGGAGCGCCGCCTCGGCATCCTCGACGGACAGGCCGTCGTCGTAGACTCTGACGTTCTCGAGGATGCTACCCGGGAATAGGTAGACGTCCTGGAGGACGAGGCCTATCGTGCGCCTCCAGGCCTGGGTCGACAGCTCGCCGAGCGGCGCGTCGTCGACGAGTATCGAGCCGGAGGTCGCGGCGTAGAAGCCGCATAGCAGGCTGACCGTCGTCGTCTTGCCCGAGCCGGACGGGCCGACCAAGGCTACCGTCTCGCCCCGCTGGATGGTGAACGAGACGCGGTCGAGCACCGGCTCGCCGGGTTTGTACTCGAAGGATACGTCGCGGAACTCGATCTGCCGCTCGAAGCGCGGCTCCAGACCGGAACCGACCGGCTCCGGTTCCAGATCCAGGATGCCGAAAATGCGACCGAGGGCGACGCGGGCCTGCTGGATACCTCGTATGTTCTCGCCTATGCTGAACAGCGGCTCGAACAGCCTCATGCCGTACTCGATGAACACGAGCAGGGTGCCGACGGTCAGCGCGCCCGCGAAGACCTGAGGCGCTACCAGCTTGATGATCAGCACCATGAACATCGGCCCGCCCAGGAAGTTCATGAAGCCCATCGTGCTGTACTCGATCATGCCCGAGCGTATCTCCGCGTCGCGCTTGTCCTTGCTGGCCCGCTCCAGCCTGGCCGCGGCGTGTTCCTCTCGATTGAAGGCCTGTACGACCTCGATACCCTGGGCGAACTCGGTGGCTATGGCCGTGATCTCAGCGTACTTCTTGCGGCCCTTCTCGTAGAGCGGCCTGAGCCTGTCGAAAATGAAGATGAACGCGACGAGCAGGAAGGGCATCGGGATGAAGACCAGCGTCGCAATCCTGGCGTCTATCGCGACGAATACGCCGAAGATACCGAAGAAGTAGATGATGTTGCCTATCAGCATGATGCCCGTCTCGCTGAACAGCTGCTTGACCTTCTCCGTGTCGTTCTCGACTCTGGCCATAAGCTCGCCGACCTGGTGCTTGTCGAAGTAGCTGACCGGGAGCGTCAGGAGGTGGGAGAACAAGTCTCGCTTGACGTTCGTGACGACGTTCAGCCCCAGCTTGACGATGGTCGTCGTCTGATAGTAGGTGAGCGCCCCCATCGCCACGATGATGCCGAGGTACAGGAGGGCGTAGCGTATCATGCCGACCAGGTCCTTGTTCGGTATGGACTCGTCGACGAGGGCCCGCAGGATGAGCGGTCCGGCCAGCTTTGCCAGCGTCGATAGGGCCATCGCCGCGAAGCCGAGCAGGAAGAGGCCCCAGTAGGGTGATAGGTACGATAGGAATCGTTTCAGGCCTATGCGGCGGTCGGCCGGATGGTTCGTCTTCATGATGCTACGGCGCAACTATATCGCCGAGCGAATCCGAGGGTAAAGAGACAGATCGATTAAAACAGCGGCGCCGAGGCTCGGGTCAGGCTATCAGGTAGCCGAGCGCGGGGATGGTGAACAGCGACAGTAGCGTCGAGGCGAAGACCAGGGCCGAGGCGGTCACGTCGTCGCCGCCGTAGACGCCGGCGAGTATGGTGCTATTGGCCGCCACGGGCATAGCCGCCACGAGCACCGGAATCGACAGCTCCAGGCCCGTAAGTCCAGCGGCCTTGGCCGCGGCGAACGCCAGGGCGGGCAGGAGGGCGAGGCGATAGGCCGTCGTCAGCCATAGCCGCGGGTTCGACAGGACTCCGCCGATGCGCGTGTTGGCCAACGTCGCGCCGATGACGACCATCGCCAGCGGTGTGGTCATGCCGCCGAGCAGGTCCATCGCCGAGTACAGCGGCTCGGGTATGCGTACCGAACCGAGGAACAGCGCGAAGCCCGCGACCGCGGACACGATCGACGGGTTGACGAGTGAACGGAGCGAGCCGAGGCTGGGGCGGCGCGTTCCCGGCGCACCGGCGCCCGAGCGTCGCCCCGATATCATCACGATGCCGACCGAGAAGGCGAGTACCTGGAACGGTATGTTGTAGATCGAGAGGATGAACAGGCTTTCCTTGCCTAGGAGCGACTCCGCCACCGGGAAGCCCATGAAGGCGACGTTCGAGAAGCACATCGCGAAGCGGTGCACCCCGAGCTCCGCTCGCCCGGACTTGCGGTACGCCGCGGTTGCAAGGTAGGCGAGCGGGAAGGACGCCGCGTAGAACAACAGCGAGAGGCCCAGTATGCGCAGGGCCTGGTCGCGCAGCGCGGGGCTGAAGGGCCGCTGCATGGATATGATGATGACGGCCGGCAGGGTGTAGTCCACGAGGAAGCGCGACAGGGCGCGCACGTTGTCGGGAGACAGGGTACGGGTCTTGACGGCACCGAAGCCGACGCAGATGAGCAGGAATAGGATGAGGCTCTGCATCATCGAGGGAGGCAGGACGATCATGCTAGCGCTTCTCCTTCGGCGCCCGTTCGGCGCTCATCGAGAGTACGGCGTCGAGGGCCCGTTCCCAACGTTCGTAGCGTTCGTCGTAGGCGGCTGCGCGTCGCGGATCCGGCTCGTAGCGGGCCCCGACGGCGACCATGGAGGCCGACGCCTCGGCCAGGCTGGATCGTTCGCCGAGGGCGACCGCGCAGGCGCAGGCGTCGCCCATGGCCTCGCACTCCGGCGACGCCGGCACTTCGACGGGCAGGCCCAGGACGTCGGCCTTGATGGCGCAGAGGGAGGCGTCGCGGGCGGCCCCGCCTGAGCAGCGCGCCAAGCGGATGTCGAAGCCGCCGCCGCGTATGCGATCGGCCGCGAGGCGCAGGCCGAAGGCGATCGACTCGACCACGGCGCGAGCCATCTCCTTCCTGCCGTGGTCCAGGGACAGGCCGATGAAGGCGCCTCGCAGACCCGGCTCCCAGAGCGGCGCTCGCTCGCCGGATAGATATGGGAGGAATATCGGCACGTCCCCGTTGGAGCGCTCCGCGTCCAGTAACAGTGCTTCGATGCCATCGTAGCCGGATACTCCTCCCGTCGAGTAGCCGGAGGCGCGGGCGAACCACTCGACTGCCGTGCCGCTCGTCGACAGGCCGCCCGATAGGTTCCAGAGGCCGCTCACCGCGTGGGGCAGGCTGAAGATGGCGCGGTCCGGGAACGGGCGATCGGCGCAGACGTTGAGCGCCTCGCTCGAGCCGGAACGGTCGCAGGCGAGGCCCGTCTCGACCGCTCCGGAGCCGACGAGAGCGGCGAGGAAGTCAGGGAATCCGGCGACGATAGGCAGGCCGGCGGGTAGGCCGACCGCCTCGGCGGCCTGCCGGCTGACCGAGCCGATGACGGTCGCGGGGCGTACGTAGAGGGGAAAGAGCGAGTCGGCTAGCCCGAGCCGAGCCGCGACGGCCCTGTCCCAGACGAAGGCGTCATAGTAGTCGTCCGCGAGATAGGATACAGGGGCAGCGCCGAGCGCGAAGGCCAGGTATTCCGGGCCGGAGAAGAACATGGCTACGTCGTCGCCTTGGGGCGATTCGATGGCGCGCAGGGCCTTGGGCAGGTAGAACGACGGGTCGACGCGGCGGCCGGCCAGGGCCGAGACTCGCTCGGCCTCGGCGACGGCGCCTCGCTCCAGCCACGAGGCGGCGCGCCCGATGGGCAGTCCGTCTCCGCCGACGGTCACCAGGGTCGGGCCATTACCCGATACGGCTACCGCGGCGAGCCCCGCCGCGAGCGTGGCTTCGCCAATGCCTGTCGCGGCCTCGGCGTAGGCGATGGCGGTCGCGCGCAACCACTCCATCGGGTCGGCTTCGAAGCCCCTGTCGCCTAAGTGCAGGCCGACCGGGGCCTTACCGAAGCCTAGCCTGGAGCCGCTCGCGTCGGTGATGAGGCACTTGACCGACGATGTGCCGACGTCGATGCCGCAGTACACGGTTAGGCGTCCTTCGCTATCAGGGCGCGTACGTCGCAGCGCTCGGCCCAGCGGCAGGCGGCGCAGGACGCGCCGGGGCAATCGAAGAAGTCGCTCACGCGCTCGAGCTGCTCGACGTGCCAGGACAGGTCCTCGATATAGGCGTCGAGCGACTCGCGGCGTCGCTTGGCGTCCTCGAGCCTTGCGCGGTACTTGGCCGCGAGGCTCTCCCTGACGGATACGCCGGTGCGATCGCGCTTGGCCAGGTCGAACAGCTCGCGTATCTCCGACAGCGTCAGGCCGTAGTCCTTGAGCTGCTGCACGCGCTTCAGGCGCACGACGTTACGTTCCGAGTAGCGGCGATGTTCGGTCGCGTCCCGGTCCTCGGACTCGAGGAGGCCGAGCTCCTCGTAGTAGCGCAACGTCCTGGCCGTCAGGCCGAACATGCGCGTTAGTTCTACTATTTTATACGATCGCTCGGGGCTCATTCAGGTTGACCTTTAACGTAAGCTTTCAAGAACGGAAGCCTGCGGCTACTCCGCGACTAGCACCGCGATAAGTATACTCATGGTCGAGTTTCGTGAATAGCGCGCCTCGAGCCGGAATGATGGAGGCGCCAAGACAGGAGTTCGATTATGCACCGATACGTTCGTCCGTTTGCCGCCATCGCCTGCGCCGCGGGCCTGATGCTCGGAGCCTCGTGCGCGAAGCCTACGAAGGTAGCCGATCCGCTGTCGGTCGCCGTGTTCGTTCCAGGCATCGCCTCCGGTAGCCCCATCTACGAGATGCTCGTGACCGGCGCGACGCGAGCCGTCGACGAGACGCCCGGCGCCAGGCTCAAGGTCATCGAAGCCGGCTACGACCAGTCGACCTGGCTGGACAGTCTGCGCGACGCGGCCGCCTCGGGCGAATTCTCCGTCATAGTCAGTTCGAACCCGTCGCTACCGGAACTGTGCGCGAAGCTCGCTCCCGATTACCCGGGGCTTCGCTTCATTCTGGCGGACGCCTACCTGGCGGGCAACCCGGCCATCCATACCGTGCTCTACAACCAGAAGGAGCAGGGCTATATCGTAGGCGTGCTGGCCGGCCTCGTGTCCAAGGATAGGGCCGGACCGGGCGCGCTGCGCGCCGCCCTCATCGCCGCGCAGCGCTATCCGACCCTCGACCGGCTGATCCGGCCCGGCTTCGAGGCCGGGCTCAAGGCCGTCGACCCGGCCTTCGAGCTGGAGTTCCGGGAGATAGGCAACTGGTACGACTCGGCCAAGGCCGCCGAGCTGGCCGGCTCGCTCTATGGCTCGGGCGTCGAGGTGATCCTACCGATAGCCGGCTCGGCCGGGCAGGGCGTCGTCGCGGCCGCCAGGGAGCGCGGTAAGGCGGCCGTATGGTTCGATGGCGGCGGCTATGCCCTCGATCCGGTAGCGGTCGTCGGCTGCGCCACCATAGCCCAGGACCGCCTGGTCTACGAGCGGCTCAAGTTGGCCCTGTCGGGCGACGAGTCGATCTACGGCCGTGCGGATGTCGTATCCGCCAAGGGCGGCTACGTCGGCTTCGACCGGGACGCCGATGCGTTCCGAGCCCTGCCTGAGGCGTTGCGCGCGGCGTTCGACGAGGCCGTGCGAGCCTTGGCCGAAGGCAGGCCGGACTTTTCGTTCGATACCTTCTAGCGGTATCCTCGTAGTGGATGAACATCGTCAGGCTCGCGTCGATACGTAAATATTATAGATCCTCAGCCGCTCAAGCCCTCGACGGCGTCGACTTCGAGCTCGAATCGGGCGAGATCCACGCCGTGGTCGGCGAGAACGGGGCCGGCAAGTCGACCCTGGCCAGGATACTCTGCGGCTTCGAGCGGCCCGATTCGGGCGCCGTGTACGTCAAGGGTGCGCCGACCTCCTTCTCCTCCCACCGAGACGCGGAGCGAGTCGGCATAGGCTTCGTACCGCAGTACTCGATGCTGGCTACCGGGCTGACTGCCGCCGAGAACGTGGCGATCGGTCACGAGCCACGCTGCTTCGGCCCGTTCACGGACCGACGTAGGGCTTCGTACGAGTTCTCGCTATTGGCCGACCGTTACGGCTTCACCGTCGATCCCGACGCCATCGTCGCTTCGCTATCGTCAGCCGAACGCCGCGAGGTGGAGATCCTGCGAGCCCTGGCCAGGGGCGGCAGCGTTCTGGTGCTCGACGAGCCGACGAGCATACTCGGGGAGAAGGAGGCCGCCTCGCTGTTCACCCTCGTCAGGAGGCTGCGCGACTCGGGCGCCGGCATAGTCTATATATCACACCGGGCAGGCGAGATCGTCAACCTGGCCGACCGGGTCACGGTGCTGCGCTCCGGCGTCGTGGAGCGTAGCTTCGCTGCCGCCGACGTCGACGAGTGCGAGCTGGCCGGCCTGATCGTTTCCGGCACTGCCTGCGTAGACCCCAACGCTCGCCGGGCCGGAGTGGCGCTCGGCGAGCCCGTGCTGACGATCCGGGGCGTTTCCCTCGGCGGCCGAGGCTCGGGCTCGCTGCACCGTGTTGACCTGACCGTCCGCTCGGGCGAGATCGTGTCGGTCGTGGCCCTCGGTGGAAACGGGCTGGAGTCGCTCGAGGACATCGCCGCTGGCGTCGTCGGCCCGGACGAGGGAGACGTGCTGGTCAAGGGCCGGCCCCTGGCGAAATGGCCGAGGCGGGAGCTTCGCTCGAGGGTGATGGCGTATCTACCCACCGACAGGGAGAACCGCGGTCTATCCCCGAAAGCCAGCGTAGCGATGAACGCCGTGGCTGGCCGCCTATTCGATTATTCGTTCGCCGAGTTCGCGGCCGGCTCGAGCCCGTTGACCGACGCGGGTCGCATGCTCGGCGAGTTCGGCGTGGCCAACTGGAAGGGCAGGCGCGTCGACACGCTGTCCGGCGGCAACCGGCAGCGCGTGGTCGCGTCGCGCGAGCTGTCCGGAGACGCCGAGCTCGTCGTGGCGGCTAACCCTGCCCAGGGCCTGGATCGCGGCTCCCGCTCGCGGCTGCTCTCGCGGCTGGCGGCGATGCGCGACTCCGGCTCGGCGGTACTGCTCCTGAGCTCCGACCCCGACGACGCCGCCGAGCTCGCCGACCGCTCGTTCGCCCTGTATAGGGGGCGGCTGACGCCGATCGAGCGTACGGGCTCGTTCGACGCCGCCTTCTCCGAGGCCTTGACGGGGGCGAAGCCGTGAGCATCGCCACCCGTTGCCGATTCCGTTTCGACACGATTCATGACGCCGGCGGAACCAAGACCGCTATGAAATTAAGCGCCGCGCTCGCCAGCGCGGCCGCCCTCGCGGCCCTGGCGGCGGCATTCCTATCAAGCGAGCCAGCCTCGGCCCTGCGCGCTTTCTTCTTGGCGCCCTTCAGAACCAGGACCGCGTTCCTGTCCACCTTGGAGCTGGCCGCCCCCCTCGCCGTCTGCGCGCTCGGCGTGATCGTCACGTTCCGCGCCGGTCACTACAGCCTCGGGGGTGAGGGCCAGGCCTACGCCGGAGCGTTTGCCGCGGCCTTGGCCGCGCCCATCTTGTACGAGTCCCTGGGGCCGGCTTCGGCGCCGCTAGCGATCCTGGTCGGCGCCCTGGCAGGCGCCATCGTATCGGCTCCCTCGGCCATAGGCAAGCGCCTGGCCGGGGCCGACGTGCTCCTGACGAGCATTCTAGTCTCCCAAGGCGTTATCTTCGCGGTGGATTGGGCCATAGGCGGGCCGTTCCGCGACCAGTCGAGCAACCTGGTGGCGATGCGGGCCATACCGCGCGGCGCCCTACTACCGAGGCTCGCTCCGCCGTCGACCCTGACGGCGGCTTCGATCGTCGCCCTGGCCGCCTGCCTCATCGCGGCTTTCTACTTCGAGCGTACGCGGAGCGGGACGGCCCACGACCTCTACGGACGTAACCAACGCTTCGCCGAGCTGCAGGGCTTCGACGTCGCGCGCCTGTCCTGGGCGCCGATAGTAGCGGCCGGCGTCCTACACGGGGCGGCGGGCGCGATGATGGCGCTCGGCGCTCGGGGCACGGCCATCCGCGGCATGTCGGGCGGCATCGGCTGGAGCGCTATCGGCGCGGCCCTGGTCGCCGGCTCGAGGCCCCAGGCCTTGCCGTTCGCGGCGCTCCTGTTCGCCTGGCTCGATTCCGGCTCGAGGCAGGCGGCTATCCTGTCCGACTTGCCGCCCGACGCCGGGCAGGCCATCAAGGCGATCGTCATCCTGGCCGTCAGCGCCAGGCCAGCGATCGCGGCGCTGAGGCGGCGGCGATGAGCGCGCTCGTATCCTTGCTCGCCGGCTCGCTGGCCTTCATGGCGCCGCTAGCGCCTGCGGCCGTCGGAGGCCTCGTCACGGAGTACGTCGGCGCGCTGAACATCGCTCTCGAGGGCTTCATCCTGATCGGCGCGTTCTCGTACGCCGCCGTCGGGGCCGTCGCCGGCCCGGTCGTGGGCTTCGGGGCCGCGTTGGCGATCACGGCGGTCGCGGCGGCCGGAGCCGACCTGTTCTCGCGCAAGGCCAAGGCCGATCCCTTCGTCGTCGGGCTCGGCGTCAATATGCTGGCGCCGGCCGCGGCGTCGATTGTATCCCAGTCGCTCTTCGCGACCAAGGGCGTGGCGGCAGTGGCCGGGCTGCAATCGACCCTGGTCCTACCCGGCCTGAGGATCAGTGATATTGCCGCCTTCGCCGTGGCGGCCGCGATCATCCTGGCCATCGCCGCGACCCCGTTCGGCACGCGGTCGCGGGCGGCCGGCATGAGCCCCGATTCCCTGGCGATGGCCGGGCTCGATTATGGCAAGGCTCGAGGCGCGGCCCACCTTGTATCGGGCCTGGCCTGCGGCGCGACCGGTGCGGCCCTGGCCGCGTCGGTCGGTGCCTGGGTGCCCAATATGAGCGCCGGGCGCGGCTGGATAGCCCTCGTCGCGGTATACCTCGGCGGCAAGCGGCTCGGCGGCACCGTCGCGGCCGTCGCCCTGTTCTCGGTCATGCTGTCTGCGGCAGCCTCGGCCCAAGCCGTCGTCGAGCTACCGGCGGAGCTGCTCCTGTCCATCCCATACTTCATCGCGGCCCTGGTCGTCATCGTAGGTGCCCGACGCACGGCCCGACGCCGCGGCACCTGACCGTAAGACGAATACTCAGCCTCTCGGCTTGACTCGGGATGGCGAGTGGGGATATATTCCTAGTATCCTGATAGGAATTAAGGGGTATCTGCATGTTCTCCGTATCGGCCAGGACTCAGTACGCCATACGCGCCATGACCTGCCTCGCCACCAGGCGAGAGAGGGCGGCGACGGCCGCTGAGATAGCCCAGGCGGAGAATATACCGGCGAAGTACCTCGAGGGCATTCTTTCGAGGCTTAAGTCCTTCGGCCTCATCGATAGCGAGCGCGGCAAGAATGGCGGCTATAGGATGGCCAAGGATCCGTCGGATATCACCATGCTCGAGATCGTCGAGGCTATCGACGGCCGCATCAAGCCGGTCACCTGCGTCGACGCGATTGGCGCGTGCTCGCAGGGCGCCGCCTGCCACCCCAGGAATTTCTGGATCGGGCTCAAGTCGACCATAGACGCGTACCTCGCCGAGCGTACGCTCAAGGACGTAGTACAAGGATGACGACGATGGAACGAAGATTCGTGTACATGGATTACAACGCGACCACACCGCTCAGGCCTGAGGTCAAGGCGCAGATGATCGAGGACCTGGAGCTATACGCCAACGCCTCGAGTCTCCATGAAGCCGGCAGGCGGGCTCGCTCGCGCATAGAGCGCTCGCGGTCGGCCGTGGCCGAGCTGATAGGAGCGAAGGACCCCGAGCGGGTCATCTTCACGAGCGGCGGCTCGGAGTCGAACAATACGGTCTTCGCCACGATGTTCCACCTCGGGCGTACGGGCGGCCGCAAGGGTATCGTCACCACCAAGATAGAACACCCTTGCGTGCTCAACGCGGCCAAATGGCTGGCCGAGGAGGGCTTTCCGGTTACCTTCCTCGACGTCGACGAGTACGGCGTGGTCGACATGGACCAGCTCAAGCAAGCGGTTGGCCCTGAAACCCTGCTCGTGTCAGTGATGGCCGCTAATAACGAAATCGGTACCGTCCAGGACATCAAGGCGATAGCCGCGGTGGCCAAGGCCGCCGGCGCCTATATGCACTCCGACGCCACCCAGTCGGTCGGCAAGATCCCCGTATCGGTCGACGACTGGGGCGTCGACTATATGACGATGTCGTGCCACAAGCTGTACGGCCCCAAGGGCATAGGCGGCCTCTACGTTCGTGAAGGCTGCCCGCTCGAGCCCCTCATTAGGGGCGGGCACCAGGAGCATGGCTTCCGGGCCGGCACCTATAACAACCAGGGCATCCTGGGCTTCGGCCTCGCCGCGGAGCTGGCTAAGACGGAGCTCGAGGGCTACGTGGAGCGCGTCGGCGGTCTCAGGCGGAGGCTCCGAGACGGCATCCTGGCCGCCGTGCCCAAGTGCCGCGTCAACGGCCACCCCGAGCGCGTACTGCCCAACACGCTCAACGTATCCTTCCCCGGCGCCGAGGGCGAGGCTATCCTCCTGTCCCTCGACCTCGAGGGCATCCGGGTGTCCACCGGCTCGGCCTGCGCTTCTGGCAGCCTGGACCCGAGCCATGTGCTGATGGCCACCGGCGTCGGGCCGGAGCTGGCCCACGGCTCCATACGCTTCAGCCTAGGCCGTGACTCGACCGAGGAGGACGTCGACTACGTAGTATCTAGGATCGGCCCGATCATCGCGCGCCTACGCTCGATGTCGACCGTTTCATATTAACGCGCCTAGCGCGCGGCTATTTGCGGAGGATGGTATCGTGAGCGACGCGTTCGCCTGGCTGTATTCGGATGTCGTGAAGGAGCACTTCACGAACCCCAAGAATGTATTCAACCCCGACGAGGGTTTCTCTCATAACGCCGAGGGCATGACCGGCAACATCAAGTGCGGTGACCAGATGCTGTTCATGCTCCGCGTCGAGGGCGACGTGATCCAGGATGTACGGTGGAAGACCTATGGCTGCGCCAGTGCCATCGCCAGCACCTCGATGCTGTCCGAGGTGGTCAAGGGCATGGCCATAAAGCAGGCCTACAACATCAAGCCGAATGACATCGTGGCCAAGCTCGGCGGCCTGCCCGACAACAAGATTCACTGCTCCGTGCTCGGCGACAAAGCCCTGCGCGCGGCCATCGACGACTACCTCTCCAAGAACGGCCGCTCAGGCGAGTTCCGGAACGAGGGCGCCAGGATCATCTGCACCTGCCTGAACATTAGCGACCGCGACATCGAGGACGCGGTCAAGGGGGGCGCTCGAGACTGGAACGGCCTGCAGGAACGAACCAAGATAGGCACCGTCTGCGGCGGCTGCAAGGAGGCCGCGGAGGAGCTCCTCCACGAGTACGTGCATATCTTCGGGGACGCGTAGGGAGCGATCCGCCGGGCCCTTCCGGCATCGGCGGGCTTGTCCGCGCGCCTGACTGGAGGCTATACTACGACCAGTCTGACGCTCGGAGCCCTGCATGAAACGTTGCATCAAGCGGACCATAGCGATAGCCGTCGTCGTCGTATCGTGTCCGATCGCCCTAGCCGCGGCCGGCGGCGTTACCGTTCCAGAAGCCTTTTCGGAGCTACGCTACAGCGACGGCGACGACCCAGCCAGGGCCTCCCCGAGCTACGACGACTCGTCATGGGCGATGCTCGTCGCCCCGGCCGCCGTCGATCTCCGGGGCGGAGACGGCTATTTCTGGATCCGGGCGAGGGCTACCGTGCCGTCGTCCCTCGCGGCAGGGCCGATCTGGTTCGAGAGCGGCAAGATGGACTGCGCCTTCGACCTGTACGCCGGGGGCGTCTACATCGGCTCCCGGGGCGGGTTGCCGCCTGACTACTACGCTAGGCCGCAGACGAACACGGCGCTGCTCATCCCGTCGTCGGCCATCGAAGGCGGCACGGTGTCCTTGGCCCTGCGCTGCTACTACTCGGGTACCCGAGCCAGGATTCCGGGCTTCGCGCTGGCGGACTCCTCGAGAGCCGACTCGCTCCAGCACCTCGCGTCCTTCTTCGTCTCCAGGATCAACATAATACTCGCCGTGCTATGCGCCTTCATGGGCGTCTACTTCGCGGCCGGTTTCGTCTCCAAACGCGACGATACGGCCAGTCTCTTCTACGCATTGTCCCTATTCTTCGTGGCTTTCTACTTTTTCGATATGGGCACCGAGCGCCTCATGCTAGGCGGTCTTTTGCAGCGTGCCGTCGCTAGGTCGTGCCTTACGGCGTCGCTGTGCTTCTCGCTCCTGTTCTTCATACGGTTCTTCGATACCCGGGGCTTCAAGGCCGCGAAGGTCTTCGCCGCCCTCGACATCACGGCGTTCACCGCCGCTTTCATCGTCTTCTCGAACGACGATGGCGTGGTCGACCTATTGTTCAACCTGAGCCTGGCGCCGGTATTCGCTATCATAGTCATCGCCCTGGCCATACTCGTCAAGGCGACCAGGAAGGGTCAGCGCGACGCGTTACCCATCCTGATAGGTATACTCGTCGGAGTCGGCTTCGCCGTCCACGACATCGTGTTCCAGGTGTCCGGCAGGCAGCCCTTCGCCTGGCTCCAGGGCTTCACCTTCTTCTTCCTCAACCTTTCCATTTTCATAGCCACCTCGCTGCGATCCTCGACGCTACGCCGGGAGCTCGACGCCTACACCGCCGAACTTTCGTCCCAGCGGGACAAGCTGAGCTCGCTCCTGCGCGAGGTGGAGCGGGCTGCCGACGAGACCTCGAGCGTAGCCCAGACGCTCGAGGCGGAGGTGGCGGAGGTGGCGGACGAGGCTAGGCGCTCGGCAGCCTCCGCTAACGACATAGGCGTCTCGGCGTCGGCTCAGCGCTCGGCGCTCGACGGCGCCTCAGACTCCATCTCGAGCCTGCTCCGATCGATAGCGTCTGTCCAGGAGGAGCTGTCGCTCGAGGCCGCGAGCATCGAGCGCACGGCCCGCGACACCGGCGGCATGATAGACGGCATGACCAGGGTCGGGGCGTCCATCGAGGGTACGGCCACCTTCGCCTCCAGTCTCGACCGGCTGACCGCCGAGGCAACCGGATCGATGAACAAGCTAGCGGCATCGATGGACAAGGTAACGAAGGCGTCAGATGAGATACGGTCGGTAGTCGGGGCGGTGGGCGAACTGGCCGACCGGACCAACCTGCTCGCTATGAACGCCTCGATCGAGGCCGCGCACGCCGGCGCCGCCGGACGCGGCTTCGCGGTGGTGGCGCACGAGATAAAGGCGCTGGCCCAGGCCAGCGCCGAGCGTGCGGCCAGCATCGGTGACATGGTCGCGCGTATAGAAACCGCGGTTGGCGAGGGCGTCGAGTCGAACCGGACGGTCGGCGAGTCGCTGGCTAGGATAGCCGAAGGCGCGGCGAGCACGAGCGCCAGCGTAACCGAGGCCGCCCTCGAAGCCAGGCGACAGGTGGGCTCGGGAGCCCGCGTCGCCGAGGAAGCCAGAGCCCTCGCGGCGTCCGCGAGCAGGATGTCCGAGGAGGCCGAGACCGAGTCGCGACTATCGGAGCGAGCCTCCGCCGACATGAAGGCGCTCGAAGCCGGCCACGCGGCGATAGCCGATTCGGCCTCGCTCGTCATCGAGCGGAACGCTGGGCTCGCGGAGAAAGCCCAGGCGCTCAAGGTTCTGGCGGCTCGCGCCAGGGCTGCCGCCGACTCGCTCGTGAACGCAATGAGTCGATGAGCGCGGCCGAGTCAGCCCTCGACGAATCAGGTAGCGACGCGCCTTCGACCGACGAGGTGGCGGCCTTTAAGGCCGCGGTGCTCCGCCTGTATGAGCGGGAGGGCCGCGACCTGCCATGGCGCCGCCGCGTCGGGCCGTGGGCAGTACTCGTTTCGGAGGTGATGCTACAGCAGACCCAAGTCTCGCGCGTCGAGCCTCGCTATCGTTCCTGGATGGAACGTTTCCCGGACGCGGCCGCCCTGGCGCGCGCCGAGCTCGCCGAGGTCTACGAGGCGTGGCGTGGGCTGGGCTACAACTCGCGGGCCCTACGCCTCAGGGAGACTGCGCGGGTTTGCGACGAGCGATACGGCGGCGTTCCCCCGGCCGACGAGCGCTTGCTCCTCGAGCTACCCGGCGTCGGCCGCTACACGGCCAGGGCTGTGTTGGCCTTCGCCTACGATCGACCCTCGGCGTTCCTCGAGACGAACATCCGGGCCGCCCTCATCTTTCACTTCCGCCCCGGTAGAGACCGAGTCGGCGATCGAGAGCTCGAGGCCCTGGCCGAGGCAGTGCTCGACCGTGACGATCCGAGGACCTGGTACTACGCGCTGATGGACTACGGCGCCTGGCTTAAGAAACAGGAGCCCAACCCGACGCGGAGGGCCGCCGCTTATTCGACGCAGTCGCGTTTCAAAGGTTCGGTCAGGGAGGCCAGGGGGGCTATCCTACGTGGACTCGCAGGTAGCGGGACGATCGCGCTGACTGAAATAGCCGCCGAGGACGGCATCGAGTACGCTCGGCTCGAGCGGGCCGCCTGCGGCCTCGTCCGCGACGGGCTCATCGTCCGCGATGGCGACGCGCTCCGTTTCGCCGACTGATCGAGGCCTAGCCGCGACCTAGCCGCCGAACAGCCGCCTAAAGAAGCGTATGAGCGCGTCGCGCATGCGCACGAACAGGTTGCCGAGCGCCACGTCCTCCGCCGCCACCAGGTCGATGCGCCTGACGACGACGTCGCCGGAGGTGAAGACCGCCTGCCCGAGCCTGGTGCCGGCTGACACCGGCGCTTCCACCTCGGCGGTGGCCTCGATACGACAGCGTATAGAGCCGGCTAGCCTCGCCTGAACGGTAAATACCGGCGTATTGGCGTACGCGAGCGTCACCGTCTCGGAAGCCCCGCCCCAGGCCCTGGCGCTTCCGGGATCGGGCGCCTCCGGCCTCACCGTCTTCCAATTGGCGAAGGCCCAGTCGAGCAAGTAGGCACCGGAACGCGTACGGCTGTCGGGGCCGCCCGCCCCCCCGAGGGTGACGACGATGAAGCGGCTACCGTCGCGTTCGGCGGTGGCGATCAGGTTATAGCCCGACTCGTCGATATAGCCGGTCTTGAGGCCGTCGCAGCCGTCGTACTTGAACAGGAGCTTATTGGTCGTCTGGAGGAGTATCTTGATGGCCGGTGGCTCGGCCCCTGCCGGCATCACGTCCTCGCGGGGAAAGTGCATCGTCGTCCTGGAGTGGTAGTCGCCGAGGGCGCCAGGGTGGCGCAGTATGTAGGCGCGGGCCAGGACAGCCATCTCCCGGGCCGTGGTCGTATTGAGTTCCGACAGGCCCGATGGCTCGACGAAACGCGTCTCGGTCAGCCCGAGCCGTTCGGCCTCGGCGTTCATAAGGCCGGCGAAGGCCTCTTGCGAGCCCGCGAGCACCCTCGCGACGGTCTTGGCCGCGTCGTTGCCCGATATGACCGCCATGCCCCGGAGGAGGTCGTCGAAGGGCACGCTCATGCCCTCCTGCAGGTACATCAGCGATGACCGGTAGGGCAGGGTCACGTCATCCCTGGTGATGAGTACGCGGTCGGAGAGCCCGACGCGGCCCGAGTCGACGGCTTCGAGCGCGACCATCATGGTCATGATCTTCGTGAGGCTGGCCGGCGGGATGACGAGGTCGGCGTCGCGCTCGTATAGTACCTCGCCGTTAGCCATGTCGACCACGATGACGGATCTGGCGTCGACGGCGGCCGGACGAGAGGCGTTGGCTCCCGGCGCCTCGGCCGCGAAGGCGGAGGCGCCGGTCAGGAGCAAGGCGGCTAGGATCGTCGCGACGAGAGGAAGCTTTCTCAAAAGTCCGCCTGCTTCACGGCCCGCGGGAAGGGGATCACGTCCCTGATGTTCTCGATGCCCGTTACGTAGCGGAGTAGGCGCTCGAAGCCGAGGCCGAAGCCCGCATGGGGCGCCGAGCCGAAGCGCCTGAGGTCCAGGTACCACCAGTAGTCCTCGGGCCTCAGTCCCTTCGCGCGCATGTTCTCGACGAGCACGTCGTAGCGGTACTCGCGCTCCGAGCCGCCGATAATCTCGCCGATGCGCGGCACCAGCACGTCCATCGCGCGCACGGTCTTGCCGTCGTCGTTCAGCCGCATGTAGAAGGCTTTGAGCTCCTTCGGGTAGTCGGTCACGATCACCGGGCCGCCCACGACTGTCTCGGATAGGTAGCGCTCGTGCTCGGTCTGGAGGTCGCAACCCCAGTACGGCTTGAACTCGAATTGCTCCTTGCGTCGCTCCAGCTCGGCTACGGCGTCGGTGTAGCTCATGTGGGCGAAGCGCTTGGAACGCACGCCGTCGAGCATCTCGATGAGGCCCGGCTGCACCCGCTTGTCGAAGAACGCCATGTCGTCGCCGCAGCGGTCCAGGGCCCAGCCGAGGAGGTGCTTGACGAAATCCTCGGCCAGCTCCATGTCGTCGGCCAGCTCGGCGAATGCGAATTCCGGCTCTATCATCCAGAACTCCGCCAGGTGACGCGTCGTGTTCGAATTCTCGGCTCGGAAGGTCGGACCGAAGGTATACACCTTGCCGAGGGCCATGCAGTAGGTCTCGACGTTCAGCTGCCCGGAGACGGACAGAAAGGCCTTCTTGCCGAAGAAGTCCTTGGCGTAGTCGACGGCCTCGCCGCGCTTGGCTATCGCGTCCAGGTCGAGGGTGGTCACCTGGAACATTTCGCCGGCGCCCTCGCAGTCGCTGGCGGTGATCAAGGGCGTATGCACGTAACGGAAGCCGCGGTCGTGGAAGAAGGTATGGACGGCGTAGGCCATCTCGTCGCGCATGCGCGCCGCCGCGCCTATCGTATTGGTCCGGGGGCGCAGATGGGCTATCTCGCGCAGGAACTCGAGCGAGTGGGCCTTCTTCTGGAGCGGGTAGCTATCGGCCGGGCAGTCGCCGATCACCTCGACGGATGTGGCCTTGAGCTCGACCGGCTGCCCCGCGGCGGGCGAGTCGACGAGCACGCCGCTCACGGCCAGCGAGGCGCCGGTCGTCACCCTGGCAAGAGTCGCCTCGAGCCCGGGCGCCGCGGCTCCGGAGTCGAAGACGCATTGGAGCCCGGAGAAGCACGAGCCGTCGTACAGCTCGACGAATGTGGCGCCCTTGGTCGAGCGCTTGGTGCGGGCCCAACCCTTGGCCGTGATCGCGGAGCCTACGGATCGCTCCGCCAGAATCGCTTTAATATCCTTCATAGCATAGTAATACCACTAGGCGCCGTCCTTGGTCAAAGCCCCGCGCGCAGTATTTTTTCATCGGGAGATTCTGTGGTACTATATACGCATCCATCGTACGGAGTGATCAATGTACTATAACACCGCGATTGCCTACCTGCTCTGGGCGCTCGGAGGCTTCGGCGCCCTGGGTTTCCATAGGTTCTACCTACGCAAGATACCCACGGGCCTCCTCTGGCTGTGCACCGGCGGCCTCGGCATGGTCGGATCCATCTACGACTTCTTCACGCTGTCGGGGCAGGTGCGCGAGGCCAACATCCGCGCCGGCTACCGCGAGGCCCTCGACATGCCGCGCGAGCGCGTCGTCATCCGCGAGCGCTATGTCGAGCCAAGCCAGGATCGCGCGCACGCCAAGGAATCGATCGAGAAGGTCATCCTGCGCACCGCCAAAAAGAACGGCGGACTCGTCACCCCGGGCGAGATTGCCATCGAGAGCGACTACGACTCGGAGGCCGCGAGGAGTGCCCTCGAGAAACTAGCCGCCAAGGGCTTCTGCGAGATGCGCGTGCGCCCGTCGGGCGTCATTGTCTACCGATTCCCCGAGTTCGCCGCCGGAGACGAGGGCTTCGAGCCGGGTATGTAAACAGCGCGGAGGTACGGAGTGGATAGGAACCGCGACTTGATTCAATTCCGGATCGATCGCCGCCTGGCTGTGCTCGGGCCGTCGGGCAAGGACTGGACGGTCGAGCTCAACCTGGTCTCGTGGAACGGGCGCGAGCCGAAGCTCGACCTGCGTAGCTGGGACCCTTCCCACGAGCGCATGGGCAAGGGCATAGCGCTGACGCGCGACGAGGCCGAACGGCTCAGGGACGCTCTCGCGGACTACTTGGCCACCTAGACGGCGCGGGTCGGGCCCGCGCCCGGCCGACCTGCGGGCTGGCCGGCCTCTCCGTTCGTCCGCTGTCCGCTTAATCCCCCACGGCCCAGAGCGCGTACTCGCTCGCCGTGCCCGACAGATGGGGCAGGTAGTCGTCCCAGTAGTCAGCGGCGTATAGCTGCCACCGTAAAGTCGGTGTTTCGTCATAGATGCGGTTCCACTTGGCCTCTATACCGAGGAGCGCGTAGCGGTACAGTTCCGTCGTCGAGAGGTAGCCGTCGCCGTCGCGGTCGGCCGCCTTGGAGTTCGCGCCGCCCGCCTCGAGCAGGTAGCGCGTGAAGATGCCGTGGTCGCCCGATTCCCAGGAAAATTCGTCGGAGCCGGCGGCCGATAGCACGACGTAGCCGGGTTCCGCGTCATAGGAGAAGGCCGCGACGGCGTCGCCGAACGCACCCACGAACCAGGTATAGGCTATATCGTCATCGTAGACGCCGTACGAGTCGGGGATAGCGTCGGTTGTGGCTCCGGCGGCGACGAAGCCGCCGGAATTGCAGCTGTCGAGCACGATCACGACGCGACCGAGCCCCGCGGTCTCGAACATGGCGCGTAGCTCCGAGGCGGTGATCATCGCGCCCAGGTCAAAGAAATAGCCCTCACCGGTTGCTACAATAGAACCATAGGGGCAGATGGCCGATTCTCCGCGAACGTCGTACGCGCCATGGCCGGAATAATAGAACAGCACTATACCGTCGAAGCCGGCCAGCGCGGCGATGTCCGCCTCGATCCGATCGCGGCTCGCCTGTTCGTTGGTGGTGGCTACGCTCGAATCGGCCACGCGCGTCGTCACGGACCATCCCTTGGCCGACAGCATCGCGCCCATGGCCCTGGCGTCGTCGTCGGTCAGGCTCAGGTTAACGCTCGAGCCGCCCTCGATGTACGTAGACACTCCGTAGACCAGCGCGACCCGGTTCGGCGGCTCTGGCATGGAACAGGCAAGCAGGCTCGCCCCGGCGGCCAAGGTTGCGGCGGCCGCTCCGAACGCAGCACGAAGCGCGTGGCCCGCGCCGCGTCCCAGGCGCCGACTCACGGCGCACTTTCCGCGGACGGCGTCGACGGCCGCTCCTGACGCGGCGATTCGTAGCGCAGCTCCACGACGGCCCGGAAGCCGAGCGACAGGGCGTCGGCGCGCAGGTACACCGGCAGAGACAGGCCTATCCCGAGCGAGAATCGGTCATCGAGACGGGCCGCGCGGTACGAGGCTCCCGGCTCTATATAGGGAAAGGCGAAGTACGAGTACGACAGGTCGTAGCGGGCGAGCGCGCCGCCAGCGAGTACCCCGAACTCGAAGAGACCGAGGCGAAGGTTCGGGCCGGCGGCTAGGCTCAGTCCGGAGAAGCCTCGGTAGCGCGTCCAGACGTCGGTATAGGCCGAGGCAGCCTGCTTGACGACGCCGGCCCGGATCATCGCGGCTAATCGGTCGCCGCCGATACGAGCGCCTAGCTCGGCCGAGACCGCGGCGCCGGGGGCGGTGCCCGAGCCCATGCCTGAACTCAGGGCCACGCCGGGTGCTACTGAGGCTAAGAACGATACGGCCGGAGCGGGCGCCGCGAAGGCCGCCGTCGAGGCCAGGAGCGAAGCTAGTATGGTTAATCGAATAACGCGCATAGATGGGCTTTAACATGCCTCGAAATTTGGATAAATTCAACCAGTACCCAAATCGACTCAGGTTCGTGTACCGAATAGAAAGGGATTCGATGATTAAAACCCGTATCGCCGCTTCCACCGCCTTGGCCATCGTCGCCGCAACGACGATGGCGCTTGCAGCCTGCTCGGTCGATAAGAATCCGCGCGTCGAGCTCGACGAGACGCCTATCATATCCGCCGGCCTCGGCTGGGGCGTCGTCTCGCTGTCCTACGCCAGGCTGATGCTCGAGCCTTCGCTCGACGCGGCTGACTCGGGCACCTGCCGACGCGGCGACGTTGGCGAGCTATTGGCCAGGACGCGAGTAGCCAAAGGCCGCGACGGCGGCGTCTGGTACCGCGCTCGCTTCGACGGAGGGACCGGCTGGCTGCACGAATCGGCGTTGGCTGTGTTCAGGACCGAGAACGAGGCCAGGAACGCGGTGGAGGCGAGGCCGTGAGCCTTCCGGAGCTGGGCACTTTCCTGATCCCGCCGCTGGTAGGTTCGGTCATCGGCCTGTTCACCAATTGGCTGGCGATCAAGATGCTATTCAGGCCGCTGGCTGAAAAACGGCTCCTCGGCCTGCGCGTTCCGTTTACGCCGGGCATACTTCCACGTGAGCGAGAGCGTATGGCCCGCTCGCTCGGCGAGACCGTCGCGGTCGATCTCCTCGACGAGCGCACAGTCTCGGAACGGCTGCGTAGCCAGGCGTTCAAGGATGCCGTACGCTCGGCGGCCTACGGACTCGGCAAGAAGGCCCTCGAGGCCAAGCCGGGAGACCTCGTATCGGGGCTGGACGGCAAGACCGGAAAGGCCCTGCGAGACGTAGCGCTCGAGTTGCTGTCCGGCGTCGCCTCGAGCGGCGTCTTCGCCCGCTCGGTATCGGCCGGCGCCAAGGCCGCCGTAGCTGCGTCGAATGCCGTCAAGCTGTCCGATGTGGTGCCAGGCTCGGCCGTCGGGGCTCTAGCCGAGGCCCTGACTGGACCCGAGGGCGGAGCCAGGACCGCGGCCTTCCTGGCCGAGGCGCTCATGGACGCCTTCGAGATGGCGGCCGACGAGGGCAAGGCCGTCTCCGATATCGTCGGTGCCGACAGGCTTGTCGCCCTAGCCGAGAAAGCCGTACTCGCTGCCTATCCGTCGGTGATCGAGGCGACGGTCGGCATGATGGCCGACAAGAAGGTCGCCGCGTCGATGGAGAAGGCCGCGGCCCGCGTCATCAAGCGAGCCCTGGACCGTTTCAACTCGGTGCAGCGCTTCTTCATCAGCCTTGGGCAGTACGACAAGGCCATCATGGAGAACATGCCAGCGACCATCGCCGACTTGGGCGATTCGATGCGCGGGATACTGTCGGAACCTTCGACCAAGGCGGCCGTACTGGCCAAGGCCGCGGCCGCAGCCAGGGGGTTCGCCGCTAGGCCTTTGGCCGGTTTCGGCTTCATGCGGTTAGCCGAGTCGCGCGAGGCCGCCAGGCTGTCCCTCGAAGAGGCGCTCCGCGACGCGCTGGCTCCGCTCGAGCCGCGAGCCATAGCCGGCATGATCTCCGGGATGCTCGACCGGGCCAGCCTCGGCGAGATACTCGAGGCCCTGCCCGGAGTGGCCGAGCGCATAGGACCCGCCCTGGCCCGTTGGCTGGCCGGCCTATCCTCGAAGCGCCCCCCCGACGGCTCGGCTGGCGGAGCCATAGCGGCCGCCTTCTTCGCGGCCTTCGCGTCGTCCTTCGGCTCCGAGGCGTCTGGCGCGCCGCTGTCGGAGACCGTGTCGATCGACGACGAGGCGCTCGGCGCGATCGCGGCCTCGGCTGCCGATGGCCTTTCCGAGCTGGCGGCGGCCCAGAGCGGCGAGGTGATCAGGTCCATAGATATTCGTTCCCTCGTGGTTGATAAAATCGACTCGTTGGATATGATTGAAGTAGAACGAATGATCCTGAAAGTAGTGGATAAGGAACTCGGCGCCATCACCATGTTTGGAGGCATACTCGGGGCCGTCATCGGCCTTTTCCAGAGTCTCCTGTTCATGCTGCGATAGCGAGGGGCCCCGACCGTGAGGTAAAAAGTGGATGATGACAGGACGATCCTGATAGTCGACGACTCGCGCGCCTTCGCGCTCGCCGCGGCCGAGATGGTCGAGGGCGAGGGCTATGACGTGCACCTGGCCCATTCGGCCACCGACGCGCTCGAGGCTGCCGAGCGCGTCCGTCCTCGCGTCGTGTTCCTCGACGTGGTGCTACCCGACGGCGAGGGCTACGAGGTCTGTTCAGCCCTCAAGCGAACCTTCATGCACAGACCGCTCCAGGTCGTGATGATGTCCGCAGTCTACGATGCCAAGCGCATGGACAGGCTTTTGGCGACTGGCGCGGATGACTTCATCAAGAAGCCGTTCGAGGCGCTCGAATTCCAGCTCAGGCTTAAGGCCGCCCATATACGGCTCCAGGCGCAGACGAAGTTGATGCAGGAGCGTGAGTATTACCGTCAGGCGGTACGTCAGGAGGAGAACCTGACTATCAAGCTGCTCGACAGGCAACTCGGCCTCAAGGAGACGCTAGCCGACCTCGAGAGCAAGAAGGCGGGGCTTGAGCGCGAGAACACCGGGCTAGCCGCTGCCGCCCGCTTCGACGTGCTGACGAGTCTCCTCAATCGGCACAGCCTGAACGCCAGGCTCGAGCTCGAGGCGCGCCGCTCCGACGCCGAGGACGCGCGGCTGTCCGGCCTCATGGTCGACGTGGACCGGTTCAAGGCCGTCAACGACTCGTATGGCCATCTCGTCGGCGACGAGGCGCTACGCTCCGTGGGCGACGCGCTACGCGCCTGCCTCCGCAAGGAAGACTTCGCGGGGCGCTACGGCGGCGACGAGTTTTTCGCGATCCTGCCCGGCAGCGGCATCGAAGCGGCGCTGGCGATAGCCGAACGCATACGCTCGACCATCGCGGCCGCGGAGATACACCTCGGCGGAGTCAGGGTACGCCTCAGCGCATCGATCGGCGCGGCCGAGCGACGTAAGGGCGATTCGGTGGCCGAATGGATCGGCCGCGCCGACGCCGCCATGTACAGGGCCAAGAATGCTGGCCGCGACCGGGTGATGAGCTAGGCCTGGTGCCGGGCTCGCCTGGCCTCGAGCTCGGCGGCCGCGTACGCGCACAGGTAGAACGAACCGGTCACCAGGAGCGGTAGCCCGGCGGCGATCGCCCCGTCGATCGCCGTTCGTACGGCCTCGGCCGTATCGTCGATCCTCCGCACCTCGAAGCCATGCTCGATAAAGGTTCTCTCGAGAGCGGCGGTATCGCTCTCCTTGAAGGTGCCGGGGCGCGTGATGACGACCTCCGTGAACGCCGATCGTAGCGATTCGGCCATGGCTCCGGCTGCCTTGTCGGCGGCGCACCCGAACAGCAGGGAGCCTCCTCCCGGGAAGAGGCTCGAGAAGTCGTCGACGCAGGCCCGGATCGAGTCGTCGGTGTGAGCGCCGTCCAGGATGACGCGGGTGCCGGCGTCGAGTATCTCGAAGCGGGCGCGGAGTCTGGCGGCGCTTAGGCCGCGAACGATATCGTCGCGGGTTAGCCCTATCGAGGCGCCCGCCAAGGCCGCCAGCGCCGCGTTCCTGAGCTGCACCGAGCCTATCATGGGCGTCGCCAGCCTGGCGGGCAGGCGGTCGGCCGACGCTCCCGGAGCGAGCCACCGAACGTCCGCCTCGGTGCCTCGCTCGCTGATCGTCACGCCTGAAAGCTCGGCCGCCTCGTCGAGGACGGTCAGCGCGCAGCCGAGCCCCCGGGCCCGTTCACGTATGACCCGGAGCGCGTCTGGCTTGGTCGCGCTCGTGAACGCCGGCACGCCCGGCTTGAGTATCCCGGCCTTCTCGCCGGCTATCTCGGCTATCGTGTCGCCGAGCAGCTCGGTGTGCTCCAGTTCTATCGGCGTGATCAGGCAGACGACCGGCCTGACCACGTTTGTCGAGTCGAGCCGGCCGCCGAGGCCTACCTCGAAGACGGCGTCCGTACAGCCGGCTCGCCTGAAGCACAGGAAGGCGAGCATCGTCAACAGCTCGAAATAGGTAGGTTCCTCGCCCCCGGGATAGCCATCGGCACGCTCCGCGTCGACCCCATCCGACAACTCCTCGGCGCAGGCAACGAGCGTGGCGTCGTCGACCGGTTCTCCGTCGATGGCTATGCGCTCCTTGAACGACAGGAGGTGCGGCGAGGTGTAGAGGCCCGTCCGCCGGCCTGAGGCGCTCAGCATGGCGGCGAGCATGGCGGCGGTCGAACCCTTGCCCTTGGAGCCGGCGACGTGGTAGACCCGGTAGCCCTCGTCGGGCCGGCCGAACATTTCCTTGAGCCTGGTCATGCGATCGAGCCGGTACTCGGTCGGCTGCAGCTTGCGCTCGAAGTTGAGGAAGCGGTTCAGGTAGGCGTAGACCTGGTCCGAGCCTTCGAATTTCATGGTTCACCTCCGGCGAACGATACTGACCTGAGGATGGCGCCGGCCGCGTCGAGTCCGGTACAGGCTTCGAGGGCTTCGAAGCCCGGGCAGGCGTTCGTCTCGCAGACGAAGAACGACGAGCCAGTCTCGTCGGCGAACAGGAAGTCGACCGTGCCGTAGATCAGGCCCGAGTCGACGAAGACGCGCCTCGCCTCGGCCACGAGATCGCCTGGCGCGGCGAAGGGTACCATCGAACCGCCAGCGTGGGCGTTCGAGGCGAGGCCGGACCCCTCGCGCAGCACCGAGACGCAAGGAGGGATCTCGTCGTCGTCGCCCATTCCGGCGAAACGCGCGAAGAAGAAACGTAGGTCGCGCCCGCGGCTCGCCTCGACATAGTCCTGCGCGACGTAGCCGCCGGCTTCCAAGCCCGTACCGTCGCGGAGCCGCCCGTGGATCGCCTGCCAGGCTTCCAGCGATTCGACGAGTTCGACACCGCGGCCCATCTTGCCGAATCGAGGCTTGAGCACGAAGGGCGGTTCGAGGGGCGGTTCCTCCGAGCCCAGCTCGATGGCGACGGTTCTCGGGTGGCGCGCCCCTATCGCTGCGAAGCGTTCGGCCGAAGCGGCCTTATCGCCGGCGAGCCAGGTCGCGGCCGCGCCGTTGACGACGACGGGGCAGATCGATTCGAGCGCCTCGTACAGGGCTTGAGGCGCGTCGCCGCGGACCAGAGCCGCGTGGCCGTCGCAGAAGGCCAGGGCGTCGTCGATCGTCGACCAAGGCGGCAGGACCGTCGCGCCATAGTCCAGACCGTTGGCGGCGGCGGCCTCGCGGAGGCGCCAGGCGGGGTAGAAGGAGTCGAGGTACGATGCGTCGTCGGTCTTGAGTCCGTAGACGAGCCTGATGCCCATGGAGGCGGAGTATAGCGACCTATCGCGGCCGGCTCAAGCCAGCGTCACGTTCCAGAGGTTCGGCCAGGCGGCCTGGCCTGATTCGATGCCTTTCTTGAGGGCGTCGAGTACGACGGCGACGACTTCGGCGCCGATGGCCGAGGCTATGGCCGACCCGTAGGCCGAGTCGGCCGATAGCCAGGCCAGGATATCGCGCTCGCCGACGGAGCGCTGCGTGTCATAGCGGTACGGCTCGCTCCGTCTCGGTTCAAGGCCCATGGCGACGATGGCCTCCTCGAGGCGCTCCCGGGAGAAGCCTGGCGCGGCGCTCGACGCGAAGAAGGCTTCGTCGGCGGCCGTGAACGCCGCGAGCGTTCCCGCCTCGAGCAGCGGGGCGACGATGGTCGGCAAGGCGCCGGCTACCGGCGAGCGCTCGCAGAACACGAAGGCCGGGCGCCCGCCGTCGGCGCGTAGCCGCTCGACCAGGGCCCGCCCGCCCTCCACCGCGGCCTCGGCTCCGTAGGAGGACAGGAACCCCGCGGCGACGACCAGGTCGAAGACGGCGTGGCCCGCCGCGTCCATGGCCGTGTCGGCCACGCGCGCGGCGTCGGCGCAGGCGGCGAGGCTCGGGCGAAGAAGCTCTTCGACGTCCTTGAACGCGTAGGCCAGGCGGTCGATCGAAGCGGCGTCGCGGCAGACGCCGCAGACAGAGCCCTCGGCGCAGGTCCTGACCGCCTCGCGTAACATGAGGCCGTCGTCCGCCGCGAGCACGAGCACGTTCGCGTGCCTCGGCGGGAACGCCAGCTTGAAGACGAGGTCGCGGAGGCCGGAGAGCCCGCCGGCCGAGCTCGAGTCGGCGCGAGCCGTCCAGGAAGCCGCCTGCGCATGGCTCGTCGGCGCGGCCGTCGGCCGCGGGACGTCGAGCTCTCCAGACAGCCAGGCCGCCAACTGGGCGTCACGGCGCCTGAGAACCTCATCGCGCACGCGAGCCTCGTGGCCGAGCGAGCCCGGCTGGTAGAAGACGGCGCCCTTGAGCGAGTCGGGTAGGTATTGCTGGGCGGTCCAGTGGCTGCGGTAGGCGTGCGGGTAGAGGTAGCCTGCGCCGTGGCCGAGGCCCTCGGCATCGCGGTTGGCGTCCTTCAGGTGATCCGGCACCTCGGCTCGCTCCGCCTCGACGGCCGCGAGCGCGTCGAAGTAGGCGAGCGCCGAGTTGGATTTGGGCGCGGTGGCCAGGTACAGGGCGGCCTCGGCCAGGAGGAACTGCCCCTCGGGCAGGCCGATGCGCTCGTAGGCCTCGGCGCAGGAAGCCACCACGCCGAGGGCGGCCGGGTCGGCCAGGCCAACGTCCTCGGCCGCCGAGATGAGGAGTCGCCTGAAGATGAACCGCGGATCCTCGCCGGCGTAGACCATGCGAGCCAGCCAGTACAGGGCCGCGTCGGGGTCGGAGCCGCGCAGGCTCTTGATCAGGGCGCTCGAGGCGTCGTAGTGGTAGTCGCCGTCGCGGTCGTACAGTACGGCGCGTCGCTGGATGCTCTGCTCGGCGGCGTCGAGCGTGACGAGGACCCGCTCCCCGTCGGCCGGTGGCCAGGGCTCGACGCTCGTCTCCACGGCCAGCTCGAGCGCGTTGAGAAGGCTACGCGCGTCGCCTTCGGCCACCTTGACCAGGTGCTCGAGGGCTCCATCGTCGAACTCGACCTTCCATCGGCCGTAGCCTCGCTCTCGGTCGGACAGGGCGTAACGCGCGGCGGCGACCAGGTCATCGTCCCCGAGCGGATGGAGTTGGAACACGCGCGAGCGCGACACGAGGGCTTTGTTCACCTCGAAGAAGGGATTCTCCGTGGTCGCACCGATCAGGACTATGGTGCCGTTCTCGACGTAGGGCAGGAGGGCATCCTGCTGGGACTTGTTCCAGCGGTGCACCTCGTCGACGAAGAGTATGGTCTTGCGGTCGTACAGCTCGCGCTCGCGCTTGGCGGACTCGACGGCGTCGCGTATGGCCTGGACGCCGGCGAGCACCGCGTTAATCGAAATGAAACGCGAGCTGGTCGTGTTGGCTATGACTCGGGCGAGCGTCGTCTTGCCGGTGCCCGGAGGACCGGAGAGGATGATCGACGACAAGCGGTCGCGCTGGATCGCCCTCCTGAGCAGACGGCCGGGGCCGACGATGTGGTCCTGGCCTATGAACTCGTCGAGGACGCGCGGCCGCATCCTGTCGGCCAGCGGGCCGCACCCGTCCGTATGGACGGAGCCCGAGAATAAGTCCTCGCTCACGGCCCGCTATTCCCTGACCCAGCCTCCCCAGGCGCCGTTCTCGTAGGTGTTGGACCATGGGCCGACACCGTCGGTCAGAGCGAATATCCTGCGCTTGCCACCGCCAAGGTCGAACGAGGGCATCGAGGTGATCGACGTGCCTGACAGGCTCGCCGCGAAATTCGTGGCGTCCGATACGATCGAATGGGCGGCTAGAGGGGCGATAGCCGCCGAGAAACCGCCCGACAGGTCGAACTCCAGGTAGCCGTCGACCGGGGGAGTGTCGCTCGAGCCGCGCGGCTTCATGTTCGTGCCGACGAGCAGGACCTTGTCCGAGGCGACGTAGGTAGGCTCGGACAGCGAGAAGACCTTGTCCTTAGCGTTGACGAATGGACCGGCGCTCGTCCAGGCGGCGCCGTCGTAGTAGTGCAGGTAGCCGGTCCTCGTCGAGACGATGACGCCGCTATCGTAGGCGCAGACGCCGGAATACGATGAGTCCCCGGAAGGCGGCTCGGTCGCTGCTACGGACAGCGCGCCGGCGGACGCGCCGGACACGAGGGCCGCGCCGGCGGCGAACCAATAGGAGCCGCTGACGTAAGCGACCGAGGACGGCAGGCCTATCGCCGCGCTATCGGCGATGGAGCTGGCTACGAAGGAGCCGCCATCTAGGTAGTAGATCGAGTAGGCGGCGGCATCGCTCGTGCTCCTGCCGTTCGCAGCGATCGCGAACAGGGTGCCGTTCGCGGCCATGATCGAGCGGATATACCGATCGGTGGGCAGTCCTGCTACCTTGGTCCAATCGGTACCGTTCGCGGTCGACCAGACGCCGAGGCCGTTGCCTGTCAGCGAGTCTGTGAACAGCACGTACATCGTTCCGCCGACGACCGTGCCGCTACCCGCGAGCACGGTCGCGCTACCGAAGGCGGCCGGCAGGGTAACCTCGTTCGTCCAGTTGGCCTGGCCATCGGCCTTGGCCCAAAACACGCCAACGCCGGCGTAGTAGCTATCGCCAAGCCGTGCGACGAAGGAGGGGCTCGAATACTGGAGGGCCTTGGTCATGTTGTTCGAGATGGGCTTCTCGTTGACCACCCGGGAGAAAATGCCCGCGGGGTCCTCGGCGCAGGAGGTCAGGGCGACGGCCGCGGCGACGACTGCGAGGATCGATAGCGTGTTTAGCGCATGGCGACGTACATTCATTCTTCGATCCTCCGCTTATAGGTGATAGGCGACCGACAGCGTCGCGTCCAGAAAGAAGCCGACGCGCGTGTTCTCGGGATACTCGGTCATGATCTGCGGTATGATGTTCGCATACAGGTTGAGGCCATAGCTCATATCACTCGACGCTTTCCAGAGGAAGGTGCCGCCCGCCTTGAACAGCGGGTCGACGTGCTTATAGTTGCCGAGCGAGCTGATGGCGACGCCGAGGCCGGCGCTCGGCGCTATGACGAAGGCGCCGATGGGAAAGGCCATCACGGCCCGTAGCGCCAGCGGCGCTATGAACAGCTGGTCGTCGTTGACCGTACGTATGAAGTCGCCGGACAGATCCCCGGCGAGGCCCCAGCGTTCGCTCAGAAAGCCGGTATACGACAGGGAGAACGAAAAACCGGCGGCTGAATTCGGACTCTCGAACGCGGACTCGGTCGGATTAAAGAAGCCGAGGGGTACCGACGTGCCGAGGGATAGCGCCAGGATGCCATCGCCTCGCTCGAAAGCGCCGAATACGGCAGAGGCCATAGGCGTCTGAGGAGCGGCCTCCTGGGCTGCGGCGGCGTTGGTCGCGACCAGGGCGGCTACGGCCATGGCGGCCGAGAATGCAATCGTGTGAAGGGAACGCATCGGTCCTCCGAGTGTATCGCGGTTGTTACGGCGGGGCAGACTATAGCACGCGCCCGACGACTCTGAAAAGGCGCGAGAGCGTCCGTGGTTACCGGCTAGGACGGTTTCGCGTTGACGCGGGCCGACGATAGGGTGGCCCAGGACGACGATCGGCTTTCGTCCGGCGCCCAGGTCAACTCGATCTGGGCGAGCAGGTAGGTCTTGGCTCGGATGGCGACGACAGGCATCAGCTCGACGATGGGCGCGGCACGCTCGCCGACGCCAGCAAGGGTCGCGCAATAGGAACCGTGCCCGGCCTGGAACGGCCCGGGGCGGTACTCCGTATCGGCGCCCGCCTCGGAGAAAGCGGACGCCAGCCCGCGGGCCTCGGCCGCGTATTTCTCCGGAATACGTATGAAGACGTCGTCCCCGAATCGTTCGAGTCCGACCAGCTCGAACGGCAGGCGGCTCCTCGCGGCCGCCGCGGCGAGAGCCGCGCCGTCGACCGGCCTGGCCAGCCACGATAGCACCGGATAGTCGAAAAACGCCCGGGCGCTGGCCGCGCCGAGCTCGGTCCAGAACGCCCTGCGAACGCCGCATAGCTCCTTGGCCACGTTGCCTGGCGGTATCATCGCGAGCGCTATGGAAGCGACGGTTTCTATTGTTCCCAAAGGCATGAAGGCATAGTATACTCGGTCTATCCTCCTGTAAAGGAAAGTTCGGCCATGCTTAGAAAGATAGAGTTCCTGACCGAGAGGATCACCGCGGTTCTGGCCTCCTGGCCGAGCGTTGACAGCGTCCTCTCGATGAACCCGTCGGAGACCGACGCGATCGACCCGTACTTCGCCCTCGTCTTCGACGTGTATTACGACGGCGAAATACCGTCGAGCGACGAGCGCCAAGCCATGTACGACAACCCGGGAGCCTTCGAGTCGTCCGCGGTGGTGGAGAAGGATCGCTTCTTCCTCGATGGCCTGCCGATACGCATCGAGTTCAAGAAGGTCAAGATACTCGAGGATTTCGTGCGTAACGGCTACGACGCCCGCTGGGCCTTCGGCACCGTCGGCACCTACGTCATATACCGCGTCGTCAACGGCAAGATCCTGTTCAAGCGGACCGACCGCCTCGAGCGCGTACTGGCGGCGCTGAAGAATTGCCCGGATGCATTCTGGCTCAGGATCCGCGAGGCTCAGCAGTCCAAGATGGAGCATTGCCTGAGCGACCTGGGTGGGGCCGCCATGAAGGACGACCGCTACTTCTATTTTATATCTCTGGCAGGCTTCATGCGCGCCTGCGTGTCTGCCCTCTTCGCCATCAACCGGCGCTTCGAGCCGTCGGACAGGCAGATGGCCGATTCCCTGGCTGAGCTGCCCGTGTTGCCGGAGGACTTTTCCGGGCGATGGTCGAATCTGCTCCGTACCGACGATTCGGTCTATCCGCAGAAGCGCTACCAGATTGCGCAGCTCATCACGCGTGACGTGTTAGCCCTTGAGTAGGCTCCTCCGCGGAACCCGCCTCGTAATCGGTCTCGCTGCGGCCGCGGCTGTCATACCCTGCTCCTGCGCCGCCGGTTACGTCGATGGACTGAGCTTCTTCGACTCGGACGGCGGGGCGTCGCGCGTCGCGAGCGAAGCGGACGGCGGCTCGAGCGTCCCGGCGGGAGCGACGGCCATCTATCGGCCGGAATCGGGGTATAGGGCCGGGGCTATCGAGGATCTAGCCGTCTTCGTACGCGGTTCCGGCGCGGTTCGCGTGCGGCTCCTGCCCCGAGGCCGGGATCCCGAGCCGCTCGCGTCCGTCGAGGCCGCGCTAGCCCGTGCCGACGAGAGCGAACTTCGCCTGCGTCTTTCGCCCGGCATGGAATTCTCTTCCATCGAAGTCTCGGCGCTCGATGGCGGCGCCGAGGTCCTGGGCTTCGCGGTCCTTCCTGTATTCGAAGGCTACGCGCGCTCGGGCGCGCGTGTGACGATGGGTCATGGCGTCGTCGCAGGCGCGGAACCGGGACGATATTTCGTTCGGTTCCCCCTTGCCCAAGGTGATCGTTCCTCGCTGGTAGCGAGCCTCGCCGGCGACGGCGCCGTCAGCCTGATGGTTATCGGGCCGGACGGACGGGAGCGAGTCGCCTATACCGCGACGGTACGCGGCGGCGACCTGCTGGCCGTACCTACGGCCGGCTTCGGAGTGGCGGCGGCCGTCGTCGTCGCGTCAGGCTCGACGATAGCCTCGGTCCAGACCGAGGCGGGCAGTGGCGCCCCGTTGTCCGATTTGCACGCCATTCTGTCCATGCCCGCCCCGGCCGGCGATTACTCGATCTACCGCTGGGACGTACTGCCTCGCACCCTCGTGCTCGATTTCGCCGATTACGATACGCAGGATCGATACCTGAAGCGCCTAGCCTTCTTCGCCGAGAAGCCGGGCTTCAGGGGACGCCTGGCCGCCGACGACGAGATAGCCGGTCTCCATGGCTGGAACGCCCACGACTATCCGACCTTCACGCTAGCGAGGTTCTACGCCCTGGCCGCCGATACCGGCTTTCGCCTGAACGCGGAGGAGGAACGCTTCCGCGCCCTGCTACTCGAGCATGGAATCCTGCGGCTCGGCGACGACGGCCGTCCCGAGGAAGGCGAGGGCGCGGTCATCTCCATAGCCCGCGAGTCATCGGACGAGCTCAGACGCCGCTTCATCGACCACGAGGCGTCGCACGCGCTGTTCTTCCAGGATCCAGAGTACCGGGCGCTGGCGACGAGGCTCTGGAACGGGCTCGGGCCGGAGGCGCGGTTCTTCTGGAAGACTCACCTGGCTTGGCGATCCTACGACGTGCGCGATGAGTACCTCTGCGCCAACGAGCTGCAGGCTTACTTGACCCAGCAGAGTCTTCGGGCCGCCCCGTCGTACTTCATGGCCATAACGTCGCGCCTCGCAGCGGCCTATCCGGATCGCGCCGAGCGGCTCACCAGCGAGGAGGCGGTCGTGCTCGCATCTATCCGCGCCTGCGGCGAGGAACTAGACGCGTACCTGCGCCGGGCTTGGGGGCTGTCAGCCGGGCGCTTCGGCCGCGTCGCGAGCGACTACGCGGGTCGCTCTGCGAGTCGTTAAGCGTCCATCCAGCTCAAGCCCCGTCGCGCGAGCGACGTAGCTCATTCAGCACAATGCCGGCACACCAATCCCGGGTGTCGGTCAAGAGCTCGTCGGGCCTCGCCTGGGTCTCGCCGGAAAGGCGCCCGAATACGGCCGCAGCCGGCAGCATCGTCGTCCATACGTCTTTCTCGTGCGGAGACAGCCCGTCGAGGTAGGCTGCGGCGTGACGGTATGGCGCTGGAAGAGCGACGATATCCGCGTGGTACGCTGACAGGAATTCGAGCGGCCTCTGGTACGGTCGACCCGCGGCGAAAACCCTGCCCGAGTCCCGGCCGCGAGGCGGTACGTTGCGCAAGGTCTCGGCGCGCACCCCGAAACCGCGCTCCCGCTCTATCCTGCACGAGGCGACGGCCGCTAGACGTTCCAGCCTCTCCTTGTACATGACCAGGGGCTTCGTAACGTAGCGGAAAGCGCCGTCATCGTCGTCCTCCCTCGAGATGCTCTGGTTGCGGTACAGAAACTCGGCGAAGAGCGACTCGGACGGCCGTAGCCTCGACTGCCGCACGTCGAAATACGGATAGATGTAGGTGCCTCGCGCGTAGCTCTTACCGAAGGGATAGGAGAAGTCAGCCCCGAAGATCCTGACGGTCGACGCCCCGAGGTACTCGGCGAGCGATACGGCAGCGTGAGTCACGTTGCCGCCCGAGGTGTCGAGTACGGGGAAGGCGCGGTAGCGAGAGGCTATGTATCGTGACAATGGGTGACCGGAGGAGAAAAAATACGGCCGAACGGCCAGGCGCGACAGGGTGGGCGGCGAGGCCAGGTCGAGGAAGAGCGGCACATCCGGCGGCAGGCCGAGCGAGAAATGGTAATAGCTGATCTGCTGGCAATCGATGCTTATCACCGCGTCGGGCCGAATGCCCCGACCGAGCAAGGCGCGCAGGCTCGTGTCGGTGGCGATCAGAAACGCGTCCTTGGGCCTAAGGCGGATCTCCTCGGCGTATCGTTCGAGAGACGGGCCGGCCGCAGTAATATAGGCCGAGCGTATGGGCCCGACAGGCGGCGTCGGCGCGTTGGACAGCTCGAGGTTACGGACGATATTCGAGAACCAGCGCTTGCCGAAGAACGATTGAACCGAGTAGTCGTCTGATATGGCGTCTATGGATCGGCGTATGGCATCGGCGGCCCTATGGAACGGCTCGGGCGACGCGTCTATCCTGCCGCGCAGGGGAACCGAGACGATGTCGCCGGTCACCGCTGGCACGTAACACCCGGCGATAACCTCGTTCAGTTCGGCCTCCTCCGGATCGACGAGGAGCCTGAGCCTTCGATCGCCGAGCACATGGGTTAGGTCGACGCGTTCAAGCACGGCGCGTAACGTGGTGGCCCCGTATTCGACGATCAGACCCCTGGTCACGAGGTCGGCCTCGAGCATGGCGGCGGCCTCATAGCCTGCCCCGAGCCCGAGGAAGACATAGAACGCCGCCTTGCTGTAGCTCGAGGCGAGTCGCCCGGCCTCTCGCACCGGGTCGAACCTGGAATGCATAAGGGCTTGGCGGGAGCCTAAGCCGACGAAGGGTACCGGATGCCCCGAACGGGAGGTTTGGACGCCAACGCGCGGATCAGATCGCGCCGAGCGTATCCTGTCAGCGCAGACTGGCCCGTGGCACGAGGCCACGGCCAGCATATTGCGCTCGAAGAGCTGCGCGTCGAGCGGCTCGTGAGCCAGGTTAGCCTCAGCCATCGCAGCCTCCGCGCATCGAAAAGAGGGCTTGCTCGGCCGCCGAGTGGACGGCGAGGAGTTCGCGTTCTGTCGCCTCGCCCCTGGCCATCGAGGCGACGAGGGGCGCGGTGGCCTCGGGAGCGAGGGCCCTGTATACCGTCATGGCATCGAACGGCATCGGAACCGACGAGGCCAGAGCCTCGGTTGCGCCTGCGAGCGAGGCTTCGAGCGACGACGATACGCGGTCGAGGTAGCCTTCACGCCGAATGGCCGCCGAGTCCAGACTCGAGTCGCGCGAGCCATCGTCGAGCGGTGTAACAACGGGCGGCTCACCCCTCGTCGGCGGAAGGTCGTCGAGCCTGGCAATGCGAGGCACCGGAGTCGGCACGGGGGAGTCGGAGAGCCTGAACGCCCTGGCGCTATCGCCTAGCGGCGGCCGAATCGACAAGGCGTAGGCGGAGAATGCGCGAGAGAGGCGCCAAGCGCCTACGGCCGCCTGATAGCCGTCGAACGTCCTGGAAGCGCCGGCCGACGTTACGGGCCTCGTTCTTGAAGCCAGCGCTAGGTCGAGCGAGTCGAAGGGGTAGGGCCTGCAATGGTCCTCATGCCCGAAGGCGGCCAGGTCGTAGCCGGCGAGGGTTACCGGACCTCCGGTACATGCGAGCGCGAGCGATAAGGCGGTGCCGGCGGCGCTACCGGACGCCGAACAGCGATGGTCTTCGAAACCTGCAGCCTCGACGGCCGCACGCTCGAACGGTAAGCCAGTATCGAGCGCTAGGATAGGGCATCGATAGAGGGCGTCCTCGGTGGCGAAGGCGCTCGGGGACAGCGCGATCGGGATTCCGAGTTCCGTGATGGTCCGAAGGTGCAGGGCGTTCCAGAAACCGGGATCGGTGGCTACGGCTAGGTCGGGCGTCAGGCCGGCGGCGACGAGCGCCGGAACGGCCGAGGCAAGGGCCCACAAGGCAATATCGTCGCGGCGACGGCTAAGCTCGGGAAGGAACCGCATAAGGCTCGGGCCGGCGCAGGCGATGACGATAGGGCCGTCGCCGTTGCGTATACGGACCTGTCTCCGGGCGGCGGCGGCGAAACGGGCCGCATTGCGTAGCCATCCGGCTGACCAGTACGCGCTCGTCGCGGCGTCGGAGCTGGCTGACTCGAGCGCGTCACGCAGGGCGAGCCTGATGCGCTCGCTCTGCGCGGTGAAGCGCCTGGTCACCGGCGTCCACTCGATGACCGACACGCCGCCAGCCATGCGGCCGTCCGCCAAGGATCGGGCCAGGACGGATTCGAGCGGCTCTGCCACGCCTGGGCGCCAGGTAATGGCGGGCTTGCCGAGCTCATGTGCATGGAAGAGGTCGCAGGGCTGAAGCGAGACTAATCGCGCCCTAGGGAGGAGTTCCGATACGGCCTCGTGGATATAGCCCATGCCGCCGCCAATGATGTAGACGATGGCCGGGCGTTTCGAGCCGATACAGGCGCGAACGTGCCTGGCGGCCTCCCGCTCCGGGGCGTATCGGGAGTGGAACGAGGTTGGATCGGGCTCAGGGAACGTCGGGCTCCCGATACGCGCCTCACAGCCCATCGATGAAGGAGCGGATCTTGGCTTCGGCATCGGGGCCAGATAGCTTCAACGATGTATATGGTCCGGTAGCCAACGGCCAAGAAGGCTCTACGGCCAGCGCGCGCCTCAGCGTACGAGCGACCTGGGCCGCGACCAGCTCGGCGTCACCGGCGTTATGCGTATAAAAGGCCATTAGGCACGAGCCGTCCGCCAGGCCGAAGGCTCGCCCGCTCGTACCGAGTATCGACGATACGCAGGCCATCAGCTCTTCATTCAGGCTAGAAGGCGACGATAGGGGGCAGCGCCGAACGGCGGCGCTTGATAGCTCCAGGGTCCTCAGCATGGCCAGCGACACGAAGGAGAACTGTTTGGCACTCCCTATCCTGATGAGCTCCTCGGCTGACGCGGGCTCGACCTGATGCATGGCTATCCTGAACGTAGCGGCGGGCGACGTCCGTCCTATGCGCCTGAGGGTATTTTGTACCGAGTCGGATAGAGATGTCGAGGAGGGCGTTATAATGAACTGGTCGCCCTCAAGGCGTAGCGTCTCGACGGGCTCGCCACCTACTTTGAGGGAGGGTAGCGATTCTGCGGACATGGAGTCGGGTAGATCGGCGCCGTACGCGGCGAAGCGGACTACAGACTCGACCCGCTTCGAGTAATAACCGACCCAAGGATAGCCCGCGGCGGCTAAGGCCTCGATCGCTAGCCGGAGACCTAGATGACGGTTATCTATGCCCCCGAGGAGCCTATCGATAGACTCGTGATATACCGCGGAGACTTTTTTTTTTGGCTTATGGCCAGAAGGCCATCATTCCTAGCGGCGAGCGCGTCTGAACGGCTCGCCGCCTTCTCTAAAAGTCCCATCACAGCAACCCCAGATCGTCGAATAGCCGTTTGTACGTATCGTAATACTCGCTCGAGGCGAACTCCTCGATTTTCTCTTCCGGCAACGAGGCGAGTAGCTGGTCAAGATAGACCAGCACCGACTTAACGTCGCGCTTCAGCTTGTCGGGCGTCGAATCGGCCGTGGCTTCCGCTTCAGCTCTGGAGTGCGTTGTGGGAGCCGCCTCGGCGCGCGGCGGAGCCTTGGTGACAGGCGCTTCATCGACGGCTAGCTCGGGCTCGAACCTGGCGAGCGGCTCATCCCCGACGATCTCCTCGACTGCACTATCGGCTTCGTCGGCGAGCGGCTCATCCGCGACGATCTCCTCGACTGCACTCTCGGCTTCGTCGGCGAGCGTATCGTCATCGATTAGCTCGAGCTCCTCGGCTACCTCATCCTGTTCCAGGCCTACGAATAGGGAATCGTCGAGACTCGTGGCTATTTCATCCGGATGGTAGGACAGGTCGGATGCCTGGGGCGTTTCGAGCGGAGCCTCCACGACGAGCTCATCGACGGAATCGTCGCCGAAATCATCGAGCGTGAGTTCCTCGAGGACGTCATCGCTTGGTAGCAGCTCCTCGACCGGCTCGGTCGACTTCTCGGCATGGAGCTCGAGCCCGCCTAGCTCTTCAGGCTCGATGACCTCCTCGAGGTCCATTGCGTCCTCTACCTCGTCGATGGGTTCGTCGAACGAGTCCACCGTCGAGACGACAGGTTCGTCTCCAGCGTCTATGTCGAGTACCAGCTCCGATTCATCGTCGGCGGCCTCTATGACCGGCAGGTCCTCGTCGTCCCCTTCGAAGGCGGGAGCGAGGTCGATATCGAGATCAGTCTCGCTCGGTTCGACGAGAGGAACGTCCTCTATGGGCATGCCCTCGAGCTCCTGGAAATCCCGAGCCTCGGTATCGTCGTCCAGGAAGCTCGTGTCCTCGGGCCCGGGGATGATCGGCGTAACTCCATCGATGGGCTCGACGGCTTCGATCCCCTCGCCCGAAAGGTCAGCGTCCGCGAAGCTCGTAGCTTCCTCCGCTAGCTCGATGGTTTCGATCCCGGGCTCCGAGGCCTCGGCGTAGACGCCGTCCTCAGGCAATAGCTCGACGTCGTCGGGTATCGACAGTTCGGGAGCCTCATCCTCGGGTTCCTCCGAAACGGTCTCCTCGGTGAAGTCGGCCGTATTGAGGATGTTGTCAAGCTCGTCGCCGGTCAAGGCTATCGTGTCGTCATCCTCGTCGTCGAAGAAGCCACCGGATGCATCGGCTAGCTCATCCTCGACGCCTTCCGCGGAGGCCGCTTCACCGACGGAGGCTCCAGCCGCTTTGATGCTGCTCAGCTGGTCGCGAAGGCTCACGAGCTCCTGCTTAATCGATGACAGTTCGCTAGCGATCTGCCTGAGCAGGTCGGAGGACGGAGCCGAGGAGGCGAGGTCGTCCGATACGGCCTGGATGTCGTCGAAGCCAGATTCGCCGGAACCGATGGATACGCTCTCTATCTCGAGGTCGGGGATGATCCCGATGCTCGCGTCGTCGTCGGAATCTATGAAGGAGTCGAGCGATATGCCCTCGGAATCGTCGGTCGGCTCGCTCGCGATCGGTGCCTCGCGAACGGCTACGGGAGCGGGCTTGGGCTTGGGTTCGTCGAGGCCTATGGAATCGAGATCTATCGATTCGAATTCCGAGCTCGAGCCCAGGATGTCGTCTTCGGAGGAGAAGGTATCGGTCGCCTCCTCCGATTCCGCCGATGGGATGGTGTCGTCGAACTGAAGGTCGATATCGAGGGATTCGAACTCCTCGTCAGCTTCGGCCGGATCGGCTACAGCTGGGCTGGCCGAAGCTGGGCTGGCCGCGAAGCGCTCTAGGTCGTCGAGCGCGGGCCCGGTCGGGCCGTCGTCATCGAGGCCGAAGTCCTCGATACTGATCTCAGTGGTCTCGAATGCATCGACCGAGGCCGATCGTCGCTCGGCCGGAGGTTCCGCCGCTGGCGCCTCCGTCTTTACCTCGTCGAAATCGAGATCGTCAAGGGACATGTCTATGACCGTGCTCTCCACGACCCCGTCGTCGAGCTCGTCGCCCGTATCGGGGACGTCCGCCTCGGAGATGCCGTCCTCGTCGTCGAGCGGGGCGAGGGATTCGAAATCGTCGAAGTCGATGCTCTCGGCCTCACCTTCGAGAGGTGTCTCGGCCGGGGTCTCGACGGCCGTATCCAGATTCGGTAGGTCGAACGAATCGAGCAGTTCCTCTTCCTCGGCGAGCAGGACCGCATCCGAGCCTTCGGCCGAAGTCGAGGCTACCGATCCATCGGCAACGAGCGTGTCGTCGGTCAGGTCTTTCGGCTCCGCCTTGACCCAGACGCCGTATCGTTCAAGATCGTGCTCGGGGGTAGGAATGGGATCTGGCTTCCCTTGCTGGGTCTTATTCTGCATGGCGCGCGCACTCCATCGACTGGATTGATCTCATCCAAATATCGGCAGAAACCGGATAAATACATAGAGCATACGACTGAAATTACTCTAATCGCGCTTCTTCCTATTGTCAACCGTATCGGAATTCCGGATGACGCTGGTAAAGAAAGAAGGCGCTCGTTCCGTAAATAGAGTGATGAAACGAATAGTGATACTTGCCTGTTGGATAGCCGTCGCGTCCTACTGCGCCATGGCCGTCGTATGGGGTCCGAGCGGCGTCATCGTGACCAAGCGGGCCTTCGATACGGCCGCGACGATGCGCCGTAATATAGACGATCTGGCCAGGCGCAACGAGCGCTACGCAGCCGAGCTCGAAGGCCTGCGTAACGCCTCCGAGCCTACCGCGCTCGAGGCCAGGTCGATTGGCTACCTGGCGGCTGACGAGGTAGCCGTTCGCTTATCGCTCGAACCCGAGCCGGCAGTACCGGCTGAAGCCGGCAGACTACTCGAGTATACAGGCGCCTCGGCGCTCGCGGAGGCGCGGATCAAGGATATCGCCGCGATGGCCGGCATGGTCGTCCTGTTGGCCGGCCTGGCGCTGAGGGCCGCTCGATCGGCTCGATCGGCTCGATCGGCGCAGGGGCGCGCCGGTCAGCGCGAGATCCTGGTCCAGGAAGCCTCCCGGACGTAATCGTTGTCGATAAGTAGCTCGTCGCCGGAGTAGCTGACGGCTACCGATTCCTTCATGCCGGACAGGAGGTCTCGGGTCGCGTCGAGGCGGAAGACCCATCGCATGGGCCTGGCGCGCTCGGCGATAGCCTTGGCCATCGCGAAGCTGACCGAGGAGGCCTTGTACAGCGCGGCGTCATTGGCTTGGTCCTGGGCGATGACGACCTCTCCTCCGCGTATCGTCACGCGCAGTTTTAGGGTGCCGCCTCCGCTCAGTACGGCCAGGCCAGCGCCATTCGGGAAGATACGTACCGTTTCGAGGCCCTTGTCGCCCCTCCAGGTGCCGCTGATGTCCGAGACGCTCGGCCGGTCGACGAACATGGCGCTCGCCTCGGGCTCGACCGTGTCGATGGCCTGTGTCTGCGTGGCGGATGCCGCTAGGTCGGCCGAAGCCTGGAAGGTCGCGGGGCTGGCGGCCGTTGGTAGGCCGCCCGTCGGTTCGAGGCCGAATAGCCGCCTCGTGGAAGCGCGAGCGCGTAGCACGATGTCGCTGATGGATTCGGCGGTATCCGCTACCGATAGCATGATGCCGTCCGATACCCTCGTGACCTCCAGGCTGAGCACGAACAGCTCGCCGATTCTGCCGATAGAGCCGTTGACGATGAAGTCCGCCGTCAGGGGCAGGGCGACGGCGGTCGTCTCCCCGCGGCTCAGGGCCGCCTCGGTCTCGACGAGGGCCCTGTCTTGCCCCTGGGCGTCGACGACCCTGAACGAACGCGTCTCGACGATGTAGGAGACGACGAGGCGCTCGAGCATCGCGGCCTCGCTGGAGCCGACTCCTACGGCCGTGAACGGCGAGACCCTGACCACGGCTTGGCGTTCTTGGGCGCCTAGCGGCGCGGGGCATACCAAGGTGACGCCGAGGACTGCGACTATGGCGATCGGAAGCGATTGTATCATGTGACCTCCCTTCGCCTGACGGTCTCGGAGCTCATCGGTCGTCTATCCCAAATAGCCTTCGGAAGAAGGACAGGATGGCGTACCAGGCGCGCCTGAGGAAACCGGGGTTGCGCAGGCGCTCGAGCCTGAGCAGCGCCTGCTCGATCTCGTCCCTGTCGAGGGGGAAGCGCTGGATGTTCTCCTCGATCTCGAGCTCCAGGCGCTGCGCGGCGTCGCTCTTGCCGACGACGGTAGCCTCGATGGTCGACCAGCCCAGACGCCTGGCGGCCTCGAGCCTTCGCCTGCCGGCTATGAGCACGTTCCGCCGGGTAACGGTAATGGGATGCAATTGCCCGAAGCGATCCATGCTGGCCGCCAGCTGGTCGATATCGCGAAGGTCCTTACGTATTCGCTTGCGTATTCGGATGGAAGCGACCTCGATCTGCACGCGTACCTCCGGCGTCGTACTTGAGCTTAATGGTATCGCCGATCGGGTGGCTAATCAAGGATTCGGGCGCTATCCTCGGCGGTCGGCGACTCGGCCGAGGGGCTGCGCTCGGTTCCCGGTACGGAGGCCCCGGCGAAGGGGTCGAACGGATCGAATCGTCCAGGCGGATCGGCCGGTTCGGGAACGGTCGCGGAACCGGCCCCGTCTTCGACCCTGTAGCGCTCGATGTCGGCCTCGAGGGAGCGTAGCAGCGAATCCAGGGAACTCGGGTCGAAGTCGAGGCTCGAATCGACCCTGCCGCCGCCCACGACGGCTTGCTGGGACGATAGCGTCCGGATGGTCGTCTCGGCCTGCTCGGATTTGAACTCGTGCAGGTCGCAGTAGCTCTTGGGCTGAGTGCCCTCGTAGTAGGTGAGCGTCAGGGTGCCCTCGTCGCAATATTCAGTCGGCAAGAGGCCGGAGACGGAGCAGACGGTGACGTCGATGAGGCCGCTCTGGGGGCGGATAAAATCCTTGGCCGGCAGCCCCCGGTGTATCTCGGCCATGTAGTCGGCCCAGGCTATGCCCGCGATGGCGGCGCCGGACTGGCTGACGCCGAGCGAGTTGCCCGGCCTGTCGAAGCCGAACCAGATCGCCGTCGTCATGTACGGCGTGAAGCCCACCGTCCAGGCGTCCGCCCAGTTCTGGGTCGTGCCGGTCTTGCCTGCTGCGGGTATGGTATAGCGCTTGCCGTCGGCGTCGCGATAGGTGAACTTGGCTCCGGACGAGGTCGGCCAGGCCAGGGTACCGACCTTCACGACGCGCTGTAGCATGTCGGTCATCACGTAGGCGTTCTGCGGGGAGACGACCTGTATGCCGGAGCCCTTCTTCTTTTGCTCCGCGCGCAGATCCTTCTCAGGGTCGAGGAGGGGCCGTCCGTCCCTGTCCTCGATCGACCGTATGGCAATCGGCGTGACCTCGCGGCCCTGATTGGCGAATACTGCGAAGGCCCTGGCCATGCGTAGCGGCGTTACGGCGCTAATACCGAGGGCCAACGGATAGACCCGCGGGAAGGTGGTACGAACCTGCTCCGGGTCGGTAATATCGAGCAGGGCGGCCGCGCGGTTTATGGCCGCATCGAAGCCGATGCCGTCGAGCACCTTGACGGCCGGCACGTTCATGGACTTGGCCAGCGCGTTCCAGGTAAGCACCTGGCCCTGCCACTCGCCCTTGTAGTTGAGCGGGATGTACGGCGTACCGTCCTCGTTATAGAAGACTACCGGCGCGTCGTAGATCAAGGTGCCGGGCGTGAAGCGCCTCGAGTCGATCGCGGCGGAGTAATAGAGAGGCTTGAAGCAGGAGCCGGGCATCAGCTGGGCCTGGGTCGCGCGTATCAGCTGGTTGGACTGCTCGAACTTTGAGCCGCCGACTATCGCCTTGATATGCCCGGTCGCGTTGTCGATGGTGATGAGCGCGCCCTCGACGGTATTCTTCTCCATCTCGGTCTTGGCGGCTCCGTAGCTGGCGTTGGTCGCCAGTTTGAGCGGCTCGAGGCCGAACATGAGCGCCATCGCGTCCACGGTGGGGTTGACGCTCTTCCGGTAGTATTCCATGGCCTTGCCTCGGACCTTGGTCTCCTCGAAGAACATCCCCTCGAGGTTGAAGGCGAGGCCGAGCAGCTCGGCCATCGGCGCATAGATCCGCTCGGCTTCCTTGAGGCGGCGCGAGCTGGTCGAGGCGTAGTCGCGGTTGACCTGGGCTATATAGCGGCTCATGTACTTGTCGGCCACCGCCTGATAGTCGAGGTCGAGCGTCGTGTGGATGGTTAGTCCGTCCTTGTAGAGGTCGATCGAGCCGTACAGCATCTTCTCGAGGTCGCGTCGGACGTACTCGCTGAACCAGGGGGCCTTATCGTCGCGGGCGTAGAACGCGCCCGAGGCGACGCGGGTATAGTCGTAGTTGTCCCAGTACAGCGCGAAGGACTCGTCTGCGGCGTCCTTCGTCACGTAGCCGAGCTCTATCATCTGGTTGAGCACCTCGCGCGAGCGATCCCTCGCGACGTTGGGGTTCCTCAGTGGATTGTAACGGGTAGGGCTCGACAGCTGGATCACGAGGATGGCCGACTCGGCGATGCTGACATCCTTGGCGGAATGCCCGAAGAAGTACTTGCTGGCCGCCTCGACGCCGTAGACTCCCGGCCCCATGATCATGCGGTTCATGTACATCTCGAGGATTTCCTGCTTCGAGAAGCGCCGCTCGAGCTGGAGGGCCCACCACAGCTCGACGAATTTGCGCCTGAAGCTTATATCCCGACGATCGGCGTACAGGGTGCCGGCGAGCTGCAGGGTCAGCGTGGAGCCGCCGCCCATATTCCGTCCGGTCACGATGCCTACGAAGGCCCTGAAGTAGCCCTTGAGCGTAAAGCCGGGGTGGGTCCAGAACGACTGATCCTCGCGGGTCACGAGGGCGTCGATCAGGTGCTGCGGCATATCCTTGATCGAGACGAGCTCTCGCTTCTCGCTCGAGGCGAACTCGGTAATGAGCCGCCCGTCGCTAGCGAGTAGCCTGGATGGCAGGGGCGGGTCGAAGGTGGAGAAATTCTCGACCGACATGATATTGCGTACCGACGCTATAGCGACCCCGAACGCGACGCCGAGCGCTATGGCGACGACGACGGCGGAGACGATCAATATCTTCAATACTTTGCTGACGGACTTCCCGGATGCCATATCGCCGAAAGCCTACGCGAAAGCTCGCCGGTAGGTCAAGCTGGATATAAAAAAGGCCGGTCCCGAAGACCGGCCCGCCCTGACAGGCTGTCTGCCTCCGCCGCGACGAATTGGGAGGGGGGCCGCGACGGCGCCCGACATTCTATATATCGGAACCGGAACGCGTTTTTTAAAGATAAATAATTGCATAGGGAACGCATGATTGCGTATATTTATCCACGCATTGACGAACGATTCTACTTATCGATATCATTCGAGAAAATAAGATACTGTTTTATCGATTCATCTTTTGCATAGGAGGCCTCAATGAAGGTTGCAATCAACGGTTTCGGCCGGATCGGGCGGCTGGTCTTCCAGTCTATCGTCGACCAGGGACTGCTCGGCAAGGACAAGATCGACGTGGTGGCCGTAGTGGACGTCGCCACGGACGCCAAGTACTTCGCCTACCAGCTCAAGTACGATTCAGTTCACGGCCGCATGAACGCCAAGATCTCCTCCAAGAAAAGCGACCCGTCGCTCGAGGAGGACGACGTGCTCGTGGTCAACGGCCACGAGGTCAAGTGCGTCATGGCCGAGAAGGAGCTCAAGAACCTGCCCTGGGCCAAGCTGGGCGTCGAGTACGTCATCGAGTCCACCGGCATCTTCTCGAACGAGAAGGCGTACGATCACCTCGAGGCGGGAGCCAAGAAGGTCATTATCAGCGCTCCGGCCAAGAGCAAGGACGAATCCAAGAAGATCAAGACCTTCGTCGTCGGCGTCAACGAGAACGATTACGACGCCTCCAAGCATCACGTCATCTCGAACGCGTCCTGCACGACGAACTGCCTCGCACCGGTCGTCCATGTACTGCTTAAGGAAGGCATTGGCATCGAGACCGGCCTGATGACGACCATCCATAGCTACACCGCCACCCAGAAAACCGTCGACGGTGTGTCCAAGAAGGACTGGCGCGGCGGTCGAGCCGCCGCCATCAATATCATCCCGTCCACGACCGGTGCCGCCAAGGCAGTCGGAGAGGTGCTTCCGAGCACCAAGGGCAAGCTGACCGGCATGTCCTTCCGCGTACCCACCCCGGACGTGTCCGTCGTCGACCTGACCTTCCGCAGCGAGAAGGATACCTCGATCGAAGAGATCGACGCCCTGCTCAAGAAGGCCAGCGAGACCTACCTCAAGGGCATCCTTGGCTATGGCGAGGAGGAGCTCGTCTCCTCGGACTTCATCCACGACCAGCGCTCGTCGATCTACGACAGCCTGGCCACGAAGCAGAACAACCTGCCCGGCGAGAAGCGCTTCTTCAAGATCGTCTCCTGGTACGACAACGAATGGGGCTATTCGAACCGCGTGGTGGACATGCTCCGCCACATGGCCGGCCTCAAGAAGTAGCTGTAGCCTACCTACGGCCCGCCTGGCAGGCGGGCCTTTTTTTCACGCCGACTACGGAGGAAGATGATGATCAGGACCATCAAGGATACGAGCCTGTCCGGCAAGCGCGTCGTGATGCGCGTTGACTTCAACGTGCCGATGAAGGACGGCGTCGTGCAGGACGACACGCGCATCCTAGCGGCGATACCGTCGATAGAGTATATCCTGGCCCAGGGGGCCAGGAGCGTTACGCTGATGAGCCACCTCGGGGATCCCAAGAAGGATTCCAAAAAGGCTAAGGAGAAGGCAGAGCAGGCGGGCAAGGCCTGGGACGAGGCGGCCTATATAGCGGGTAAGCACCGCATGAGGCCGGTGGCAGACTATCTCGCCGCCAAGCTCGGACGCCCGGTCGTATTCGCCGGCGAGGACGGATGCTACGGCAAGAAGGCTTTCGTCGAGTCCCAGCCCGACGGCACGCTGATCATGCTCGAGAATACGCGCTTCCATAAGGAAGAGACGAGCTCGGATCCGGCGGAGCGCGACGCCATGGCCAAGGAGCTGGCTGGCTACGGCGAGGTGTTCGTCAATGACGCCTTCGGCACGGCCCACCGCGACCACGCGTCGACCGCCTCCATCGCCAAGTTCGTGCCGGTCGCCGTCGGCGGCTTCCTGATGGACAAGGAGGTCCGATACCTCGAGCCGATGGTTACGAACCCGCCCAAGCCGATGGTCGCCATCATCGGTGGCGCCAAGGTTAGCTCCAAGATCGCGGTGCTCGAGAGCCTGATCAAGAACGCCTCTGTCCTGATAATCGGTGGCGGCATGGCGTATACCTTCCTGAAGGCCCAAGGGCGCTCGGTCGGCGCTTCGCTCGTCGAGATGGACCAGCTGGAGACCGCCAAGGCGGTGATGGACGCCGCGAAAAAGGCCGGCGTGGCGATCGTGCTGCCCGTGGACCACCTCTGCGCCGACCGCTTCGACGCGGCCGCCGAGCCCAGGGCCGTCGACGGCGTCGACGTGCCCGACGGGCTCATGGGCCTCGACGTCGGTCCGAAGACCCTCGTTGCCTACGGCGAGGCCATCTTCCAGGCCAAGAGCGTCGTCTGGAATGGCCCCGTCGGAGTCTTCGAGTTCGACGCTTTCGCCGGCGGCACCGAGGCGATAGCCAGGATGGTCGCCGACGCCACCGGGCGCGGGGTCGTCACCGTCGTGGGCGGCGGCGACTCGGTCGCGGCCGTCAATAAATTCGGCCTGGCCGACAGGATGAGCCACGTATCCACTGGCGGAGGCGCGTCATTGGAGCTGCTCGAGGGCAAGAAGCTGCCGGGCATCGAAGTCTGCCGCTAAGCCGCGGCTACGCACTAATCAGGAGTACTATCGTGAGGAACTACTATATCGCCGGCAACTGGAAGATGCATAAGACCGTTGCCGAGTCCGTGGCCCTGGCCAAGGCGCTCGTCGCTGAGCTAGGTTCGTGCGGCGAACGCGTGATGATAGCGCCGGCCTTCACGGCTCTATCCGCCGTGTCGGAGGCCATCAAGGGAAGCCGGATCGTGCTCGGAGCCCAGAATATGGGCCCGGAGACGCAGGGCGCCCATACCGGCGAGGTCTCGCCATGGATGCTCAAGGACCTCGGGGTCCGAGCCGTCATACTCGGTCACTCGGAACGCAGGCACTCGTACGGCGAAAGCGACGCTCTGGTTAACAAGAAGGTCCTGCTGGCGCTAGCCGAGGGGCTCGAGCCGATACTCTGCGTCGGAGAGACGCTCGAGGAGCGCGAGGCCGGAAGGCTCGAGGCCGTGGTCGGCACGCAGGTCCGCGAGGGTCTCAAGGGCGTGAGAGCCGAAGACCTGGCCGCGGTAACCATCGCCTACGAGCCGGTCTGGGCCATCGGCACCGGCAAGACGGCCACGCCCGACGATGCCGACGCGGTTCACGCGTATATTCGCGGCGTGATAGCCGGTTTGTACGGCGAGGCCGCAGCCAAGGCCATGTGCATCCAGTACGGCGGCTCGGTCAAGCCGGAGAACGCCGCCGAGCTGATGGCCAAGCCGAACATCGATGGCGCGCTCGTCGGGGGCGCCTCGCTCAAGGCCGAGAACTTCGGCCCGATAGCAAATTTCAGGTCGTGAACGTGCGAAGCCGCGGGCCTGGCGCCCGCGGCTTTTCGTCATGACGCCCCTTGCGCGGCCGCTTCGATCTGGTATAGTATCGCGCGAGGCGGCGTCTACCCGGCGCATCGCGCCGAATTAATCCGGCGCGGCGCGTCGGATAGGTCGCGTAAGCCAGACCCAATACAAATCGGAGTCAATCAGATGGGTGTTTTCGGCATAGTGCTTCTCGTTCTCTTCGCGATCGTCTGCCTGTTGCTCATATTTATGGTCGTCATCCAGGATCAGGAAGGCGAGGGCCTCGGCGGGCTCTTTTCCGGAGCCGGCAACGCGGCGTTCGGTTCGCGATCGTCGAGCGTGGTCGTCCGCTTCACCTACATACTTGGCGGACTATTCTTCGTTATAGCGTTCGGCCTCGCCGTCCTGAACAAGGGCTCCGTCGGCAACGTCGAGGACGCCGTGCGCGCCCAGGGCGGCCAGGCAACGGAATGGTGGAGCCAAGAATCCGCCCCCGCTACCGAGACCGCTCCCGCCGCCGAATAGGACGCACGTGCCTTCGAGGCCGCTCTCACTCAGCGACCTGTTCCCCCGGGACAGGATATGCGTCGACCTCGCGAGCGCCGACAAGGAAGCCTTGTTCGTCGAGCTCGTCGATCTGATAGGATCGACGGGCTCGACGCATTTCGACCGAGAGGACGCGCTCGCCTGCGTACTGGAGCGGGAGAGCCGCATGTCCACCGGTATACGCCCCGGCGTCGCGCTACCCCATGGCAAGACCGATGGCGTCGACCGTTTCTTCGGGGCGATAGGCGTCTCAAGGCTCGGGATCGATTATGACGCTCCGGGCGGCGAGCCCGTACGGATTGCCTTCATGCTCATATCGCCGCGGTCGATGGCGAGCGATCATTTGGCCATCCTGAAACAGCTCGCGGGGCTGCTCGACGCCCCGGGCTTCGTCTCCGGGATGATCGCCGCCTCGGATCCATCGGAAGCCCATAGGATCATTGAGCGCTATGAAGCGCAGAGCATAAAGGTTTAAAGAAACGAACGTGAAAGATTACTACGCCATCCTCGGGATCCATCAAGAAGCCTCCCTGAAAGAGATCAAGAGCGCGTTCAGGAAACGGGCCAAGGCTCGCCATCCAGACATCGTCGGGGACGACGACGAAGCGATGCGCCTATCGATCGAGGCGTACAAAGTCCTATCCGATCCTGCCTCGAGGCGGGAGTACGATAGGGGGCGACTGCGTATAGTCAAGGGCGAGGCCGAGGGCTCCTTCGATTACCGGCGCTGGCTGATGGAACGCCTCGACCAGAACGAGTATGTGGCCAAGCTCGTCTTCTATGATTTACTCCATGACAGGGAGGATGAGGCGCTCCAGCTGTACGAGAGGATCCGCGATTCCGACGACGGGCGCCTCGAGCGTTTCTTCGAGCGGCCGGAGGCGATGGACGCCGAGTACTGTATCGCCGAGGAATATGCCTCCCGAGGGCGCTTCGTCGACGCGTTCCGCGTCATGCTGAAGCTCATCGCCATGGAACAGCGGTCGTCCGGCTTCGGATACTTCTACGAGGTGGTGCTGGCACGGTTCAGGCGGCTGGTCCTCGAGGACCTCTATCGCGTGCTGGAGCCTGAAGCCTACCTGGAGACGCTCGGGGAGGCCCTCGAGCTACGGAGCTCCGCCGAGAATGACGCCCAATTCCTGCGAAGACGAGCCGAGCTGCTGCTACGCCTCGGCCGACCTTCCGAGGCCAAGTCGGCCATGGCCAGGGCCTGGGCTCTGGCTCCGAGGATGCCCGGCCTCAAAAACCTGGCCAGGAAGTTGTCGTCCGGCATGGCGAAGCCGGCGAGCCTTGAATAGGCTCGCGGTTTCCATTAACCTGAGGCGTCTCCCGTTTGTTATCATGCGTCGTCGGCGTTTAACCGGCGCACAAATCGATGTGTCCTGGAGTGTACGATGCGTACTAGACTGATCGCGATCGCCCTTTCGTGCCTTGCGGCCGTTCCTTCGATCGCTCAACCCATGAAGGGCACGAGCCTCGGCGCCCCGCTCGCCACCGTCAAGCTGATCAAGACCGATATCGTTGCCGACAAGGCCTTCAAAGACGACGTAGCCAAGCTGGAGAAGAGCCTAGGCAAGACCCTGAGCGCCGACGAGCGCAAGGCCTACCTGGACGACGTTATCAACGACCTCCTGTTCTACCAGATGTGCGAGCGCGACGGCGTCAAGGTCTCGGACGGGGAGATCGACTCCTATATCGCCAAGCTACGCTCCCAGCGGCCAGCCGGAGAGAGTGACCAGCAGTTCGCGGCCTTCCTCGCCTCCCAGGGCATACCCTTTAGCGAGCTGAAGGACTATTACCGCAAGCAGGTACTCATCCAGCGCTGGCTTATGACGGCTCGCTCATCCGAGCTATCGTCGATCAAGCCGATATCCGGCGACGAGATCGTATCGACCTATGAGCTGTACAAGGCCCGCCTCGTCAGGCCGGACACGGTCAAGGTCGCGTTCCTGTTCTACCAGTACCGCGATTCGAGCGCCGCTGAACGCGCCAAGGGCGCCGAGGTCATGAAGGGCCTGTCGGCTCGCCTAGCGAAGGGCGAGTCGTTCGACGTCTTGAGGCTGACGGCCAAGGATGGCGGTTACGCCGCCAACCAGGATCCGGTCTATTTCGAGCGTAGCGACGTGTTCTTGTCGAGGTTCGGCAAGGCCTTCTACGATACCGTGTTCGCCCTCTCGGACGGAGAGAACTCGGCCGCCTTCGAGAACGAGGCCGGCTGGTGGATCGTCAGGCGGCTCGAGTACCTGCCTCAGAAGCAACTCGAGCTGTCGGACCCATACCGCCTCGGACAGGCGGGCACCGTGCAGGACTATATCGGCCAGCTCCTGGCGCAGCAGCGCGAGAGCGAATTCCTACAAAAAACCTTCGCCGAGCTGTTCGTCAAGCTACGCGCCCAGGCCGAGATCAAGATCCTGGGGACTCCCTGATGGCGTCGAGGCGTAAGGCGAGGATACTCGCGTTCCAAGCCATCTACGCTTGGGATGCCTCCTCCGTCGGCTACGACGAGCTCCTGTCCTTCTCGTGGCTCGGCGAGGATAGCCTGGCCAGTAGCGACGAGGAGCTTAAGGCTTTCGCCGGGCTCATCGTCTCAGGTACGATAGAGAATGTCGAAGCCGTCGACGCCGCGATCAAGCGGCACCTCGAGCATTGGGCCTTCGAGCGGCTCAAGAGGGTCGATCTAGCCATCCTGCGCGTGTCGGTCTATTCGCTCGTTTACCAACGGGACATACCGGCCCAGATAACGATTGACGAGGCGATCGAGATCGCGAAGGAATTCGGCTCCGAGGATTCGTACCGCTTCATAAACGGCGTGCTGGATGCCGTATGGAAAGAGCGGGGCGCGGAAGCCTGACGCGGGGCGGCCCGCGATGGACCGCGCTCGCGATCGCGGCGGGGGTATCCGCCACCCTCGGCGTCGCGGCGATCGTCGCGATCGCGCTATCGCTACGGCCAGGCTCCGATAGATCCTTCGGCGCCTTGTTGGCCAGGATAGACGCGTCGCCCGTGACGGCCTCGGCGGAAGCCTACCTGAATGCCGCCGCCTTGGCGAAGGGCTCGGAGGACCGCCTGCGCGTGCTGAAGCGGGCGGCGCTCCGCGATAGCGCCCTCTACGCCGATGTGGCCGCGGTCATGACGGGAAGCCCGGTCTCGCAGCCGGTGGCCCTGGCCGCTCTCGATGCCTACCTTAAAGCCGGCCGTTTCGTCGAAGCGCTGTCGCTCTTCGACGGTCCCCTCGATCCTAGGACCAACGCCGCCGCGCTCGCCGAGACCGTCGTCACGGCTGCGCGCGCCGGTCGTGCGCTCAGCCCATCGATCGACCAGCTGGTCGCCTGCTTCGACGCGACCGGCGACTCGTCGTTCCTGACGAGCGCCGCGATCGACGCCATGCGGAAGGGCGACCGTCAAGCCGCTAGCATGCTCCTGCGCGACGCGGAGCTCGCCCCGTATCGCCTTCTATGGGACGCGATGGCGCTCGAGCCCCTGGCTCGGCGGGTCCCGGTATCGGAGGAGCCGCTCGAGCTGGCGGTACGAGCCGACGCGGAACGGCTCTTGGGCGAAACCGTGGCCGCCACGGCATCCTACGCGTTCATCGTTACGAATTACCCCGATTGGTCATGGAAGCCGTATGCGTCGCTGGCGCGCCTCTGTGGCGTCGAGGGCGCCTCTGCGGCGCCGCGCTGGCCGTATTCGGCCGTGCCCGGCTCGTCCGAGAGCCTAGCCAGCCCGACGGCGCTAGCCGAACGCCTCCACGGCGAGATGCTCGGCCGTTTCTCGGACGATAGCGACGCCGTTATCGAGCGGGCTTCCTGGCTGTATGACAACGACAGGTCGGCAGAGGCCTCGAGCCTCCTCGTCGGCCTCGAGGGCGAGCGGGCTTCCATCGCCAGGCTGGCGTACGGCTCTCCCGATCGGGCCGTGCCGGACGCCGCTCGCCTCGCGGCGACATACCCGCTATCGGCTGCCGCCGTAGACGCGGCCCTCGGCGCGTTCGCGAGCGCCGGCTCGTGGGATCGCTTCGTCGCCGCTCTGGGCGAGGCCTCGGCGGCGGAGCTTCCGTTACCGAGGCTCTGGTTCTGGGAGGCCGTCTATAGCGCGCTGAACGGAGAGCCGGCCCAGGCCGCGGAGGCGATCAGACGCAACGGAGGCGCCTTATCGGACTATGCCTCGGCCTACGATATCGGTATCCTCGAGCTGGCCGCCGGCGACTATCGCGCGGCCGCCGACGCCCTCGGCGCTGCCGCGGCTATCGCCGGTTCGGCGGAAGCTATGGCCAAGGCTTATGTGCTGCTCGGAGACGCGCTATCCGAGCAGCGGCTGACACGCGAGGCGCGCGGCGCCTACGAGGCGGCTCTCGGGGCCGATCCCGGCAGCCGGGACGCCCGGTCCAAGCTCTACCGCCTCGACGCCTCGCCGTGAACCGCCACACCGCGAAGCGACGAGCCAAGGCCGCTCGCATGATTTTCGCGCCGCGATGAAGCGGCCGGGCTCCCAAGCCCAGAAAGGCACTCTCGTGATACGCTTGAAGAACGAAAAGCAGATGGCCGGCATCAAGGCGTCCTGCAGGCTGTTGTCGGATATGTACGCCGAGCTCAGGCCGAGGATAGCGGCTGGCGTAACGACCGGCGAGCTCGACCGCTTCGCCCATGCCTATATCGTCGAACACGGCGGCACACCAGCCTTTCTGAACTACGGCGACCGATCGAATCCGTTCCCGGCGACGCTCTGCGTGTCCATCAACGAGGAAGTTATCCACGGCATTCCAGGAAACCGCGTCATCCGTCCTGGAGACGTCGTCGGCATCGATAGCGGCATCGAGCTCGGCGGCTTCTATAGCGACGCGGCCTTCAGCGTCGCCGTCCCCCCGGTCGCTCCCGAGACCGAAAAACTGCTGCGCGTTACCCGCGAGTGCCTTGAGCGAGCGATAGCCGCGGTCAAGCCTGGCGCCAGGATCCACGACGTCTCCCGCGCCGTATTCTCGCACGCCCGCGCCAACGGTTTCGGCGTCGTCAGGCAGTTCTGCGGTCACGGCGTCGGCTTCTCCCAGCACGAGGACCCGCAAGTCCCGAACTACGTCGGGTCGGGCCCCAACCCGCGTATCGTGCCAGGCATGGTCATCGCCATCGAACCGATGATAAATGCCGGCGGGGACGGCGTGGCCGAACTCGATGACGGCTGGACGATCGTTACCCTCGACGGCTCCGCCTCGGCACATTTCGAGCATACGGTCGCCGTGACGGCGACCGGCGTCGAGGTTCTGACGGCCTGGTAGCCGTGGCCCGTGAGGAGTAACCGAACGGCGACGCAATTAGTTATCTTTGCATAGTCGGTCGCGGCGAGCCGACGGCCAACCATTCTTCTAATACGTTCGGAGGTGTACCGATGTCCTTAACGAGGAAACTGTTCTCTAAGAAAATATTCCTGGTCAACCTGGTGCTCGTCGGCATCATGATAGGTTTCGCTACCGCCTTCGTCATACTGGCGCGGGCGCCTTCGTCCGATAGCCCGGCCGTTGCGCACGCCGAGACCGCCCTGCCCATCGATGCGACGGCCGCCGTCGGGCAGGCCAAGTCGATACAGATGGCCTTCAACGAGGTCTCGAAGACGGTGCTACCGTCAGTCGTCGAGCTCGACGTGGTGGGTACCTCGACCGCGCCCCAGAGCGACGATTTCCCATGGCGTTTCTTCTTCGGCGACCCGAATCAGGCTCCCGATGAAAAGACGCAGCCTAAGCAATACGAGGAGCGCGGCCTAGGCTCGGGTATCATCGTCCGGAGGCAAGGCAAGCTCGTCTATGTGCTAACGAACAACCATGTCGTCTCCGGGGCTAAGACGATCAATGTGAAGCTGTATGACGAGAGAGAGTTCCCAGGCTCCGTCGTCGGGGTCGACGCGCGCCGCGACCTGGCGATCATATCGTTCGAGAGCCAGGACGCCGATATTAGAGTGGCCACGCTCGGCGACTCGGACGCCCTCGAGGTCGGGGACTGGGCCATCGCCTTCGGCAGCCCCTTCGGCCTGTTCTCCTCGGTCACGGTCGGCGTGATCAGCGCCATCGGCCGCGACGGCGGCCCCGACGGCAATATCAGCGACTTCATCCAGACCGACGCGGCCATCAACCGAGGCAACTCGGGCGGCGCCCTGGCCGACATCGACGGCAGGGTCATCGGCATCAACACCTGGATAGCCTCGAATACCGGCGGCAGCATCGGCTTGGGATTCTCCATCCCGATCAATAATGCCAAAAAGGTGATAGACGATATTATCTCGGGCGGTTCCGTCCGTTACGGCTGGCTCGGCGTACTCCTGTCGGACGCGCCCAAGGCGACGCTAACGGAGCTAGCCCTCGGCTCGACGAAAGGCGCCTTCATCGGCCATGTGTTCACTGACGGCCCCGCGGCCAAGGGCGGCATCAAACCGGGCGACTACGTCGTCGAGATCGACGGCAAAACCGTCTCCTCGATGGATCAGCTCGTGCGCATCGTCGGCGATCTGCCGGTCGGCTCCAAGTCGTCCTTCGCGGTGATCCGCGACGGCAAGCGGCTCCAGCTCAGGGTGACGATAGACGAGCGCAAGGAAGCGAGCGCGGCCGACTACTCGAAGCTATGGCCCGGCCTCGAGATAGCGCCGATCGATGCCGCCGCCAGGGAGGAGCTCGGCCTCGATAAGCGTTCCGGCGGCGCGCTCGTCACGAGCGTCATCGCCAAGAGCCCCGCGTCGACTCTCGGCCTCAAGGCCGGCGACGTCGTCACCGAGGTGAACGGAGTCGCGATCGGCTCCGTCGCCGACTATTACCGCGTGCTCAACGACCCTAAGACCCAGAAGTTCCAGTTCACCGTGCTGCGCGATGGCCAGACGCTGACCACGCTTGCCTTGATACGCAAGTAGTGCTACAGTAAAGAACAAAGAGAGGTTCCGATGAGCAAGGAATTCATATCGTACAACCAGGTGCGGAACAACGCTCTCAAGCTGGCGCATAGGATACACCTGGACGGGTTCGTCCCCGACATCATCTACGTTTCCTTGCGCGGCGGAGCCTATCTCGGCAACGTCATGAGCGAATACTTCAAGGCGGTCAGGAGCGACGCGCGGCCGGTGTTCTACGCGGCGGTCGTCGCCCGCTCCTATACCGACATTCACAAGAACGAGCAGGTCCGCGTCGACGGCTGGACCTATAGCCCCGAGTACCTGAGGAACGGCGACAAGGTGCTGCTCGTCGACGACATCTACGATACCGGTCGGACCATCAACCACCTGGCGAGCGTCATACTCGAAAAGGGCGTACCCCGCCGCGACCTCAAGATCGCCGTGCACGACTACAAGATAGTCGACTACCGCGGCGAGCAGCCGGCCATCAAGCCAGACTACTGGTGCCGGCTCCATGAGATACGCAAGCCCGAGGATGAGCGCTGGATACACTACATGAGCCACGAGCTGATCGGGCTGACCGAAGAGGAACTCAAGGAATACTACTATCCCGAGGATCCGGAGCTCCAGGAGATCCTCTCGGTACTGAAGGGCTGATGTCGGCCGCCGGGCTTCGATCGCTAACGGCTGTAGCGCTGTTCGCCGCGGCCGCCCTATGCCACGCCGACCCCGATACGGCCGCCTCCTACGAGCCGGCTCCCGGGGTGCTCGGTCCGAGCCCCGGCGCCTACGCGGCTACACAGGTCCTCGTACCGGCGACCCTATCGGCCGGCGCCCGCGCCGCATACCGCTTTTCCGGTCAGGAGGCGTGGTTGCCGTTCGACCGGCCGCTCTACCTCTCGGCCTTCCCGGGCGAGGAGCGCCACTACTCGATAGAGTTCGGCAACCCACGTTCCCCGTCCCCCACGACCTTGTCGTATGTCATAGACCTGCGCCCGCCCGAGCCGCCGACCTTCAGCGCGCCTCCGGGTGACGCAGGCGCTTTCCTGTCGGTATCCGTAGCGTCCGATTACGATGTTTTCGTCAGCGTGAACGGCGGACCCTTCGCTCAGGCGCAGGTCGGCTCGAACCTGGAGTTCCGCGCGCCACCCGACGCCACCGCCGTGGTTTCGCTCGCGGCCTACGCCGTCGACGCCGCCGGTAACGCGTCCAGGGTGGCGTCATCTCGGTGGCGTCTGTGCCCCGAAGGCGTGGCGCCGTCGTTCCCGTTCGACGCCTCGGCCCCGGTACGTAGCGTCATCATGGCCGATGCCGGAGCCTACTTGGCGGCTGAGGTCGCCGACCTCGTCGGATCGGCCAGGCTAACAGTCAGGGCTCCCGCCGGCACCGTACCCTGCGTCGCCGTCAACGCCTCGGAAACGCCGTCGCCAGCGTCCTTCGTCGAACTGCCGGGCGAAACGTCGTCCGCTTCCTGCGTCGTGCCGTACCCCTGGGGCTATGAGATCCCGATCGAGATACGCTACGGCTACATCGAAGGCGGGGTCGTCCACATGGCGGCCGATAGGCTACGCCTGCTACCGCGCTTCCCCGCCGAGGAGGCGTCGATGGCTCCGGCCGAGGCCGCCGCGCCGGAGATATACGCCTACGGGTCGGCCGCCTTCGTCCATTGGCCGGCGGGTCCGTGGGCCATCATGTATTCCATCGCTGACGGCGACTTTATCCAAGGCGCGGCGCCACTGCGCGTCGAGCTCGGCGCACAGCCCATACCGATACGCTATTACGCCCTCGGGCAGGACGGCGTCCGCTCGGCGGTCTCGATGGCGACGCTACCGCCCAAGGCCTCGTCGTTGCCGCCTCCACTCGGCGGCGTGACGCATGGCGGCACGTACGGCGGCACGGTCATTGTCGTCCCCGGAGGGGAGCCGAGACCGCGATACGAGCTATCCGACGACGGCTCTGCCCCACGGGCGATAAGCGGCTCCAGCCCGGTCCTGCCGGCCGGCGGCCTTTCGATAGCGGGGCGCCCCGGCGAGACGGTATTCTATAGGCTACGCGTCGCCGCCGAAGCCGAGTCTGAACGCTTCGTCAGCTTCGCGATAGACCGGGAGCCCCCGTCCGTCCCTGCCATCGGCCGGAGCCTGCGTAGCTACGCGGCCGCCGACACGCTCGTGTCCTTTAGAGAGCAGGAAGGCGCGGTGTTCGTATCGGTCTCCGAGGACGGATCGGGTCCGTTCGCGCGATACGACGAACCGATCGCCATCGCGGGTTCGGACGAAGGCCGCAAGCGCTATGTCGTGCGCGCCTACGCCGAGGACGAGTTCGGTAATCGTTCCGCGGAGATGCCTCGATTCGAGCTGATGATAGACCGTTCGACCCTGTACGTCGACGCTCGCGGCCGACCCGGCGCCTCGGGCGCGCCCGACGACCCGATAGCCGGGCTCGACGACGCGATCGAGGAAGCTCAGCGAGCCGGGAAGCGATTCGTCTACGTACGTGGGGGCGGTTCAATCGGCCGTAGCGTGGTCGTGAGCGGCCGGCTCGAGGTCAGGGGTGGCTTCGACGATAGCTGGAACGAGGTGCCGGGCGCGGCCACCGCCGTTTCGGTCCGAGTGCCTCCGTCGTCGTCATCGTACGCTTTCGTCGTCGACGGAGGGGCGCTGACCCTGTCGTCGATGACGTTCTCGCTCAAGGCCGACGGCGCCGGGGGGCTCGCGCTGGCGCGCTCAGGCTCGCTCGAATTGACCCGTTGCTCGATAGAGTCTACAGGAGGCATCGAGGTGGCGGCCGTCAGGTCCACCGGGGCCGACGTCACCGTCTCGTCGTCGACTCTACGCTCCTCCTCGGCGGTCACGGGCAGGGGTATAGATCTGTCCGGAGGCAGGCTCGTCGTCTCGGACTCGACGATAGCCTGCGACCGGTCGGTTCGGCTGTTCGACGCGATCCGCGTGAGCGACGCCGAGGCCTTCGTCTCCGGCCTGCGCATCGACGCCGAACCGTCGCACGCGTTCTCGGCTTTCAGCGTGTCACGCTCGCGGGCCTCGATCGAGCGATGCATCGTCAACGTATCGGGCGGTTCCTCGTCGTGCCGGGCCTTCAGCGCCGGCTCCTCGGAGCTTACCGCCTCGTCGGTCTACGTCCACGCCGCCTGGAAAGGCTCGGTCGAGCTATTCAGCGCCATATCCGGGTCGACGATGCGACTGGCCCACGTCACGGCCATAGCGGACGCGCCGGCGGCCCTGTTCGCGTCGGCGACCGGGTCGAGCGTCGAGATAGTCAACTCGATAGCCTCGTTCTCGGGCGGCGGCTCGGCGTTCCTGCGCCTCGACGGCGGCGCCGGGTCGGTCCGGCTGGCGTCGAACTGCCTCTGGGGCTTCGAACGCCTCGCCGAGCTATCGTCCCATCGTCGCCTCATCGCTACCGTCGCCGAGTTGAACGGTGCGTTCAGTTCTGGCGCGGCTCCGAACAGGCTCGAACGCCCGTCCGAGATTTTCCAATCCACGATCAAGGGTCTGTATCGCCTGTCCCGCTCGTCGGTCTGCGTCGACGGCGCGACGGCCGTGCCTTGGGCCGCCGGAAGCGACCTGTTCGGCTCGCCCAGGCCGACGGGCGAGGGGGCCGCCGTGTCCATCGGGGCTGAGGAGCTATAAACGAGCCGTGGCGATTCAGCGCGCCTCGGACTCCACGTAGGCTCGCACCAGCCGTAGCGGAGCCGCGGCCAGGAACTCGGACTCGACGACATGCCCTCCGCAGACGCCTCTCGAGGCGAACAAGGCCGCGTCATGCTCGTCCTGGCTGTAGTCGGCCTGTCCGTCCTCCACATGCACCACGGTGAAGCCGCGCTCGGACGCTTGCCTGGCCGTGGTATCGACGCACTGGCTCGTGGCCAGCCCAGTCATAACGACGGCCGAGACGCCGAGGCCTCGGAGCGTCTCCTCGAGCCGCGGCGTCGAGAATCCGGAGTAGGTGGCCTTGTCTATGATCGCGTCGCCCGGGCGCGGGGCGATCTCGTCCGGTACGTCGGCCATCGCCTCTCCGCGGAGCGGGTAGGCGCCATCGAAACCCAGCCGGGCGGCCGACTCGTTGAAGGCCCTGAAAAAGCGGTGCAGATCGCTGCGGTCCGTCTCCGAGGCGCATAGCCGCAGGTAGACGGTGGGCCAGCCGACGGCGGAGAAGGCCTGTCTGAGCCTGGTTACGGCGGGGAACACCGACGTCTCAACGCGCCGGCCTATGTACGCCATGCAACCGGGCCAGCATCGCTCGGAGTAGCGGTAGAACGGCGAGCCGGGGTTGAGGTAATAGTTCTGCACGTCGACGACGAGCAGGGCGGCGGATGGAGCATCCTTCATGTGTCTAGATGATGCTACCCGGCATGACCACCGAGTTCTTGGGGATTACGATGACCCCGTCCACGATGTAGTAGTCGCCGTACTCGCCGTCGGCGCGATCCCTCGCGTCGATGCCGATGCGGCAGTCGGCGCCGATCCTCGCGTTTTTATCGATGATGGCGCCCTTGATGATCGATCCGCGGCCTATGCCTATGTTCGGCACGCCGCGCTCGGCGTTCTCCCGCTTCTGGGCCTCGGTCTCGTAGTAATCGGCGCCCATGCAGACCACGCCATCGAAGTTCGCTCCCGTCTCGATGATGGTGCGGATTCCGACGATCGACCTCGAGATCGACGCGTTCGTGATGATGCAGCCGTCGGAGGTGATGGCCTGGTTCATCGTGCTGTAGTTGATCTTCGACGAAGGCAGGTTGCGGCGATGGGTGTAGATCGGGCTCGTCTCATCGTAGAAGTTGAATTCTGGCGCGATGTCGGTCAGGTTGAGATTGGCCTCGTAGAAGGAACGCACGGTACCGATATCCTCCCAGTACCCGTCGAAGATATACGAGTTGACCGGGCGGCTGGCCAGGATCTCGGGAATTATCTCCTTACCGAAATCGTTCGAATCGTTCTCCAGGGCAGATTCGAGCAGACCGGCGTCGAAGATATAGATACCCATCGAAGCCAGGTACTCCTTCGATCCTCGCCGTTCCTTGAGCATGGATTTCGGAATCTTGTAGTCGGAGATGTCTTTGACCGGTCCCGGCTTCTCCTGGAATTCGACTATGCGGCCATCAGCGTCGATTTTCATGATGCCGAAGTCGCTGGCGTCCTCCCGTGAGACGGTGGTGCAGGCTATGGTCAGGGCCTTGCCTGATTCCAGGTGCCTCTGGAACATGTCCGCGAGGTCCATGCGGTAGAGCTGGTCGCCCGACACGATCAGGTAATGGGAAGGTTGCTGGGTCCTGAAATGGACCAGGTTCTTACGGACGGCATCGGCGGTGCCCTCGTACCAGCCGGAATGGGTGAGCGTCTGCTCGGCGGCGAGAATCTCGGCGAAGCCGTTCGAGAAGTTGTCGAAGACGTAGGTCTTGGCGATGTGCAGGTGGAGGGAGGCCGAGTTGAACTGCGTCAGGATGTAGATCTGCTTGAAGCCGGCGTTGATGCAGTTCGATATGGGGATGTCGACGATCCTGTAGCGGCCTCCGAACGGTACCGCCGGCTTGGCCCTATCCTTGGTAAGCGGGAATAGCCTCGTACCCTTGCCACCCCCGAGCACGATCGACAGCACCTTATGCATCGCTCTCCTCCGTTCTATTTTTTAGCCCTTCGCGCCGCTTCAGTATAGCACGCCAACGGCGGCGGTGGCATCGATTTACCAAACTCGCCGTATACCGTATCATAGTATAGCCATGATCGAAGAAGACGCCATAGACCCCGTCGATAGATTCCTCTCCGACCCCGAGCTGGCCCCCAATATTGCCTTCGTGAGGCGGGTGCCGGCCGCCCCGGCCTCCTGGGCCGAACTGCCGGAGCGGCTCGACGACGGGCTACGCGCGGCCCTCGACTCCCGCGGTGTCGAACGGCTCTACAGCCACCAGCGGGCCGCCTGGGACGCCGTAGGGGCCGGTATGGACATCGTCGTCGTCACGCCGACGGCGAGCGGCAAGACGCTCTGCTACAACCTGCCGGTGGCCCAGGCCCTGATCGACGACCCGGAAGCCAGAGCGCTGTACCTCTTTCCGACCAAGGCCCTGTCCCAGGACCAGCAGGCCGAGCTGAACGCCCTCGTGCTCGGTGGCGACCTCCCGATCAAGGCGGCCACCTACGATGGCGATACTCCCCAGTCGACCAGGAAGGCCGCCAGGGACTCGGGTCGCATCGTCATCAGCAATCCCGATATGCTCCACTCGGGGATCCTACCGAACCACGCCAAGTGGATCAGATTCTTCGCGGGGCTGCGTTATATCGTGGTCGACGAGATGCACGCGTACCGGGGGGTTTTCGGTAGCCACGTCGCCAACGTGTTCCGCAGGCTCCTCCGCGTGGCCGCCTATTATGGGGCCTCGCCGCGCTTCATACTATGCTCCGCGACCATCGGCAATCCGGCCGAGCTGGCGACCGCGCTGATCGGCCGGCCCGTCGTCGCCATCACCGATAACGGGGCGCCTCGGGCTCCCAAGGCCGTCGTGTTCTACAACCCGCCGCTCGTGGACCCGGTTCAGGGCATCAGGCGCAGCTCGGCCGACGAGTCGATGTCGCTGGCCGCCAAGCTGCTCGCCTCCGGCACGAGGACCATCCTATTCGCCCGTTCCAGGCTGCGCGTCGAGATACTCGCCTCCTACCTGAATAAGCGCTTCGAGAACGTCTACAACGACAATAATCGAATCCGGGTGGAGCCATACCGATCAGGCCTCCTGCCGAACGAACGCAGGCAGATTGAGCGCGGCCTGCGGGACGGCTCCATCCACGGCGTCGTCTCGACGAACGCGCTCGAGCTGGGAATAGATATAGGCGGCCTCGACGCGGCGGTGATAGCCGGATGGCCGGGGAACCTCGCCTCGTTCTGGCAACAGGCGGGCAGGGCAGGCCGCCGCTCCGGCGCCTCGATGGCGGTCTACGTCGCCTCGAGCTCTCCCGTGGACCAGTACATGATAGAGCACCCGGAACGATGCTTTGGCTCCGCGGCCGAGAACGCCAGGATAGACCCCGACAATCCGTATATCTACGCCGACCACGTCAAGTGCGCCGCCTTCGAACTGCCGTTCGCCAAGGAGGAGCGCTTCGGCTCCGATCCCGGGGCCGTCTTGTCGTTCCTCGAGGAGGAGGGCACCGTCAGGCTGGCCGCTGGGCGCTATTACTGGTCCGACTCAGGCTACCCGGCCGAGAAAATATCGCTGCGATCCGCCACCGCCGATAACGTGGTGATCATCGATACGACAGCTGGCAGGAACGAGGTGCTCGGAGAGATGGACCGCCCGAGCGCGAAGGAACTGGTGTTCGACGACGCCGTCTACATACACCGCGGTAGACAGTTCATCGTGCTCAAGCTCGACATCGAGAACCGCCAATGCCTCGTCGAGGAGCGAGAGACCAACTACTATACCGACGCCGTCGTCAAGACCGACATCAAGGTTCTGTCGGAGGACGAGCGGCTGGGTTCGGCCGCGCTGCCCATCGTGCTCGGCGACCTGCTGGTACGTTCCAGCGCCGAGAAGTTCAAGAAGTTGCGCTTCCATACCAACGAGAATATCGGTTACGGCGAGATCTATCTGCCTCCCGAGGAGATGCAGACACGGGCGATCGCGCTGCTCTTCCCGGAAGGCGGCGCCGCCGGCTCCGCCCTCGCCGCTATGGGCGACGGCGAACGGGCCGCGGCGCTATCGGCCTTCTGCGGCATACTACGCGCCCTGTCACCCGTCGAACTCCTATGCGACAAGGGAGACATAGGGGCCACCTGGCGGTTGAGGGACGATCATTACGCGGTGCCGGCCGTGTATGTCTGGGATCGCTATCCCGGCGGCACTGGCCTGGCCGAGGCCCTATCGTCTTCCCTAGTGCCGGTGCTCGAGGCGGCCTCCGGGCGTATAGCCGCTTGCGACTGCGACGACGGCTGCCCGTCCTGTGTCGGGCTCGCGGATGACGCTCTACAGGCGACCGGACGCAGGAAGTCAGGCGGTCTGGCCTTGGTACGACTGGCCCTCGAGGCGCTGGACGGCTCGTCCCGGAGCGGCCGCTGAGCGTATGGCCGGTAACCTGCGGGCCCGCCTGGCCAGGATCCGCGAGGCGGCGGCCGAGCCGCAGCGCCCCGTCCCCATCCATCAGGCGTCGGACGATATCGCCACCTTCCCCGAAGGCTGGGAGACGATAGGCCACGGCCTCAGGTTCCACGAGAGCGTACGACGAAACGACGCCATGGCCCCGCCCCACGCCGCTATCGACCTCGCGATCTTCTCGGCGCGGCTATCGGGGACGATAGAAGCCGGAAACCTACTGTTCTTCGACCTGGAGACGACGGGCCTATCCGGCGGAGCCGGCACCGTCGCCTTCCTAGCCGCCTTTGGCAGCTTGCGCGCCGATGGCTCGCTATCGATCCGCCAGTACTTCATGGACGACTATCCGTTTGAGCCGGCCCTAATAGCCGCGATGGGCGATGAGTTCGCCCGCGCGGGCGCTGTCGTCAGCTACAACGGCTCGTCGTTCGACTTGCCGCTCTACGCGGTCAGGCGCACCATGGTCGGCCTCGGGCCGGCTCCCGACCTCCTCCACGCCGACGCACTGCACGCGGCCCGTCGTCTCTGGCGGCGATCGATGCCGGATTGCTCGCTCGCCTGCTTGGAGGCCGCGGCTCTCGGCGTGCGTCGCGTCGGCGACATTCCGGGAAGCGAGGTGCCGACGGTGTGGTTCGACTTCCTTCGGGTCGGCCCGAGCGATCGCTTGGCGCGGGTCTTCGCCCATAACGAGCAGGACATCGCGTCGCTCGCCGCTCTGGCCTTCGCCGTGCACGACGCCGCCCACGGTAGGCGGGAGCTACCATCCGTCGACGCCGTCGGTCTCGCCGAGCTACGCTCCAGGGTCGATGAGGCCCTGGCCGAACGCACCCTGACCGCAGCGCTGGAGGCGGGTGACGCCAGGGCGACGCGCCCGCTCATGAGGCTGTACCGTCGGACCGGGCGTTGTGGCGAGATCGCGCCGCTCGTGCCATTCCTACCCGACGACCCGGCCGGGCTGTTCTCGAAATCGGTCTACGCTGAGCGGCGCCTCCGCGACCGGCGCGAGGCGCTCAGGCTGGCGGAACTGGCCGAGGAACTCGGTCGAGGAGCCCTGCGCGATAGGGCCGCGAGGCGGGCAGCCCGCCTGCGCGCGGGGCAGACGGCGTTTCGTTGATCGTTCTCTAGGTAGCTTCGTCGTCGTCGTCTGAGCCGAGCCAGGACTCGAGGCTCAAGGCGGATCCGAGCGTATCCCCGAGCTGGCCGCAGGCTCCGGAAACACCCCTGCCGCGCCGAGCCCTGCGTACCGCGTTGACGCCCCTACGCTCCAGCTCCCTTTCGAAGGCCTCGGCTTCGCCCCTGGCCGGCTCGCGATGGGGTAGGCCGGTCACCGGGTTCCACGGTATCACATTGACCTGGGCGTTGAGCGGGCGTATCCACGCGGCCATGGCCGCGGCGCTGTCGACTCCTGAGTTCTCGCCGCCCATGATGGCCGCCTCGAGCGTCACGCGATCGCCGGTCTTGGCCTGGTAATAGAGCAGGGCTTCCTTGAGCGCGGCGAGGTTCCACGAGCGATTGACCGGCATCAGCGAGCTACGCAGAGCGTCTTCTGCCGCGGTGAGCGATACCGCCAGCCGTACGTGCGGGCCGTTGTCAGCGAGGTCGACGATGCCCGGCACGATGCCGCAGGTCGAGATGGTTATCTTGCGCTTGGATACGCCGAAGCCTTCCGGGTGCATCAGGATGACGATGGCCTTCCTGAGCGACGCGAGGTTATCGAGCGGCTCGCCCATGCCCATGAACACGATGTTCGACGGCTTGCCTCGCAGGGCCGACAGGTGTACGAACTGCTCGACAATCTCGTCGGGACCGAGATTGCGCAATAGGCCGAGAGTACCAGTCTTGCAGAACGCGCAGGCCATGCGGCATCCGACCTGGGTGGAAAGGCACGCCGTGCGGCGGCCGTCGGCGTCGGTCAGCAGGACAGCCTCGACCGCGGCTCCGTCTTCCAGCGCGATCTTGAGCTTGACCGATCCGTCGTCCGCCTCCAGCCTTTCGGCGACGCGCGACGAGTAGAGCGGCGTCGACGAAAGACGCTCCCTGTCGGCGGCTGGAAGGTCGGTCATGTCGCCGAAACCGGCCGCGCCCTTGGCTATCCACTTGAATACCTGCTTCCCGCGGAAGGCCGGCGACAGCGGCAGGGCCGAGGCTATCTCGGCGGGAAGCAAGCCGGCGACGCCGACCCGCCGGGACCGGGCATTTCCGGGCTCGGCGCTCACGAGTTCTGGATCTTGGCCATCAGATCCTGGATATGCGGGTTGCGGATACCGAGGCGCATGAAGTCCTGTAGCGTCTCCTCGGCCTTGCGCCTATCGCCGACGGCGAGGTAGCACTGGGCCAGCTCGAGGTGTAGACGATAGTTCTTGGCGTCGTTCTGGACCAGGCGCTTGAGCGACTCGATAGCCGACTCGACCTTGCCCTGAAGCCTCGAGATGGTAGCCAGGCCGAGCACCGCGTACACGTCGAATTCGATGTTCAAGGCGCGCTCGTAGTAATCGGCCGCCTCCTCGAAGCGGTCCATGCTCCTATAGGCGTCTCCGGCCCTCGTCAGGATGACCTTGTTGCGTGGATCCTTGTCCAATATCCGGTTCCAGTAGTCGAGCGAACGCTGGGGCTCGCCGGTGCCCCGGAAGCAATCGGCCAGGCCGAACAACGCGTAGAAATTGTCAGGCTCCTTGACCAGAGCCTTTTCGAAGTACGGGACGCCCTGATCGAACTGCTTGAGCTTGCGGTAGCAGTTGCCTATGGAGGTCAGCACCCTGATGTCGACCATGTCGCCCTGGGCGTCGACCATGCGCTGCCAGTAGTGGAGCGCGTCCCGGTATTCCTTAAAATCGTAGTGAAGGTGGCCGAGACCGATAAGGGCATAGGGGTTGTCCATCTCCATCTCGAGCACGCGCAGGTAGATGGCCTTTGACTTCCTGAAATCGCGGACCTTGCGGTAGGCGTCGGCTATCCGCGTCAGTACCGTTATGTTCTTATTGTCGTGAAGGAGGTACTGCTCCCAGATTTCGATGGCCTTTTGGTACTGGTTGAGCGCCTTATAGCAGTCGGCCAGGCCGAAGAGGGCGTAGTTGTTGCCCGGGTGGTAGATCAGACATTTCTTGTAATAGTCGACGGCATCGCGGTGCGACGAGCGCTTCCTGGCCGCGTCGCCGAGGCCGACGAGAGCGTAGTTGTTCTCCGGGTCCTCCTCGAGGATCTTCCTGAAATTGCGCTCCGCGTCGCTTATCCGGTTCTCCTTGAGATACTGGTATCCCTTCTTGGACAGTTCCGCGATTTCGGCGAGCGCGTTGTTCTGCTGGGGGGCCGTCCCGGCGTCGAACTCGAACTCGTCATGTTGGTTGGTTTGGTCGCTCATTCTGTATCCTTCTCGTCTAGCATTTTTCTTATCGCCATAGCCGCTCTCTCGATCAGCTCGGCGCTTCGCGCTTGGTCATGGGCTAGCTTGAACATCTTCAACGCGTCGACTGGCCGACCGGCGTCCATGTAGGACTCGCCGACGCGAATAAGGCCGTCGGAGTAACCGGTCGTCTGGAAGATGCGGCGGGCCGTCTCCAGGTCTCCACCATTGTAGAGCATATTCCCGCGCCGGTTAAGATGAGCCTTCTGTTCGGCCGATAGCTCGCCGTTAGGCTCGTCGACCGTCTTTATCAGTCCGCCGTCGGGGAAAACCTCACGTAAACGCTCGTCCATCGGGACTCCGTGACCGGCGAAGCGCCGAGAGGCGCGCCGGTTGTTTTGGTATTGAAGAAAATATAGTTGACTTCATATAAATAATCAATTCACTTGCGAGGATACGGTCTTGATGAAAAATAATCGGCGCGTGATATAGTTTTTTTTAGTAACCGGATGAATCATCATGCGGGGCGGCCGTAACGCCCCCCGGGACGGGAGCGCCCGATGCTATGTGACGAACTCGGTCTCTACGCGGCTGACTCGATGTACGCCGAGGACTCCGAACAGGCTCTGCCTCCCTCCGAGACTCGTGTCGTGGACGAGCCCATCGGAACGGACCGTTCCATGCTGGACTACCGGCTGATAGCTATCCTGCGGTCCTTGGATCGATAGCCATCGCCATACGGTAGAAGCGAACCGTCGATCGGCCATAGGCTCGCTCGTCCTCAAGCGATAGCCCGGCGTGCGACTCCGGCAAGCTTTCCTCGGCGGGGTAATGGATCATGACGAGCCCGCCCGGCTCGACCACGCCGCGCTCGGCTATGGAGCGGACGATATCGGCCTTATGGGCGTACGGGAAGGGCGGATCGCAGAAGACGAGCGAGTAGCGCCTCTCGCATCGCAGTATGAAGCGTTCGACAGGCATGCACCTGCATTCGACGCGATCCGGGGCGATGGAAACGTTCTTGATGAGCGAGCCGAGCTTGCCGCGGTCTCGCTCGACGCAGGTGACCGGAGACGCTCCGCGGCTAGCCGCCTCGAGGGCTATGATGCCCGAGCCCGAGAACAGATCGAGGAACGATAGCCCGTCGAGCGGCCCGACGATGGAGAAGATCGACTCGCGCATCCTGTCCATTGCCGGTCGGATCTCGTAGTCGCCCTGCGGGACCTGTATCCGGCGACCCTTGAGGACGCCGCCGGTAACCCTGAGCGTACTGGCCCCCTGGCTCATCGTTGCCTTTCCCTGAACTCCCGCTGCAGCTCGCGCTTGACGTCGCGTTCCTTCATCGACTCGCGCTTGTCGGCGAATTTCTTGCCCTTGCACAATCCTAGCTCGACCTTGACCCGCCCCTTCCTGAAGTGGAAGTCAAGGGGGACGAGCGTGTAGCCCTTCTCGTTGACCCTGCGCTCGAGGCGCTTCAGCTCGGCCGCGTGGGCTAGGAGCTTCCGCGGCCGGTCGGGATCGTGGTTGAAGATCGAACTGCATGAGTACTCGGCTATGTGTACGTTCCGTAGCCAAAGCTCGCCGTCCTCGAACGAGGCGTAGCCGTCGGGGAACGATACCTTGCCTATCCTAAGCGACTTGACCTCCGAGCCTTGGAGCGATATGCCGCATTCGAGCGTTTCCTCGACGACATAGTCGAAACGCGCGCGCCGGTTCAGCGCTATGATCTTGACGCCTTCCATCATCGCTCCGCCGGAACCATCGCCACGCGGAAGCCGAGGTACGCGCTACAGCCGCTCGCCCTGACAGGCCCGCGAGACGACAGGGTAACGAGATCGGCCCGATTGGCCCACGACCCGCCCCTGACGACTGCCTCGGGCGAGGGAAAGCGCTCTCGGCTCGCTATCCCGGCGGCGGGATGCGGGGCGTACGAGTCGGCGCACCATTCCCAGACGTTACCGAGCATGCCCCGCAGTCCAGCGGCGTCGGGCCGCAGGAGAGCCGGGGCGAGCGGCGCGTCGTATCCGCCATCGAGCAGCACGGCGCCCATGGTGGCGCTGGCGCCCGAGGTGGCAGCCGCGTACGACCACTGAGCCTCGGTCGGCAACGCGAAACGGTAGCCGGCTGGCGCGTACGCGGATAGCCAGGCGCAATAGGCCTCGGCAGCGGGTTTCGATACGTAGCGTAGCGGATCGGAGTCGGC
>JAKQKE010000009.1 GCA_029560805.1 Spirochaetota bacterium
CCAGGGCTTGCGTTCGTCGCTCATACGGAGCCTGACGGGCGACGCGGCCCTGTCCGCCCGGGCGGATACGTCCTTCAGCCTGTTCGGCAGCGAGGTGCCCATAGTCAGCGAGTACGAGTCCATCCCCGCCATGACGGCTGCCGGCGAGCTCCTGGAGCTCGTGAACGGGCTACCCGAGACGGAGGCGAGCGCGCCTATCGTGTCGGCGCTGGCCCAGATGCGCGTAGGCGGCATCGCGGTCAACGTACCGGTGTTCGGCGTGGAGCCTGAGTCGTATTTCAGGGTGTGCTCGGACATAGCGATAGAGCGCGGCGATCCGGCCATGCTTTCGAGCGGCGGCGTGTTCCTGAACGGCGCCCTGGCGGCGTCGGTCGAGGCCTCGCTCGGCAGGCAATTGAGCATAGGCGAGGACGTGGTCTTCGGCATGTACTCGGGCGGCAGCTTCAGGCTCAAGAAGGGTAGCTTCGCGGGGGTCCATCGCTACGTGAGCTCGACGGAGACCCTGGACCGCGTGGTGCTGGCCGATCCGACCCTCGTTCGTTCCATCGCCAACTATACGCTCGGCTACGCCATGGCCTCGGACGAGCCGGCTCAGGCCGACGATACCTTCGACCTGGACAGCCTCTTTAGCGACGCTAGCGATAGCGTGGCGGAGGGCGGTTCCGGGCTGACGCTCGGCGCGGTTGAGGAGGCCTTGGCCGATACCTCCGAGCGAGACGCGCTCGTTATGACCGACGACGCGGCCTGGAGCTTCATACTGGTCAAGGCGCGTGACGGCGACGACGCTCGCCTGTCCCGCGCGCTGTCGGGGGCGGTACGTGACAGGGCCGACGAGTACCGCGTACTGAGCTGGCGCGACGCCGCCGGCTCGAGCGCCCAGGCCCTGTTCGCCATCCAGTCGGCCTTCTACGTAGGCCTCGGCTTCGTGGCGCTCGGCGCGGTGCTGGTCATCATGAACGCCCTGGTCATATCGGTACTGGAACGCAGCGCCGAGATAGGCACGATGCGAGGGCTCGGGGCCGGGGGTCCGTTCATACGCGGCCTGTTCGTCGCCGAGTCCATGGCGCTTACCCTGTCGGCCGCCGCGATCGGCGTCGTGGTAGGCTATATCGTCGCCCTTGCCCTGGCCGAGGGCGGCATACCCTTGGAGAACCCCCTGCTCGTGTCGCTGTTCGGCGGGAACGTCGTGCGTCCGGCTCCTAGCCTGCGTAGCGCGGGTATGCACCTGGTGCTGGCGGCCTTCGTCGGCGCCCTGGCCTGGATCTATCCCGTGACGCTCGCCATGCGCGTGCAGCCGGTGGCCGCCATGAGCAAGGCGTAGCGCCATGATAGCATTCCTGGCGACGCGCAACCTGGTACTGCAGCGCAAGCGCTACGCGCTCATAGCCTTGGCCGTACTGCTCGGCTTTAGCCTGATCACGGTCATATCCGGGGCGGCCTACGGGGCGCTCGAGACGGTCAAGTCCAAGGCCGCGCGTTACTTCGCGGGGCACGTGAGCGTGACCGGCTATTATTGGGGCGCGCCCTACATGTCAAACCCGGACGCCGTGCTCGAGACGCTCGAGGCCGCCGACCTGCCCGTTCGGACCGTTGCCAGGCGAACGATCTACTACAAGACCGACGCCGAGCTGTTCTTCGGCGGCGAGACGGTCCGCCAGCGCAGGCTCGTCGGCATAGACTTCGCCGCCGAGCGGGACGAGCTAGCCAACCTGCACTTCTCCGACGGCTCGATAGACGCGATGCTCGGCGACGACGGCCGCGACGGCATACTGATCAGCGAGTCGGCGGCTAGCCTGCTCGGCGCGCGGGTCGGCGACGACGTGATCCTGTACCTGACCACCGACGCGAACCAGTACAATACCGCTACCATGATCGTACGCGGCGTGTTCTCAGAGACGAGCCTCTTCGGCTACGTGGCCTACGTACGCAACGAGGACCTGAACCGGCTGCTCCTGCGCGATCCCGCGGCCGCCTCCGACATAGCCATCTACGCCGATCAGGGCCAGGACTACAACGAGCTGGCCGAGTCGGTCCGCCTGGCCCTGTCGACGAGCCACGCCGTGTTCCCGACCCTGCCCACCAAGGACGCCCTGTACGCCGAGCTCGCCAAGGGCAACCCGGAGGAGACGCTCGCGGTGTTCTCGCTCGACGCCCACCTGGCGCAGATCAAGAGCATCCTGACGGCTTTCATACTCGTGGCGTACTTCGTGCTGGCCGTCTTCGTGCTCGTCGTGATGGTCGGAATACTGAACACCTATCGCGTGATCGTCTACGAGCGCACCCGGGAGATAGGCACGATGCGCGCCCTGGGCATGAGCTCGGGCGCCGTGTCGCGGCTCTTCGTTACCGAGGCATTCGGACTGGCGTTGCTGTCGTCTATCGGCGGCCTGGTCGTCGCCCTGATCCTGTTCAGGCTCGCCGGCCTCGTCGACCTGTCTACCGTGCCGTCGGCCGGGCTCTTTACGGAGCGCGGCCATCTTCGCTTCTATATAGACGGCGGTATCATGGCGCTCAACCTGGCCATCATGGTAGGCGGCGTCGTGCTGGCGGCGCTCGGCCCTGCGCGCAAGGCTGCCATGGTCAGGCCGGCCGACGCGATGCGCGACGAGGCCTGAAACCGTAGCGTTCGGGCGTTTGTTACAATGGTACAGACCGTTTCGTAAAGGATGCGCATGAAGCGAATTAGACTGACTATAGCCTTGAGCCTGGCCCTGGCGGCACTCGGCTCGATATCGGCGCAGGGCACGGACTACGCCGAGCTACTCAGGCGCGTTGACGCCACCGTTACCTTCGAGGGCGCCGACCTGTCGGCCGAGTACACCATCGTCAAGCGCGACCCAGGCGGCGCGACGAGCACGACGGTGGCCACGATGTTCCGCCGCGACGCCACCGGCCAGTTCCTTATCCTTATCCTTGAGCCGGTCATAGACAAGGGTAAGGGCTACTTAAAGGAAGGCGACAACCTCTGGCTGTACGACCCGGTAGACCGCGTCTTTACCTTCACGAGCGCCAAGGAGCGCTTCCAGAACTCGAGCTTCAGGAACTCGGACTTTAACCGCTCGAATTTCTCAAAGGACTACACGCCTGTTTCAGGGACTCGAGAGCGGTTGGGCAAATTCGACTGCACGGTGCTCGAGCTACGGGCAACCAACGACTCGGTGTCCTTCCCGCGCATGCGCATCTGGGTAACCGACGACTACCTGGTCCGCAAGATGGAGGACTATAGCCTCTCGGGCCAGCTGATGCGCACGAGCGCCATACCGAGCTACCAGAAGGTAGGCAACAAGTGGGTCGCGGCGGGCATGGTAATACTCGACCACCTTAAGACGAAGAACGTAGGCGGCAAGGTGGAGTACGAGCGAACCACGGTGACCATAGCCAGGCCGTCGCTCGCGGCGCTGCCCGATTCGGTCTACACCAAGGAATACCTCGAGAAGGTGGCCCGGTGACCAAGGCCGGCCGCGCCCTTCTAGTCGCGACCCTGGTCCTGGCCGCCTCCGTTTCCTGGGCCCAGGAAGAGGAGAGCCTCGACGACCTGTTCGACGACCCGGTAGGCGATACCGTCTCGGAGGCCGCTCCGACCGATCACCTGGCCCAGTTCGTGACCGACGACAAGATACGGTTCTCCGGCTACTTTAACGCCGA
>JAKQKE010000053.1 GCA_029560805.1 Spirochaetota bacterium
TCGGCGTATCGACGACTACTGCGTAATCGCGGCGCTCGGCCGTGGGGATGGTGGCCATCATGTCGGCCAGGCCTTCCTCGACCATGTACTGGCACCGCGGCCACGGGTAGACGGCCATCTCCACAGGTACCCCGAGACGGACCTCGAGCGCCTCGCGAATGATGTCGACGAAGAAGCCGGTAGCGACGCCGGCCTCGTCTAGGTAATTAGCCGGCTCGTAGCAGGTAAAGACGAAGCGGACCGGTTCCTGGGCGGCGGCCGAGACGTTGATCGCTAGCAACAGCAGTAGCGATAGAGCGACCCTCGATAGGCGCATCCGGCTATCCTCCTCGAACAAGTCTAGGCGCGGGCCTGACGGCTGTCAAACCGCCCCGATCCTAGGCCTCGTACAGCTCCAGGGGTAGTCCGTCCGGGTCCTTGAGAAAGGTGAAACGCTTGCCGGTGCCCGGGTCGACGCGGACCGGCTCGACGGCGACGCCGCGCGTCGCGACAGCCGCGGCCGATGCGTCGACGTCGGCCACCGCGAAGGCCAGGTGCCGGAGGCCCAGCGCCTCGGGGCGATCCGGCCGCGGCGGCCGGTCGCCGAACCAGAACAGCTCGACGACGTAGCGGCCGCCCGCGCCGAGGTCCAGCTTCCAGGAACCCGACTCCGGCCGCCGGGCCTCGGCCAGGACGTCGAGGCCCAGGGTCTCTACGTAGAAGCGCTTCGACCTCTCGTAGTCCGAGCAGATGACCGCGGCATGGTGGAACCCGAGCAGGCCGGGGCCGCTACGGGCCTTGCGCGGCGAAGGGCTCATTTCCGATTCGCGACGAATCTTCGTATCACCTCGCGCCACGCGGGCTCGCGCCAGGCGTACTCGAGCACGGCCTCCAGGTAGCCCGCGGGCTCGCCCGTGTCCAGGCGCTGGCCCTCGACGCTCTTGTAGGCCACCTTGCCGACCGCGATCATCCGGTCGAGGGCGTAGATGTGGTAGTACTCGCCGTCCTCGTGCCGCGTCCATCCTTCCGCGAGCAGCTCGAAGAACTCGGGCGTGTAGAGGTAGCGGCCTATCGATATCTCGTGGCTCGGCTCCGATCCCTTC
>JAKQKE010000064.1 GCA_029560805.1 Spirochaetota bacterium
GCCTACGCCTTCGGCGCCTACCTGACCCGCAACTACGGCGGCTCGGAGTTCGTGCGCCGTCTCGTGCAGTCGGCCTCGACCGATGCCGGGGCCGTCGCGGCCGCCGCGTCGGCGTTCTCCGGGCGCGACGAGTCGATAGTCGGGCTGCTCAGACGCTGGGGCGCGGCAGTCCTCCTGTCCCATCGGACCGACGCGCCGGCCTACTACCGCTACAACTCGGGCGGCGCGTTCTCGTCGAGCTCGGGCGGCCTGACCTATAATCTCGGCTCGATCAATATGTACAACTACCTATGCCTGGACGCCATCGATACCGACGGCGACGATATAGGCGACGCCGACCTGGCCGAGCCCTACGCGTTCAGCTCCGCGACGATAGGCGACCTGTACGGCGGCGCCTACTCGAACGCCTTCATGGACCTCGGCGACCCCTCGTCGTCGTCCGACTGGCGCTTCGTGCTGCCGGCCGGCATGTACGCCACCGTCGTCATCGACTAACTAAAACGCCCGGCCGGAACGATACCGGTCGGGCGCGTCGATCAAATCGCAGGCGGGGCTAGAACGCGAAGCCCGCCCGCAGGGACAGGGAGCCGGTCGCCGCGTCGAGGTCGACCCAGTCCTCGTAGATCTCGGATAAGGTGCCCATCACGAATGAGTAACGAAGGCCCAGCACCAGTCGCCCGAGCCGCGCGTCGGCACCGGTCTCGAAGCCGTAGGCCAGCCCCGACCAGGTTCCCTCATTCGTCGAATAGTCGTAATATTCCTCGGTCCAGGTGAGCATCAGGTAGCCAAGCCTGGCTCCGGCGTAGAGCATCACCGGCCCGACCATGAAGTCGAGGCCGGCTCCGGCGCTTGCCTCGACGGACTGCGTGTAGCTGTACCAGCTGTAGTCCTCATGCTCTGTATCGGTCAGGGACGCGGCGGCCGACAGGTAGAACAGGCCGGACGGGAAGATTCCGGATATGCCGTACGAGAAACCAGAGACCGCTTCTGAATCCTCTTCGGCGTGTGTATAGAGATCGATATCATAGTTGTTTCCTAGGAAGACCGCTATCGTCGCCGCGGAGCCGACGTCGGCGGTGACGCTCGAGAAGCGGGCCGGCTTCCTCCGCTGCGCAGGAGCCTCCTGCCGGCCGTCGGACGCGGCGGCCGAGGCCTGCGGGGCGGACGACTGCGTTGGCTGGACGGCCGTCCGGCCGCCCGAGCGCGACGACGAGGCGACGTCCTGGCCCATCGACGCGGCGACGAGCTGCCTGCCGAGGTCCCCGGCCATGTCTATCAGCACCGATACCGAGCCGTCTCGGTTGACCGAGGTCTGGGCGGTGATCACGCCTGTCTTGACCTCTATCATCTTAGCCGACAGGAAGTAGGTGCTCTCGAGCTGCTGCACGGTGGAGGCGACGATGTACGACGCCTTGAGGAAGCCGCCTATCGTCGCCAGCTTCTCGCTGTCCCCGGAGGTCAGGTCGGAGGTGCTGAACTCCAGCTCCGACAGTGTCTTGGTGATATAGGAACGGTCGAGCACGGTAAAGAGCTTCGACTTGACGAATTCTTCCATGATCTTCTCGGTGATCGGGATGATCACCTTGGCGTCGATGCCCTTGGGCAGCACGGTGTCGAGCACCGCTATCCGCTCCTGGGCCCCGACGGCCGCGATCGATAACGCCAACGCCATGACGCAACAGGCTCGCTTGATCATCGAATCCTCCTGGGCATGGCATAAGTATAGCATCTACCGGCCGGGTATCAAGGAGAACCTTCCGGTCGCTTGCGGACGGAGCGGCGGCGTGATACCGTCGCGTTATGGACGACTCGATACGATTACGTAAGGACGACGACCCGCGGCTGTCGGGATCGCTCGTGTGCATGGTCCTGGCCGAGGTCGACGACATGGCCCCGGCGCCGCGCGCCCTTTCGGGCGCGCTCGGCGAGCTGGCCGCTCGCCGAGCCTCGAAGGACTTCCCGCCGGCCGCCGTCAAGGAGCCGGTGCGGGCGATGCTGCGCGCGGGGGGCTTCAAGCCGGCCGGCCGACAGAAGCCGGCCAGCGAGTACCTGGCGCGGGCCGCCCGCGACGGCGTCTTCCCGTCGATCAACGGGCCGGTCGACTGCAACAACCTGCTGTCGCTCGAGACCGGGCTGCCCATCAGCCTGCTCGACGCCGACGAACTCGGCGGCTCGGCCCTGATCCGCGTCTGCGGGGCCGGCGAGGCCTACGTGTTCAACGCCTCCGGCCAGGAGATGGACTTGGCCGGGCTCCTGTGCGTCTGCGCCGCCGACGGCTCGCCGCTCGGCAACCCGGTCAAGGACTCGATGCGCGGCAAGCTCAAGGACGGCACGAGGCGGCTCGCCGGCTTTATCTACGCGCCTCTCGGCTTATACTCGCCAGCGAGCCTCGAACGGGTGGGGGAGCGCTTCGCGGCCCTGCTCCGCGAGCATTGCGGCGCGACGGCCAGGGTCGCCGGGACGGTCTAGGCATGGGCGCCTTCGCGCAGATACTCGTCCTCCTGGCCTTCATGGCCGCCGGCGCGCTGATCCACCGCGTCAGGCTATCGCCGCCGGCCAAGATGACCGACCGTTTGATCAAGATGGTACTCTGGGTCCTGCTGCTCGTGATGGGCTTCAGGCTTGGGAACGCGCGCGAGCTGCGCGACCGGCTCGGCGAGATAGGCTTGTTGGCGGTCGGCACGGCGCTCGCCACGCTCGCCGGTACGATAGCGGCGATCTGCGCGGCCTACTCGCTCCTCGACGCGATGCGAACCCGTCGAGGCGGCCATCGCGCCGGCGCGCCCGGCGCGCGGCCCGACGGCGGCTCAGGGCCGGTGACCGACGAGTCGCCGCGGCTGGGCTGGGAACATTTTAAGGGGCCGTCGGTCCTGCTCGTCGTCGTCATCGTCGGTTTCGTGACCGGGCTCGCCCTACCGGAACTGGCGCTCGACTACGGCTCGGTGACCGGCTGGGTGCTCAACGCGCTCCTGTTCATGATAGGGCTCCAGTTCGCCCAGTCCGGCATATCGCTGCGCTCCGCCTTCGTGCGGGCCGACACCGCGCTCGTGCCGATAGCTACGATGGTCGGCAGCCTCGCCGGTGGACTCGTCGTCGCGGCGGCCTTCTCGATCAGCGCCGGCAAGGCCCTCTCACTCGCGGCCGGCTTCGGCTGGTATAGCCTCTCGGGCGTGCTGCTATCCGACCTCGGCGACCCGGTCCTCGGCTCGGCGGCCTTCCTCGCCAACATGGCCCGCGAGTCGATGGCCCTCCTCCTGATACCGTTCCTGTCGCGGTCCAAGCGGCCGTACACGGCGGTCGGGGCCGGGGGGGCCACCGCGATGGACGTGACGCTCCCGCTCATCGAGCAGTGCCTCGGCCCGGACTCGGTGCCGGTCAGTTTCACGAGTGGGGCGATACTATCGCTCCTCGTGCCGGTGCTGGTGCCGTTGTTCTACGGCCTCGGGTAGCGTCCCCTGGCTGCGGCTTAGTCGGCCGAGGCCTAGTCAGCCGCCATCTTCGACAGCTCGGACTCGACCATGGTCAGGCGGTCCTGCAGGTTCTTGATGGTCCGCTCGAGCCGCTTGCGCTCCTTCTGCAGGCGCTCCGACGGGTCATCGGCGGGCTTGTCCCGCCTGACCATGGCCTTGACGGTGTCGGGGCTCTTGCCCGACTTGAACGCCTCGATAGCCTGGCCGCGAACCTCGGACTGCCTGATGCCGGAGACGACCTTCATCGCGTCCCAGCCTATCTCGGCGGGTACCTGGAAGCTATAGGCCTTCATCGCGGCGGCGGCGCTCGTCCTCGGGATACCGATGGCGCGGTCCAGGTAATCCTCGAAGCGGACCAGGTGCTTACGGCACAGCGCCTCCGCTTCGACGACGAGCTTGCCGAACTCGAGCATCACGCGGCCATTCTCCGGCAGAAGGGCCCTGATGCGCCCGGTCATCTCGACGAAGTCCGGGTCGGAGTCGAAGCTGTTCTCGTACAGCCCCAGGCCCTCGGCCTTTTCGAGCAGCTCGTGGAAGATGGCCCAGAACTCGTTCGTGTGCGACCTGGCGCCGGGTACGAAGCCGCCTCGCTCGCAGTGGATATGGTGGGCGTACTCGTGGATGGCCGTATAGATCAGCTGGCCGTCGTTCTCGAAGTTCTTGTTATGGATAAGTATCTCCCTGGTCAGGGGCTTGTAGAGGCCGTTGACCATACCGCTCTTCTTGCCCGTGAACACGACGCTGAACTCCGTCTTGCAGTCCTCGACCCTGAGCAAGAGTTCCTTGACCTGATCCTGGTTCATCGATGGCCTCCGCCGCGCACTGTACTACGGCGCCGCTCGGGGCGGCAAGCGACTCAGTATCGCGACCGGCATAGACCATGAGGTAAAAAAGGTTTAGGATAGTAGCTCTCAGGCGTCGGTTCGAAGCGCCGAGCCCCAACCATCGTTCAATCATGAAAGGGATATCCGTGGCGAAAAGGACCAATTATTCGTTCGAGAAGCGCCAGAAGGATCTGGCTAAGAAGAAGAAGCGCGAGGATAAGCTCAAGAAGAAGCAGGAGCGCAAAGCCTCCGGCGTCCAGACCATCGTACAGATAGACGAGTACGGCAACGTGGTCGAGATCGAGGTGGACGCGGACGGCAATCCCATCGTCGACTCGGATGATGACGACGACGATGACGACGACTCGGATGACGAAGACTAGCGGGAGCCGTTTCAGCCGGCCAGGCTCCCCACGGGCCGACGTCTAGCGCAGCGCGCGCTCCAGTTCGGCCGTATTGAATCCGACGATGACGCGTCCGTTGACGTCCGTCACCGGCACGCCCATCTGTCCGGATTTCCTGACCATCTCCTCGGCCCGCCTCTGATCCTGGGCCACGTTGTAATCGTCGAAGCGTACGTTCCTGGCCTTGAGCCAGTCCTTTACCAGCCTGCAGTACGAGCAGCTCGGCGTCGAGTATACCGATACAGCCATATAGCGCCTCCTAATATATGGAAAAGTATATGTATAGAATACCGATAGATACGCCGGTCGTCAAGCGAGGCGGCTCCCCGCGTCGTATGCGCCCGTATGAGTCATACAGGACACGGCGGCCTTGATCCGCTCAAAGCCGGAGGGCTAGCTCCGATCGCGATCAGGGCCGCGATCGCCGCGGCTTGGCTCCTCTCGGCCGGCCTTGACGCATGGCCCTCTCCTCAGCGGGCCGCGTCGGCGATCGGCGCCCTCGAGCTGTCGAACGTCGACGGCCTCGACTGCAAGGCCGCGATTGCCACGGCCGCCGCCGGGTTACGGTTCAGCTACCGCGTTCCTGTTCCCGCCTCCGACGATCCGGCCGAGGTCGGCTTTACCATGACCCTACCGTACCTGCTCGTAGGCTCGGCCAGGCCAGTGGGGTTGGCCGCCTTCGTCGAGGCGCCGGCCTCGGCCATCGTGACGCTGCTCGGCCGCTCGGGAGCGCCGCTCGAGGCCGCTTGGCCCCTCGCGGCGACGCGGGTCGGCGCGGCGCTCGGAGACGACTACGGCGCCTACGCCGAGCTGCCGGCCTTCGACGGCGGCTCGGCCGGGGACTGGGCCGCGTACGGATTCTGGGCGGCGCCCCGAGGCTCGCCGCTGTCGGCGCTCGCCAGCGTCGTCGAGACCGAGGCCGAGCCCGGCGGCCTCGGCTGGTACGACCCGCCGGCCCCGGCCGGGCGACGGGCCTACGGAGCGCTCGGCGTCTCCGTAGGCGGGCCTGCCTGGGCGGCCGCCGGGGCGGCTGCGGCCAGCCTCGGCTTGCCGGGCCGAGACGCGGCGGCCGGCCGCGCCGAGGCGCGCCTGTCGGTCGCCGGGTACCGCCTCGAGCTAGTCGCCTCCTGCGCCGACCGGTTCTGGGTCGACGTCGACGGCGGTCAGGCACCCTTCCTGAGGGCCGACCTGAGCCTGCGCCGCTCGAGGTCCGGCCTGGCCTGGGCCCTGGGCTGGCGCTACCTCCGCCCGGATGCCTATACGCCCGAAGGTACGGCCGTCTCCATGCGAGCCTCCTGCGACTTGGCCGCGTGGCTGGGCCTGGCGAGCGTTCGGGCGCGCCTGAGCCTGGCCGACTCGGCGGAGGCTGGCTCGAGCGTCGTCGAGCTCGACGCCCGCTACCGTCCGGCTCCGGCGCCGTGGCTATCGCTGCGCAGTTCCTGGCGCGTGGTAGGCGGCGCCTCGGAGCGCTTCGACCTGGGAGCCGCCATATCGGCAGGAAGTCGCTGGCCCCTTGAGCTGGAGTCCGGCCTGCGCTTCGTCCCCGAAGGGCGCTTGTACAAGGCCGGCCTGTCCTTGGGCGTCTCCGGAGACCGCGCGTCGGTGCGCCTCGGCATCGGCAGCGACGGGTGGATCCCCGAGGGCGCGAGCTGGGTCGAGGGCCTCGAGTATACCGTACGCCTGTCCGCCAGGTTCCCGTAGCGCGCGCCGTCTTTACCGGCTCGTCATTATCCGTTACTCTTGTGCCGCATGGGAGGGACCGATGCGTATCGACAGATCGAGGACGGCGTTCCTGGCCATCGATATCCAGAACGATTTCTGCCCCGGCGGCGCCTTGGCGGTCGAGGGCGGGAACGAGATCGTGCCCCTCGTCAACGAGCTGGCCGCCATGTTCGAGCTATGCGTGGCCACGCAGGACTGGCACCCGGCCGGTCACATCTCCTTCGCGTCGGTCGGGCCGGGCGGCGGGCCCTGGCCCGACCACTGCGTCCAGGGCACGCGAGGCGCGGAGCTACACTCCGCGCTGCGGCAGGATCCCTACCGGCTCATACTCCGCAAGGGCTACAGGCCGGACCTGGACAGCTACTCGGCTTTCTACGAGAACGACCGATCCACCCCGACCGGGCTCGACGGCTACCTGCGCGCCCTCGGCGCCTCGGCCGTCGTCGTCGCGGGGCTGGCCCTCGACTACTGCGTATACTACAGCGCCCTCGACGCTGCCCGTCTCGGCTACTCGGTCGTCGTCGTCTCCGACGCCACCAGGGCCGTCGGCTCGCCGGAGGGTTCCGTCGACGCCGCGCTCGCTGACCTCAGGTCCAGGGGCGTGGCGATCATAGATTCCTTGGAGGTTTTCCGTTGAACTCGAGCGCCCTATTCACCGATTTCTATGAGCTGACGATGGCCCAGGGCTATTGGAAGCACGGCCTGGATACCAGCGCCGTCTTCGACGTCTTCTTCCGGCGACAGCCCTTCAAGGGCGGCTTCTCGGTGTTCGCCGGCCTGGAGCCGCTCCTCGAGGCGCTCGAGGTCTTCAGGTTCTCCCAGGACGACCTGGCCTGGCTGTCGGCGCAGCCTGGCTTCGACCCGGCCTTCGTCGCGTACCTGGCGGACTTCAGGTTCTCCGGAGACATCTACGCGATGCCCGAGGGCGAGCTCGCCTTCCCGCAGGAGCCGCTCCTGCGCGTCCATGCCAATCTGATAGAGGCGCAGATCATCGAGGGCCTGGTGCTCAATACGATCAATTTCCAGAGCCTCATCGCGACGAAAAGCGCCAGGGTCGCCCTGGCGGCCAAGGGCAAGAAGGTGATGGAGTTCGGGCTCAGGCGGGCCCAGGGCTTCGACGGAGCGATGTCCGCCTCGCGGGCGGCTTATATAGGCGGCGCCCACGGTACCTCGAACGCGTTGGCCGGCAAGCGGCTCGGCATCCCGGCCCTCGGCACGATGGCCCATAGCTGGGTGATGGCCTTCGAGAGCGAGCTAGCCTCGTTCGAGGCTTACGCCGACATGTACCCGGACGGCACCACCCTGTTGATCGACACCTTCGACACGCTCGGCTCCGGCCTGCCGAACGCGATCAAGGTCGGCAATCGCCTGGCAGGGCGAGGCAAGAAGCTAGGCGTCAGGCTCGACTCCGGCGATATAGACTACCTGTCGCGCAAGGTACGCGAGGGGCTTGACGAGGCTGGCCTCGATGACGCCTTCATCGTCGTATCCAACGAGCTCGACGAGGAGATCATCGAGACGCTCGTAGCCGCCGGCGCGCCGGTCGACGTCTGGGGCGTCGGTACCCACCTGGTCACCGGAGGCGACGAGGCATCCTTCACCGGCGTCTACAAGCTGGCCGCCTTTGAGCGGGGCGGCGTATGGTCGCCGACGATGAAGTTCTCGGACAATCCCGACAAGTCGACCAATCCCGGCGTCAAGGACCTGTACCGCGTCTACGACGAGTCTGGCGCCGCCGTGGCCGACGTGATGACGCTCGCCGGCGAGACGATAGAGCCCGGGAAGACGGTCACCTTCCATCATCCGTCGCTCGACACCAGGCGCGTTACCTTCGAGCCGTGCGGCGAGATACGGCCCATGCTCGGCAAGGTCATGGAGGGTGGCAAGCGCCTCGCGCCAGCCCCGACGATGCAGGAGCTACGCGCCAGGCGCGCCGCGTCGATGCGGTCGTTCGACCACACCTTCCTGCGCTTCCTGAACCCGCACATCTATAAAGTATCCATCAGCGGGCGGCTACGGGACCTCAAGCTCGAATTCGTCGAGCGCTACCGAGGCTCCAAGGGCTAGCCGCTCTCAGTCGGCCCGGCGTCGCCTCAGGCCGAGCCAGGCCTTGAGGCCGTAGAGCAGGGCGAGCGCCAGCGCGACGGCGACCCTGCGTTCGGGCGGCGAGCCCGCAGCCGCGACGACCCTGCGTCCCGTGGGCGCGTACTCGCCCGGCGGCGGCGTGACGACGGTCTCGTCTGGGTACAGGTATCCGTCGCCGACGCGCGTCGGCCTCGAGTCGCCTGTCGCCCCGTCGGCCGTCGGCGTCGACGAGGCCCGGGCGAGCCAGAAGGGCGTCGCCGCCTCGGCCGAAGCGAAGGCCGCCGGCCCGAGCGCCAGGTCGGCCCGCCGGTCCAGCCCGGAGGCGACGAGGGCGCCGAGGGTGGTCCTCGGCGGCAGGAGCCACGACTCGTCCCGGGCGGCGGCGACCGACAGCGAGCCCGGCCTGCCGGCCCCGCCGCGGTCGACGACCATGACGCCCCGCCCGGTAGCGCCGCCTATCGGCTTGAGACCCGCGATGACGCGCTCGGCCATCGTTCCGCGAGCCCGCAGCGGCTCGGGCGGCCCAGGCGCGACGAAGGGCAGGAGCCGGCCGTCCCATCGTACCGCCCAGGGGCCGGGCCTCGCCAAGGCCAGCTCGAAGCCCGAGGGGGAGCGTCGTATCTCGTAGTCCTCGGGCTTGGCGCGCGCCGCGGCTCCGCCCGGCCCGAGCCGCCATAGGCTATCGGGCTCGGCGCCGCCCGCGGCTACGAAGCGCGCGACGCTCTTGCCCGAGCCGCGGTCCCAGGCCGCCGTCGCCAGGAGCAGGTAGCGCGGCGGCTTGGCCCCTAGCCTGACGATCTCGACGCCGAGCCCCTCGACCGAGGCGTCGTCGGTAAGGAGCGTCACCTCGCCGTAGCCTCGGCGAGCCAGGCCCGCGAGCAGGGCGTAGTCGACCGACATGAACGACTCCGACGATTCGAGGCCCGCCGCCAGCTCCTGGGGGCTCTTGGCCGTCTCGAGCAGGGCGCTCCTATCGGTCAGGGAGTGCCTGCGCCTCGTCGGGTCCCAACCGAGGGCGAAGAGCCTCGTCCGGCGCGCGCCAGCCTCGTCCTGGCTGTAGTACGACAGGGCCAGGCGCGCCGCCTCGTCGAGAGGGCGGTCGCCGCGCATGCCTGCCAGCATCGAGGCCGATGCGTCCATGACGACAACCGGGCCCTTGTCTGCCGCTGGCCGCGGGTAGCCCGCGAGGGCCAGCCCGACGACGACGGCGCAGATGGCGTCCAGGGCGGTGTCGAAGTAGAGCCGCATCATTCTCAGGAGCAGGGCGGTCGGCCTCGCGCCGCTCCGATCGGCGAGGAGCTCGTGAGGATAGACCAGCCTGCGCCTGAGCCTGAGCGCCACGAACAGGAGCGCTATGACAGGCACGAGGAGCCAGGCGATTGGTCCGAGCGCCGAGGTTAGCGCGATCCGATCAGGCATACAGCCGCTCCAGCGCGTCCCAGTAGACCGGGGCCCGGGGTGTGCCGGGATCGAGCCGCCTGAAGAACACCCGCGGGATCGAGGCCAGAGCGGCGTCCCGCGACGCCTCCGCCTCCGCCCAGGCCCGTTCGTCGGCCTTGCCCCAAGGCGCCACGACCACGGCGCCCGACTCGGGATCGCGCACCTCGGCCTCGGTCCCCGGCAGGGCCAGGCTCGAGAACGGCGTCCGATAGCGTATCAGGAACAGTCCGCCCGACGACCTGAACGTCGGGTTGGGCTCGTGGAAGTCGGAGAACACGAACGCGCGGCGCTGCCTGGATCCGGCGCGCCACTGGGCGAACGACCTCGAGCAGGCGGTCGGACCCTCGAAGCGCATGGACGCCAGCGCCCCGGCTATCGAGCCGTGCGAGCCCCTGGACCGCGCCGCGACGCAACGCTCGGACAGCCGCGAGCCGAAGGTCCACAGGCGAACGCTCATGCCGAGCGACAGGAGCAGGAAGGCCATCGACGATACGAAGCGTAGGTACTCCTCGACCGGGGCGCACGACAGGCTGGCCGAAGAGTCGACGAGGAAGGCCACCTCGTCGTCCGCCTCGTCGTAGAATTCCTTGACGAAAGCGCGGTCGGATCGGCCGTATAGCTTCCAGTCGATGGCCCGCGGGTCGTCGAAAGGCTGGTACTCACGGATGCTCTTGAGGTCGTAGCTCGAGCCGGAGCGGCGGTACATGGGGTCCTTGGCCGCGATCGACTCGGGTAGCCTGGCGCGCAGGTCGTGCCGGGAGAAGGCCGCCGCGATGGCCGCGCACTCCGGGTCGACGAGCCTCATCGGCGCTCCCTGGCGAAGGCCTTGGCGGCGTCGGCCCTGACCGCTCCGAGCACGTCGGCCACCGTGACGCCGTCGGCCTCTGCCTCGAAGTTGAGGATCAGGCGGTGGGCGGCCACATCGGCGAGCAGTTCGTCGACGTCGTCGAACGAAACGCTCGGGCGGCCGGCCATCGCGGCCTTGGTCCTGGCCGCCGCGAGGAGGGCTATGGCCGACCTCGGCGAGGCGCCATACAGGACGTACTTCCGCACCAGCTCGACCGGCGAGCGGTCGGGGTGGCTGTGCTCGACGATGCGGGCTATGTAGGCGCGTACGCCTTCGGGCGCGGCTATATGGGGCGCCAGGGCCCGCCAGCCCGCGACGGCCTCCTGCGAGGCCTCGGCGCCGATGGCCCGGCCATGCTTCTCGGTCGCCTGGAGATCCATGATGCCGAGCAGGGCGTGGAGGTCGGGCATCGCGAAGTTGAGCTTCATGAAGAAACGGTCTATCTGCGCCTCGGGGAGCGGGTAGGTGCCCTCGAGCTCGATGGGGTTCTGCGTCGCTATGACGAAGAAGGGATCGGGCAGGGGATGGACCTCGCCGAGGAAGGTGACGCGCTTTTCCTCCATCGCTTCGAGGAAGGCCGACTGGGTCTTGGGGGTCGCCCGGTTTATCTCGTCGCCGAGCACCACGTTGGAGAAGATGGGCCCTCGGTAGAAGCGGAACGAACGCCCGGAGGGGCCTTCCTCGAGCAGGTTCGAGCCGATGATGTCGAGCGGCATCAGGTCCGGGGTGAACTGGACCCGACTGAAGCCGAGCCCGAAGAACTCCGACCAGGTCTTGGCCAGCGTCGTCTTGCCGAGTCCAGGAGCTCCCTCGAGCAGGACGTTGCCGCCGGATAGGAACGCTATGAACAGGCGCTCGAGTATCCTCGGGTAGCCGAGCACGCGGGTGCCGACGAAGGCCGTGTAGTCGTCGTAGAGGTCCTTGATCGAGGCGAGCGATCGTTCGAATTCATCGGGCTGCATACACGCTCCAGTATCCGTACCGAATTGCCAGCGCCACGACGAGCGCCGAGAGGGCTATCAGGTTGACGACCGTGCCGACGATCGGCAGGGCCGGGAAGGGGAACAGGGCCGCGACTATATTGAAGCCTGAATGCCAGGCCCACGCGAGCGTGAAGGCCGCAGCTATCCCGGCCGGCCAGCTCGTCGGACGGCTCGCGCCATCGGGGCTTTTGCTCTCCCCGGTGCCTATGGCGTACAGCGCCGCAGCCCCGGCGTGGATCGGCACGGCGTAGCCCAGACGCCAGTACGCGTCGAGCGTCGGGAAGGCGGCCAGGTACGAGGCGTTCTCGAGCGCGCCGAGCGAGCAGGCCGCAACGACGCCGAGGCCGACCGTACCCGGTTCGAGCCCGGCCCGGCGTACGTATCGCGCTATCAGCAAGGCCAGGCCGAGCCTGAGCGCCTCCTCGACGCCGGCGTTGGCGGCTAGCGCGGCCCATTCCGGCACGCGCCCGAGGACGGGGCGCAGCGCTCCTTGGCACAGGCGCATAGCGTACCACAGCGCCGCGCCGGCGGCGATCGCCGCGAGCGTCCGGAGCGTCGTGGCCGAGGCGGCCAGGATCGATGCTCGCCTCATGCTAGGGCCTCCTCTCGCCGGTTGCGGCTGCCCCGGGGCCGAAGGCGTCGAGCCAGGCGGCCCCGAGTCCGGCCAGCTCCGGGTCGACGTCCCCGCCGACGACCACCCGGGCGTCGTAGCTCGAGAAAAGCTCGGTTATGGCGGCCGAGACCGTCTCGGCGCTCGGTTCCGGGCCTATGGCCGTCTCGACGCCGGTTGCCTCGGCATACTGGCGCTCGAAGCGCGCGCGATAGTCCAGCATCGGGCTCGGCTCGATGGCCCGCCCCCGCCCCTCGTAGCCGGGGCTCGAGGCCTCGCCGCCAGAACCGTCGCCCGAGCCGTCGCCCGAGGATACGGCGCCGCCTCGCCTGGTCCCGGCCCCGGCCACCGCCGAACGGCTCGGTGCCTTGGCCTGATCCGTCGCCGCCGCCTCGGCCGCTCCGTCGCCCGGTCGGCCGTCGGACGCCGCCACGAAGTCGGGCTCCTCGAGCCTGTTCTCGTCGGCTTCCCCGGCGCTTCGGGATGGGCGAGGTTCGGCCGATCCGTCCTCGGCAGGCTTTTCGTCGACTTCCTCGGCCTCGGCCTCGACGACGGCTGGATACCCGTCTTCGATAGCGACCGACGCGTCCGATACGGCCGGGACTATCTCGCGTTCCGGATAACCGAGGGATAAGCCGCAGCCCGAGCCTATCGACGCGATCTGGGCGGCCACGAAGCTGGCGAGTCCGACGGCGTACAGCGCCGCTACGAAACGGCGCGCGCTCGCCGGACGCCTCGTCGCCTGCGGCACTCCTATCGTCGCGAGGCCCAGCGCTTCGAGGGCCCTCCGTTCGAGCAGCCGCTCGGCGGGGCCACCCCGATAGCCGAGCCAGGCTTCGATCGAGGTCTCGCTATCGGCCGCCCGTATGGCGTCCATGCCCCAGGATCGCCTCGCCGGATAGGCCAGGAAGGCCGGGAGCGAGCCGACGATCGCCATCACGATGGCGTTGAACGCCAATGGGGACGGCATGAGCCTCGTGTCGAGCAGGCTGACCGACGCCAGCAGCGTCAGCGACCAGGCGGCGAAAGCGGTTCCGAGCCAGGCGACCGAGCGGAACCGTAGCCGCCCGAGCGCGTCCCTTAGGACGAGGCGCCGGACCGCACGCCTGGCGCTCATCATCCTCATCGGGGCCTCGCGAAGGCTAGCGACGATAGGACGACAACGAGCGACGATACGGCCGCGCCTGACCAGGGACCGGCCAGCTCGGACGCGGCCGCGCAGCTGGCCATGGCGACGATGGGTACGACGAGGCGCGCGCGGCCGTGTCCGGCCCGGGCCGAGCGTTCCAGCGCGAACGCCGAAACCGAGCCGGCCACGGCCGCCGAGGCCAGCGCGACCAGGTCGGGCCAGGACGGCCTAGGCGCGTAGGAGGCCAAGGCCCAGGCGCCGAACGGCAGAGCGCCGGCCAGGGCGATGGCCAGCCCGGTCGCGTCCAGGCTGGCCGCGAGCGACACGGCGGCGGCCCAGGCGAGGGGCAAGCCCCCGGCTATCGAGGCGGCCGCAGCCACGTCGGCCTCACCCGGTAGCGCCAAGGCCGCAACCAGGAGCGGACCCACCACCATCGCCGCGCTCGCGACGCCCAAACGCCTACTCACGAGGCCTCCCTGGAAGGGCCCAGGCCGCCTGGAACGGGGCCGGGGCGAGCGCCGGCCGGCCGTTGTCGCCCGCTATCACGAGCGGCGGTCGCTGGAACCTCAGCCTCGCGTAGCCGTCGAACGACGACAGCGGCAGGGGTTCGAGCGGCGAGCGGACGCCGAGCAGGGTCGCGCCGCTATCGTCCGGGGCCGAGCGTAGGTCCGGCCGGGCATGGCCGAGCGCGAAGGCCAGCACGGCGATCGCGATCGTCGCCGAGACGGCCGCGACCGTCTCGGCGACCGCGGGGCCGCGCCTCGTCGCGTACCGTCCCGAGCGCCTGGCGGTACCAAGTCGGCCTCGCCCGCCGAGAACGGCGAGCGGCGCCAGCGAGAACAGGGCGGCCCAGAGCGCTAGCAGGGCGAGCGGCCATGGCCGCCTGTCGGACTCGAGCGCACCCGGCATGCGCCCGCGCATCGGGAACTCGAGCGTCGACAGGTCCGGCTCGGTCTCCGCCCCGGGACTGGGCCCGAAGCCGGAGCGTTCGAGCCGCGCGCGAGCCTCGAAGGGCAGCCCATCGCCGTCCAGACCTTCGGTGACTATGGCCTCGAGGCTGGGCCAGGCATAGAAGGTGACGGTCGCGGCGTCGGCGTAGCCGAGCTCGGCCCTGTAGAGCTCATACCGTTCTCCATCTGAACCGAGGCCGTAGACCGTCAAGCGGCCCGATAGGCCCGTACGGCTCGAGACCACGGCTTCGTTGAAGGCGTAGGGTAGCGACGAGGCGGGCGATATCGAGGCGGCGGCTGAACCCGACGCCGCGACCGACTGCGCCCCGGCGACGAGGGGGACGGCGGCCAGCGCGGCCGCCGCAGCGGCCGCCAGAGCGAAGCGGCAGGCCGGAACGCGGCGAACCGTCACGGCCCTCATCGCCTGAACCTCAGGATCACGGTCGCTACGAGCGACGAGGCGAAGAACGCGATCAGCCAGGGCGAACCGCTCCTCGGCAGGGCCCAGAACGGGGGGCGGTACTCGGCGGCGACCGCCGCCGAATCGCTCGGCCGCCCCTCCATGCCGCCGTTATACACCAGGGCCACCCGAGCGATGGTCCGGCCGCGGTCCTCGACGAGGGCGGTGTACGAGCCGATCGGCAGCCTGCCCGGGGCCGCGTGGAAGTGCCCCGGGGCCACGCGCTCGAACGGCGCGTTTGCGACGACGCGGCCCGAACCGTCCGCTATGGCCGCCCATGGCTCGACGAGGTAGTCGGCGGCCAGCGTCAGCGCGAGGCCATCGGCGGTCTCGGTCACGGTGAGCGCCGGCGCGGACTCGCCGGATATGCCGTCGAGTAGCGCGTCGAGTAGCGATAGCGTTCCGGGATTCTCGAGGAACTCGCGGCCGTAGCGGCCGTAGAGGTCGCTCGCGTAGACGACGGTCGACCTGGAGCCGACGCGCCTCGTCGCCAGCAGCGGGTCGCCGGCCGCGCTCGAGTAGAAGGCCAGCGCGTCCGGCCTCGGCCCGAGCCTGGCCATGCCGTCGATATGGCCCGCGGGCCGCCCGGCCATGTCGACGACGGCGACGCGGCTCTCGGAGAACACCGTCCTCGAGACGCTCTTCCGGTCCTCGATGATCAGCGACGGCACCTCGGACGCGTCCCTGACGCGGTAGAACCGGCCGCCGGACCCGGCGGACAGCCGCGTCAGCAGGGCCTTGTCGTACTCGCCGCCGACGGCCATCGCCGATATCGCGATGCCCGACCGGAAGGCCCTGGCCGCCAGCGCGTCGAAGTCGGCCGGCTCGGTGATGCCGTCGGAGACGACGACCAGCCGCTTCTCGGGCATGCCCGACGCCTCGAGCGAGCCGATGGCCTCGGCGACGGCCGGAAACAGCCTCGTGCCGCCTCCGGCCCGGAGCGGCGCCAGGCTACGCTCCGCGTCGAGCCGTCCGACCGACGCCAGCGGGTACAGCCAGCGCGCTTCCTCGTCGAACAGGATGATGCCGGCCTCGTCCGTCGCCTTGAGGTTGGCGAACAGCTCGAGGCCTATGGCCTTGGCCAGCGACAGCTTGTCCCCGTACATCGAGCCGGACACATCGAGGGCCACAGCCATCGCGACGTCGGGCAGGCGCGACAGCGCCCTCGGCGACAGGTCGACCGGCAGGAGACCCTCGATCGCCGGACAGTCGCCGGGCTTTCCTACCTCGGGCGAGTCGACCGCGACCAAGAGGCTGCCGGCGCCGCGCTCGACATAGGTCGCTATCGCCTCGGCGACGCCTCCGTCGAGCGACGATAGGTCCGGGCCGTCGAGCACGATCAGTTCATACCGATAGATGCCGGCGCCGCCGAGTTCATCGTAGCTCACCGTACGTACCGGGCGCAGCGCCTCGATCACGCTCCTGGCCCCCGTCCGCCGCGTGGCCAGGAGGACGCGGGGCTCGCCGGGCGAAGCGTCGGCTATTGCGACGCGAGCCGTCCTGGAGGATTCGGGCGGACCGGCCTCCAGCTCGACGACGACCGCGCCGCCCGATCCCGCGTCGGGCGAGTCAGCGGCGGTTATGGGCACGACGAGCCTGCGGTCAGGGCCGACCGCCGACGGGCCGAGCGCGGGCCGTCCGCCGATCGAGACGCGGGCCTGGCCGGCGGCGGCCGCCTCGTCGAGCAGCAGGGTCAACATGGACGGCGAGCCGTCCCCCGCGACGGACAGGGAATAGGCCTCGAGCGGCGAATCGGCGCCAGGGCGCGCGTACGCCTTGAACGCGACCGGCATGCCGGTCTTCCGGTAGTGTTCCCGCGCCGCGGCGACGTCGGCCATGGACGGAGGGGCGCCGAGCTCGACGCGAACCGTGCCGAGCTGGCCTTCGGACGCGCGGAGCGCGTCCTCGAGGCCTGCCCCCTTCGTCACGTAGTCCCGGACAGGAAGCGTGAGGCGCGGTAGGGGCATGGGAAGCCGGAGCGCGTAGGGGACGAGCGTCAGGAGGGGGAGAGCGATGACGAGCCCGAACCTTACGCGTCTCGCGGCGCCCGCCTGAGGGCCCGTGTCGTCGCCTACCTTTTCGCCCTTGTGGTTCGCCATGGTTCGCACTATTCTAATACGGTATCGGCTGGCGGACAACCGAAACCGCGATGCTAAAACCGATCACGAGGATGCGATTCGATGGATACGAATAGTTTGCGGCCGTTCTTCGACGCGGCCGGCTCGGTCTTCGCGCAGATGTTCGGCCTCGAGCCGGAGGCCTCGGCCCCGCGGGCCCTCGACGGGGCGGAATCCCATGACTGGGAAGTTTCCGGGCTGCTCGGCATAGCCGGCTCGTCGCAGGGCGTGCTGGCGCTCAGGTTCACCATGGCCCTCGTCGACAGGCTTCTCGAGGCCAGCGGCGTCGAGTCGCGCGACGAGCAGGACAGGCTGGCCACGGCTTCCGGCCTCGTGGCCGAGATGACGAACATCGTTGCCGGCAACGCCATCGGCGAGATCGCGGGGCAGAACCTCGAGATATCGCCCCCGGTGGTCATCAAGGGCAAGAATCATCAGATAACCTGGCCAAAGATAGCGCCGGTCGTCGCCGTCGACTTCAAGACGAGCCTCGGCGCCTTCGAGCTGGCGGTATGCTATAACGGCAAGTAGCCTCGATAGGCGCTTGACGCGGGACCTCCGTTCCGTGTAGCGTATCTCCGATGAGTAACGCTCGATACGTACAGTTCTGCCATCTCCATCATCACGGCCACGCCTATGCGGTCGCGATGATCGTCATACCCTAGGTTCCAGTATCGGAACCGAACGGAACGATACGCCGGCCGCCCGAGGCCGGCGTTTTCGTTTCTTCGGGGCTTCCGGGCCTCCGCGAGACGGACGCGGCCGCGCGCGGCCTTCTATCTCGGAAGGAGCGAACGACATGGAACGGAAGGACGGGAAGCTGCGCCTGGCGCTGCCCAAGGGAAGGATGCAGGAGGGCGTGCTGCGCCTCCTCGCGGAGGCGGGCCTGGACATGAGGGCCGCCGAGCGGGACTACAGGCCGGCGGCCGGCCTCGACTGGCTCGACGTCAAGGTGCTCAAGCCCCAGAACATCATCGAGATGCTCGCCGCCGGCAGCCGCGACCTCGGTTTCGCCGGGGCCGACTGGGTGGCCGAGCTCGGTATGGATCTCGTCGAGGTGCTCGATACCGGTCTCGACCCGGTGCGCCTCGTCGCCGCGGCCCCCGCGGCCATGCTCGAATCGGGCCGACTGCCCGAGCGCCCTCTCGTGGTCGCCAGCGAGTACGAGGGCTTGGCTCGGCGATGGATAGCGGAGCGGGGCCTGGAGGCGGAGTTCGTGCGCTCCTACGGGGCCACCGAGGTCTTCCCTCCGGAGGACGCGGACTGCATCGTCGACAATACGGCGACCGGCTCGACGCTGCGCGCCAACGGCTTGGCCGTCGTCGACGAGGTGATGAGCTCGACGACGCGGCTCTACGCCAACAGGCGCGCGATGGACGATCCGTCCAGGCGCGATCGCGTCGAGTGGCTCGCGATGCTGTGCGCCAGCGTACTCGCCGCCCGAGGCCGCGTCATGCTCGAGGTGAACGTCGACGCCGAGCGCCTCGAAGGGCTCATAGCGATCCTGCCGGCGATGAAGGAGCCGACCGTCTCGCGCCTCTTAGGCGAGGCCGGCTACGCCGTCAAGGTGGCCGCGCCAAGGTCGTCGCTACCCGCCCTCCTGCCTGAGATCAGCGCGCGGGGCGGTACTGGCATCGTCATCACCCAGCCGTCGCAGATAGTGCCATGACGACGACAGAGACCTCCGTCCGGCCAGAACGGCCGTCGTCGCGCTCTCCGTGGATACCGGCAAGCGCCGCCTATGAGCCGAGGCGGCCAGACCCGCGTATCCGTTGGTTCCTCGACGCCAACGAGGGTCGGCCGTCGCCCTCGGTCGTCGCCGCGATAGGCGAGGCGCTATCGGGGGCGACGTCCGGAGTCGGCCGCTACCCGTCGTTCTACGAGCTGGAATCCGCGGTGGCGGCCGCCTGGGGCGTCGAGCCGGCGAGGGTCGTAGCTACGGCCGGCGGAGACGACGCCATAAGCCGCGTCGTCGCGGCGCGCCTCGCGCCAGGCGCCAAGATGCTCGTCCACGAGCCGGCCTTCGAGATGTTCGGCGCCTACGCCGCTTCCAGGGGCGGCGTTACGCTCGCTCTACGTTGGATGGACGGCGAATCCTTCCCGCTGGAAGCCACCGTAGAGGCTATAGAGCGTTGCCCGTCGCTCGGGCTGGTTACCGTCGTCTCCCCGTCCAACCCCACGGGCGGGATCGTCCCCGAGGCTGACGCGTTGACTATCGCGGCCGCCTGCGCCAGGAGCGGCGCGGCCATGCTGTTCGACGCGGCCTACGGGGAATTCGCCGAAACCGACCCGAGCGCTCGCCTGGTAGCCGAAGGCTCGGCCTACGTCGTGCGCAGCTTCTCCAAGGCCTACGGGCTAGCCGGCCTGCGCATCGGCTACGTCATAGCGCCGGACGCCCCGTCCGCCGCCTCGCTTCGCGCCTGCGGCATGCCGTACCCGAGCTCCGGCCTGGCCTGCGCGGCCGCCATCGCGGCTTTGGCCGACCGGTCCGCCATGCTATCCGCGGTCGCGACCGCGCGCGCCGAGCGAGACGCCATGGCCGCCCGCTTCCGCGCTCTCGGCGCCCGGGTCGCCGATTCAGGCGCCAACTTCGTGCTGGCGCGCGTTCGCGATCCGGCCGCCCTCGCCGCAGCGATGGCCCGCGCGGGCGTCGCCGTCAGGAGCTACGGCGGCCGAGCGGGGCTCGCTGACGCCGTCCGCGTCAGCTGCCCCTGCGACGCGAGCGGCCTGGCCGCCGTACTCGGGGCCCTGGACGGGGCCGAGGAGTATATCCGATGAACGATACCCGAAGTCCTCGCGCCGCGGTCGTCGAGCGGCGCACCAAAGAGACGGACGTACGGGTCGAGCTTACGCTCGCGTCTGGCCCGGTCGACGTGCGTACCGGCGTCGGCTTCCTCGACCACCTCCTATCGAGCCTCGCGTTCCACGGCGGACTCAGCCTGTCCTTACGCTGCGACGGCGACATCGGGGTCGACGACCACCACAGCGCCGAGGACTGCGCGCTGGCGCTCGGCTCGGCGCTCAAGGACGCGCTGGGCGACAAGGTCGGCATACGCCGATTCGGTTCGGCCTTCGCGCCGCTCGACGAATCGCTGGCGCGCGCCGTCGTCGACCTGTCGGGCCGGCCCTGCGCCGTCGTCGACCTCGGCCTGACCCGCGAGGCCCTCGGCGGCCTGGCCTGCGAGAACGTCGCCCATGTCGTGGCGAGCCTCGCGAACGCCGCCATGGCGACGATACACCTGGACGTGCTACGCGGCTCGAACGACCACCACCGGGCCGAGGCGGCCTTCAAGGCGCTCGCCTTGGCCCTGCGCGAGGCCATAGCGCTCGACGGCACGTACGGAGCCGCCGTACCGAGCGCCAAGGGGGCCCTATGAGCGCCGCCTTAGGACAAGACGTCATCATCGTCGACACGGGACGGTCGAACGCGGCCAGCCTGGCCGCCGCTCTCGAGCGGGTGGGCGCTAGGCCGAGGCTGAGCACCGATCCCGCGGCCGTCCGGGTCGCTTCTTTCGCGGTGCTACCCGGCGTCGGGGCCTTCGGCGCCGTCATGGACCGGCTGCGCGCCATGGGCGTAGTCGAGGCGCTCAAGGAACGAGTCGAGCTCGGCCTACCGACGCTCGGCGCCTGCCTGGGCATGCAGCTGTTCTTCGGCTCCAGCGAGGAGTCGCCTGGCGCCGTGGGCATTGGCGCGCTTCCCGGCGCCATCACCGCGTTCGGGCCCGGCGTCCGCTCGCCGCAGTTCGGTTGGAACCGCCTGTCGCCACCGGAGCCTTCAGTCGGCGGTCTGCTGGCTGGTGCAGAAGCGCTCGGCGGAAGGGCCGCGTGCGCCTATTTCGCCAACTCCTACAAACTCGACGAGGCGCCCGTCGGCTGGGCCTCCGCGACCGCGTACTACGGCGCGCCGTTCGTCGCGGCAATGGCGCGCGGCCCCGTGTTGCTCTGCCAGTTCCACCCCGAATTGTCCGGGGCCTGGGGCCAGGCCCTGCTCGAGCGCTGGCTGGTCGCGGGAGGCGCTCCAGCGAGCGCTCCGACCGAGTCGTCATCGATCACGGCGGAACCGAGTATGGCGGAGCCCGGCACGGTACCGAGGCGGGGAACCCTGCCGAGGATCATTCCATGCCTCGACGTGGTCGGGGGCCGCGTCGTCAAGGGCGTACGCTTCGAGGAGCTGCGCGACTCGGGCGACCCAGCGGAGCTGGCGGCGCGCTACGAGGCGTCGGGAGCCGACGAGATCGTCCTGCTCGACATAAGCGCGGGCCTCGAAGGGCGCGAAACCGCGGCGGAGACCGTGCGGGCCGTCAGGCGGAGGATAGGCATACCCCTGTGCGTCGGAGGCGGCGTCAGGAGTCTCGCCGACGCTGAGCGCGTGCTCGCCGCCGGCGCCGACAAGGTCGCCCTCAACTCCAGGGGCTATCGCGACCCGGGTCTCTTGACGGCGATCGCGCGCGAGTTCGGCCGCCAGTGCTGCGTCGCCGCGGTTGATGCGACGAGGCGCGGCCGGTCGTCCGGCGTCGCGCTTGACGGCGCGCCCGTCGTCGTGCTGGACGCGGGCCGGACAGAGACGGCTACCCCGGTAACGGACTGGATACGCCGGGCCGTCGACGCCGGGGCCGGCGAGCTTCTTTTGACGAGCCGTGACCGAGACGGCACCCGCTCAGGCTACGACCTCGAGCTCCTGCATTCGGCCTGCGCCGCCGCGCCCGGAACCCCGGTGATAGCGTCGGGCGGAGCGGCCAGCCCGGAGCAGATACTGGAAGGCCTACAGGCCGGAGCCGACGCGGCGCTGCTCGCCGGCGCCCTGCACGACGGCTCGTTGACAATTGCCGCGATCAAGGACTACATGCGCCGCGAGGGCGCGGAGGTACGCTGATGCTGATTCCATCGATCGATATCCTGGGCGGCAGGGCCGTCCAGCTCGTCGGGGGCGAGCGTTTCGAGCTGGACTGCGGGGATCCGCTCGAGCTCGCGGAGCGCTTCTCCGTACTCGGTGAGCTGGCCGTCGTCGACCTGGACGCCGCCATGGGCTCCGGCTCCAACCTTGAGCTCGTGGCGGAGCTGGCTTCTCGCTGGCCGTGCAGAGTCGGCGGGGGCGTGCGCGATGAGTCGACGATGCGCCGGCTCCTCGACTCAGGCGCCCGCTCCGTCATGGTTGGTACCAGGGCGACGCCGGAATTCTTGTCCGCTTTCCCCAGGGAACGTCTCATAGCCGCCCTCGACTTCAAGCGCGGCGTCGTCATGACCGAGGGCTGGAAGACCAGCACCGGAGCGAGCGTAGCCGATAAAGCCGCCGTGCTGGCTCCGTACGTCGGCGGTATCATCGTCACCGCTATCGAGATAGAGGGCTCGCTGTCGGGTATCGACCTGAACGCGTCCCGCGCGCTTGTCGAGTCGATACGCGCGGCCGGCTTCGACGGGGTGCTGACGCTCGCCGGTGGAGTGAGCTCGGCCGCCGAGGTGGCTACCCTCGACGCGATGGGCGTCGACGCGCAGGTCGGCATGGCCCTATACAAGGGCGTACTCGATCCCGCGGACGCGTTCGCCGCGTGCCTGTCTTCCGACCGGCCCGACGGGCTGTGGCCCACGGTCGTCTGCGACGAGTCAGGCGTCGCGCTCGGGCTCGCGTACTCGGACGCGGAGAGCCTTAAGGCTGCCATAACGGAGCGCTCCGGCGTCTATCGCTCGCGTAGGCGTGGGCTGTGGCGCAAGGGCGAGTCGAGCGGCGACCGCCAGACTCTCCTACGAGTCGACGCCGACTGCGACCGAGACGCGCTACGTTTTACCGTGCGCCAGTCTGGCGCCGGGTTCTGCCACCGGGGAACGCGGACCTGCTTCGGGGCCGTCGGGGCGGCCGGGTTCGGCGGCGACGATCGCGGCTTCGCTCTGGTATCGAGGACGACGGAGCGGCGCCTCGCCGAAGTCGCCGCGGGCGAAGCGCCGGCGGGCTCATATACGGCCAGACTCTTCACGGAACCGGGCTTGCTCGACGCCAAGATAGCCGAGGAGGCCGCCGAGCTATGCGAGGCTAGGGGACCGGGGCGCTCCGCCGAGGAGGCGGCCGACCTCGTCTATTTCGTATCGGTGAAGCTGGCCAGCGATGGGACGAGCCTCGCGGACGTCGAGCGCGTGCTCGACCGCCGCGCTCTGCGCGTGACCAGGCGGCCCGGTAACGCCAAGTCGCCGTATAGGGAGCAGGGGAACGAAGCGTGGAAGACCGGTATACACTGAGGCGCGTCGGCCTCGAGGAGATAGGCCGTAGGGGCCGACCGGCCGACGACCCGGCCTGCGAGGCGACGGCTAGGCGCATCATGGACGAGGTACGGGACGGCGGCGAGGCAGCGCTCGCCCGCCTGGCAGCCGAGCTCGACGGCAACGCCGGCCGGCTGTGGTACGGCCCGGACGACTTCGCCTCGGCGCTGCAATCGATCCCGGCCGCCGAGCGCGGGGTCCTGGAACGGGCGGCCGGCAGGGTAGGGGCCTTCGCCGCCGCCCAACTCGCCTCGCTCGGAACCGTGGACCTCGCGGTACCCGGCGGCCGGGCCGGCCACGAGGTCCTGCCGGTGGAGCGGGCCGGCTGCTACGTGCCCGGAGGCCGCTATCCCTTACCGTCCACCGTGCTGATGACCGCCCTCGTCGCGAGGACCGCCGGCGTCGCGGACGTCGCGGTCGCCTGCCCGAGGCCGTCTCCCTTGATACTGGCCGCCTGCGCCGTCGCGGGCGCGGATTCCTTGCTCGCGGCGGGCGGCGCGCAGGCCATAGCCGCCTTCGCGTACGGAGCAGGGCCATTGCCGCCCCGCGACGTCGTCGTCGGCCCGGGCAACCGATACGTCGCCGCCGCCAAGCGCCTAGCCCAGGCACTAGTCCGTACCGACGCTCCGGCCGGCCCGAGCGAGCTGCTCGTCATCGCCGACGAATCGGCCGACCCGACGACGGTCGCCTGGGATCTGCTCGCCCAGGCGGAGCACGATCCGGACGCCGTGCCGGCCCTGGCCGCCTCGTCCGAAACGGTCGCGGGCGCGGTGGAGCTGGCCCTGGCGGCCTGCCTCGGCGAGCTTGGAGCCCTCAGGCCCGAGTCGGCCTCGATAGCCCGGGCGGCCCTCGCCAACGGGTGGGCCTTCGTATCGGCCGACCGTACCGAGCTAGCGGCGGTCGCCGACCGCTTCGCCCCCGAGCATCTGGAGCTGGCCGTCGTCGAAGCTCGGCGCCTGGCCGGCTCGTGCCGTCATGCCGGGGCGATCTTCATGGGCGGTTCGAGCGCCGAAGCTTTCGGCGACTACGGCGCGGGCCCGAACCACACCCTGCCCACCTCCGGGCGGGCTCGATCGTCGGGCGGCCTGTCGGTGTTCGACTTCGTGCGCATACGCAGTTGGCTGGCAGTCGACGACGCCGACGAGCTTCTCATCGCCGACACGGCGCTACTGGCCGGGGCCGAGGGCCTGTTCGCTCATGCGAGATCGGCCCTACGGCGCTCCGCTCCGTGAGTGGTACGAAGATTGTGGACCCTGTAATTCAAGCGCCGACGGACTATACTAGCGATACGCGCTTATATCGATTCTACCGATAGGAAGGGAGCAATCTATGAAACTGTTCAGGGCTATCGCGACGATCATGGTCATGTCGCTCGTCGCCATTCCCGCCGTCGCCCAAGGTAGCTCGGAGGCGGGCAAGGCCGATCCTCGGGTGGCCCAGGCGCTCGACTCCTTGGGCCTCAAGTACTCGGTCAACTCGTCGAATAACTACAAAGTCGTCTACAGCATGGAAGACGGCTCCGGCCGCTCGCACCTGGCCTTCGTCGTCTCCAAGACCTCCAAGTACCGGAGCCTTGAAATACGGGAGATATGGTCGATCGCGGCCATCCTGGACGAGTATCCGGACGCCGAGGTCGTCGATTACATGTTCACGATGAACTCGACGACCAAGATCGGCGCTTGGGCCATCGAGGTGTCGGACGACGGCGAGGTCTGGGTCATGTATACGGTCAAGGTGCCCGCCGACCTGTCAGCGGACGAGCTCAACGATATCATCTACTTCGTCGCCGAGGTCTGCGACGAGCTCGAGGTCGAGTTGACTGGCGACGACGAGTACTGATCCCGTACCTTCTCACGGGTTACCCGCTCGCGTACAACGAGAAGCCCCGCCTTGCGGCGGGGCTTCTCGTGTTTGGAGGTGGCGAGAGTCGGCTTCCAGTCGCGCGCGTCCTGCGCGCTCCTTCCAGCCCGCCTACGGGCCGGTGCTCGCTCCTGCTCGCACATCGGCAGGGGCGCAAGGGGGATACCCCCTCGAGCGACGGCGAGCCGCCGCTCTCACCCCAGCGCCGCTGCGAGTCTCGCGTCGCATGGTTCGACTCCCCCGAAAACAAGTCAGGCTCCGCTTTCGCGGAGCCTGACTTGTTTTTGGAGGTGGGGGGAGTCGAACCCCCGTCCTATCACGCGGAAGGAAGGCTTCTACAGGTTTAGGCGGCCTTTCAAGTTGTCGGGAGGCGGGCGGCGGGCCGCCGCGCTATCGCCTCCGTATCCCGCTTGGTGTCCCCCCCGTCCCGCGGGCGTGGCGGGGGGTAAGCCCTGGTCGGGTTACAGACCGGTCGCGGCGCTCAGAGCGGGGCGCCGCGGAGTCCGTCGCTATCGGCGCTTACGCGGCGAGAGCGAAATTGCCGTTGTCGTTGGCAATTAAAGGTTTGCCGAGAGTAGGAGATCGGCGCTCCACCTGCGACCCGCGAACCGGACCGTGACAGTCGAAACCGGGGCACCCCCGTACATGGCTACAATACTGATTGTCGCCGCATGGGTCAAGTTGACGAGGGGGACAGCCGTCGCGCCGCCACGGCCCTAACGCAGCGCCCGCTCTATGACGCATCCGCCGAGCACGAAGCCGTCGGCGTCGTAGAAGACGGCCGACTGGCCAGGCGCCGCGGCGCGCTGCGCCGAGTCGAACTCGACGCGGGCCGCCTGGCCGTCGACCGTGACGAACGCCTTGGCCGGCCTATGGTTCTGCCTGATGCGCACGAAAGCCTCGAAGCGCCGGTCGGCCAGCTCCTCTGCGTGGAGGACCGCGTCGCCGCCCTCGATGCCGGAGCAGAAGAGCCTATCGTCGCCCGTGACCACGACCCGGTTGCGCTCCGCGTCCAGGGCCGCCACGTAGAGGGGCTCGGGCCCCGTCGAGACACCGAGTCCCCTGCGCTGGCCTATCGTGTAGTTGACGATGCCCCGGTGCCTGCCGAGTACCTTGCCCCGCTCGTCGACGATGTCGCCCGGCTCTTGCTCGTCGAACAGCGCGCCGTAGCCGCCGGGTATGAAGTCCTGGCTCTCCGGCTTGTCGGCGACCTCGAGGCCGAGCCTGCGGGCCTCGGCGCGCACCTCCGCCTTGGTCATGCCGCCGAGCGGGAAGACCACGCCAGACAGGGTCGCGGGACTCAGGCGGTGTATGAAATAGCTCTGGTCCTTGGTCTCGTCGGCCGCGCGCCTGAGCGTCGGGCGGCCGGCCCGGCTATCGATCCTCGCGTAGTGGCCGGTGGCGAACAGCTCGAAGTCGAGGCCGGCCGAGCGCGCCCGCTCGAGCAGGAAGCCGAATTTCATCTCCTGGTTGCAGCGCACGCAGGGGTTGGGCGTACGGCCGGCCCGGTACTCGCGCTTGAAGTAGTCGAGTATCCTGGCCTCGTACTCGGCCGATAGGTCGAGCGAGCGGTACGGCACGCCGAGCCCGGCGCAGAGCGACTCGGCCGCGGCCACGTCCTCAAGCTCGCCGGGTCCGTAGCACGCGTCCCCGACGCCGGCTATCGGAGCGGCGCCGGGCCTCCATATCCTCATCGACAGCCCGAAGGCGTGGGCGCCAGCCTCCGCGAGTAGGGCCAGGGCGGTCGAAGAGTCGACGCCGCCCGACAGGCCTACCGCTATGCGTCGGCCCTTATACTGACTGAGTGCGCTTCCGTTCATCTCCTGGATACTAGCCCGAAGCGGGCGAGGCGGACAAGCTGGCCGTATCGGCCCGCGGCGTAACCATCCGCGCGTATTCGCCTTTTATTGCCATTGTGGTATACTCGCCTACGTCGACCAATTCCGCTGAAGTCCTCTTTAGCAATCAAACGGAGCATGACTCATGACCATATGGAGACGCGCGGCAGCCGCCTGCGCGATACTTGCCGTCGCCCCTCTCGGCGCTGCCGCCGCGCCAGCGGCCGCCGTAGCCCTGGACGCCTTCCCCGACTACCTGTCGGTCAGGTCCGAGTTCCTATCGGCCGCGATAACCGCCGCCCCGGCCGTAGCCCTGGCCTTCAAGCCCGCCTATCGCGAGACTCCGGCCGGCCGTATCCGCGTCTCGGTCGAGCGCGACGGCGCGTCCTTCTACGTACTCTTCCAGCGCGAGCGCGACGGGGGCTACCCGATCGGCTCGGCGGGCAATATGGTCATCCAGCGATCCGCGGTTACGGGCTACGTGACCGGCGTGATCTGGTACCTGAGCGACGACGGGACGAGCTACGTCGGCTTGACTCCCAAGAACGAGCGCACCGTCGTCGACTACGTCGTGGCCGGGTCCCTGTCGCGCGGCGACTATGCGCTGTCTCGCCTGGTCTACCAGGTGTTCACCGGCAGCTTCAAGGCTTTCCACGACGCGACGAGGGGCGCCCTCGACTGGTCGCTCGTGTTCGGCCAGCCCGGCCCCGAGGCGTCGGAGACCTTCGCCTCCGCCCTCTTGGCCGGCGGGCCAAGTAGGGCGGCCAAGGCACTCCTCGCGGCCGCCGACGATTTTACCGCGATCGGAGCCTACCTAGGCTCGGTCGGCCGCGACGGCTACGAGCCCGAGGAACTCCGCGAGCCCCGGTTCGCCAAGGCGGCCTCGTTCGACGATCCGCGCAGGCCGATCCTAAGGCCCATCCGCGCGTGGAGCGACGACCAGGGCCTGCCTATCGAGGCCGCCATGGCTACGATACTGGCGGCCCCGCCCGGCGGCGCGTACATAGCGCTCGTCGGGGGCGTCTCCGACCGGCCGCCGCGGAAGCTGGTTGTGGTGCCCTATCGGAACGGTCGTGGCGCCTACACGCTAGCCTCCTTCGATGCCGACGATTCCAGCGCCGTCGACCTGGCCGCCCTCGTAGGTTCCATGGCCGGCGCGTCCGTACGACTATTCAGCGTCCCGTTACCCGGAACGATATGATTCTGTTGACAGATACCGAATGAGGGCGTAGCCTCGAGTCAGAGTCAGGCTGCGGCCCGGGGGGGCGGGACGGCGAGCCTGGCCCGGGGTAGCACCCCGACTCCATGAAACCTCCTTTCCATGGGGCCCCCCGCCGCCCGCGCCTAGCGCGGGCGGCTTCGTCATCCCCCTCCTTGCCTCCGCGGCGCGTACCGACTACTATGTACCCATCGAATCGGGAAAGGCGGATTATGGACGGTCTACTCATAGGCTTCACCTCGGTGAGCTGGCAGCAGGGCGTGATGTATCTGGTCGGAGCGGCGTTGATCATTCTGGCCGTTACGAAGGAATATGAGCCGATGCTGCTCCTGCCCATAGGCTTCGGGGCCATTCTCGTCAACCTGCCCTTGTCGGTGGTGTGGGAGCATGAGGGCGCGGCCGGGTTCCTCAAGGTGCTCTACGACGGCGGTATCTCCAACGAGTTGTTCCCCATCCTCATCTTCATCGCGGTCGGAGCGATGATAGACTTCGGGCCCTTGTTCAAGAACCCGTTCATGATCTTCTTCGGCGCGGCGGCCCAGCTCGGCATCTTCGCGACGATGCTGATAGCGACGCTGCCGCCGTTCAACTTCAGCCTCAAGGAGGCGGCGAGCATCGGCATCATCGGCGCCGCGGACGGCCCGACCGCCATCTACGTGGCGAGCAAATTCGCGCGGGACATGCTCGGGCCCATATCGGTGGCCGCCTACTCGTACATGGCCCTCGTACCGCTCATCCAGCCGCCGGTGATACGGCTCCTGACGACCCATAAGGAACGGTGCATCCATATGGAGTACCACGAGGCCGGCGTGCCCAGGTGGCTCAAGATAGCCTTCCCGATCGTGGTGACGATGATAGCCGGCTTCGTGGCGCCCATATCGGTGCCGCTCGTCGGATCGCTGATGTTCGGCAACCTGGTACGCGAGTCCGGCGTGCTCGAGCGCCTGTCGCAGACGGCGCAGAACGAGCTGGCCTACCTCGTCACCCTGCTCCTGGGCATTACGATAGGCTCGAGCATGCGCGCGGACCGCTTCCTGAACGTGCAGACGCTGATGATACTCGGCATGGGCCTCGTCGCCTTCGTGTTCGACACCGCCGGCGGCGTGCTGTTCGCCAAGCTGGTCAACCTGTTCCTGCCGAAGGATAGGAAGGTCAACCCGATGATAGGCGCCTGCGGCATCTCGGCCTTCCCGATGTCGGCTCGCGTGGTGCAGAAGATGGCGGCTAGCGAGGAGCGCGGCAACATCATACTGATGCACGCGATAGGGTCGAACGTGTCGGGCCAGCTCGGGTCGATCGTGGCCGGCGGCATGGTGCTGGCGCTCGTGCCGCTGCTCGTAGGCTAAGGGGGTAACGATGGACGCTTTCTTAGAGGGTCTCAAGCACTCGTCGACGACTGTCCAGGCCCTTGGCGTCAGCGCCATAGGGCTGGCCGGCGTTTTCATCACGCTCGCGTCGTTCTTCGCCATCATCTGGCTGGCGGTCAAGGCCGGCGGCAAGAAGGCGTAACGCCCGGTCGCGGGACCCCTGGAGGGAGACGACTCCCGGCTCCGCCCGCTATGACGAGGCCCGCGCCGGGTGTCCGGCGCGGGCCTCGTCATAGCAACTACGCTAGCGGGCGGGCTTAGCCGTTCTTGACGGCCTTGGCCAGCTCGCGGCCGCGCTCGCGCAGCAGGGCGAGGGTGGCCTCGTCCGCGGCGCCGGCCCATTCGACCGGCTCCACGTGGGTCCACTTGAGCGGGGCGACCCGCTCCTCGTATTCCTTCTTGGCGCCGCCGACCCAGCCCCAGGAGCCGATGCGCAGGGCCTTGCGGTTCCACACGTGCTTGCGCTCGAAGATATCGAGCACGTAGGCCATCGGCGGGAACATCTTGTACTCGTAGGTGGGCATCGCGATGACGATGCCGGCGCTCTTGTACGCGTCGGCTAGCACGAAGGACACGTCCTCGTCGGGCACGCGGTGTATCGAGAACGGCACGCGCTCGTCCTCGATGCCCTTGAGCAGGGCCTCGAGCGCCTTTCGGGTGTTGCCGTACATCGAGCCCCAGACGACGCAGATCTCCTTCTCCTGGGGGCCGTCCATGTAACCGGCGTACTTCAGGTAGCGGTCGATGATGACCTGGGGACGCTCGCGCCAGATGATGCCGTGGCTCGGCGCGATGACCTTGATGCCGAGGGGCCCCAGCTTCTGTACGGCTCGCTTGACGAACAGGCTGAAGCTACCGACGATGTTGGCGTAGTAGCGCAGGCTCTCGCCCTGGAAGAAGGCATGCTCCTCCGCGTAGTACTCGTCGTCGAACACGCGTTTGCCGAGCTTGCCGAAGCTGCCGAAGGCATCGCAGGAGAACAGCGTGCCTGACTCGGGCTCGAAGGTGACCATCGTCTCCGGCCAGTGGACGTTCGGAATCTCCTCGAAGCGCAGCGATACGCCGCCGAGGTCGAGCTCGTCGCCGGACTTGACCGCGCGCAGACCGTCCGTGACCTTATAGAAGCTCTTGACCAGCTCGACGCCCTTGGCCGTGGCGATGATCTCGACGCCGGGGTTCTCGGCCTTGAACTCGGCCAGCCAGCCGGTGTGGTCTGGCTCCAGGTGGTTGAGTATCAGGTAATCTATCTTCGACGCCTCGACGCCGGCGTCGGCCAGCTGGGATTTCAGGTTGGCGGCGGCCCCGCACCAGTCCTTCACGAGGTCGATCAACGCAATCTTCTCGCCCTTGACCAGGTATGAGTTGAGCGAAACCCCGTTGGGGATCGGCCAAATGCCCTCGAAACGGTCGTCGGTCTCGACATCCGCGTGCAGGGCCCAAATACGATCGCTGATCTTGGCGGCTTTCATCCTCGTGCGGCTCCTTTTAATGCGGCTAGGCGCGGCCATCCGGCCGCGCCATGAACTGTAAGCGATACTAGGCCAAAAAGCCCGAATAGCACAAGGATAAAAATGCGGGAGCGAGCCGGTACGCGAAAGCCGAAATAAGAGGATACGAGTAGAAGAGGTAGGAAAGAGTCATTTCCTTGAAAAGGTATTCCTCTTCCCTGCCTCGTATCCTCGTATTCTCTTCGTCGCCTTATTCTAGTCTCATGGAGCCTCCGCTTAGAACGATCCCGAGCCTAGGGTGACGGCGACGGACAGGGCCATCGCGCGGCCGTCGTAGAGCACCACGTACTCGCCGTCGTCGAAGCCGAGCGCGAAGGTCGCCGACAGCGACGCCGACAGCCCGTCGAAGAACGCGTACGACAGGCTCGGCCGGAGGAGGGCCGATAGGTCCGATAGGTTGCCCATAGCCATCAATGTGAACGATAAGTCCTCGAGGAGCAGCTCAGACTTGGAGAAGCTGAGCGCCGCGTAGTGCCGGCCCGAGTTCCTTATGAGGCTTTTAACAAAGAAGTCAAATGCTTCACTCGATGTTAGATCTGTTCCCTTGGCAGCCGAGATCGCCGCGAGCGCTTCGCCGAGAAGGACCTGATTATCTCGGGCCTCCTGAACCCGGGCGCTCTTATCGTCGCTCGAGTAGCCCTCGCCGTCGTAGAGGTACTGTCCGGCGACTGTGACGTTCGAGTCGCTATGGCTGTACATGAAGCCGGCTGTGCCCTTGAAGAACGGCGACTCCTCGTCGGTCTCGGTGGCCACGAAATAGGTCGCGGCGAGGGCCGGCGACACCTCGGTCACCCAGGTACGGTCCGAGCCGCGCGACAGGGTGGCCTCGCCGAACAGGGAGAGCTGGCCGATCGAGCCGGAGGCGGTGACCATGCCGCGGAGGGGCTCCTCGTTCTTGTAGTAGCCGCCGGCGCCTAGCTCCCAGCCGCCGAGCACGAATTCGGCCTTGGCGGCGAGCGCCGTGTCCTGCGGCCTCATGTCCTCCGCGTCGAAGACGGCGTAGCCCCAGAGGTTGTGCTGGCTGCCCGGGACGGGGTAGTGGACGCGTAGCGCGACCGGCCCCTCGAGCTGGACCTCGGGGTCGAACGGGTCGATCGCCTCGAGGTTCATCACGTTGGCCGGCGAGAAGAAATAGCCGACGCCCCAGTTGATCGTCTGCTTGCCGAAGCGCAGGTACAGGGAGTCGTTCCACGAGAAGTCGGAGAACAGCTCGAAGACCTCGAGGTTCGGCGTCGCGACCGTATCGCCGGTAGGATCGCCGTTAGAGTCGAGAACCTTGGTTGACGTGATGAACGGCCAGGCGGTCTTGACCGAGCCGTAGAAGCGGGTCGACTCGGTCGGCCGGCCGTCGAAGAACACGAGCGCGGATAGCTCGGGCGCCAGGCCGTAGGAATCGGGCGCGGCGGGATCGAAGGAGCCGCCCCAGGGATCGTCCCAGGTCCACGAGCCCGAGGCCTTGCCGACGAAGGAGCCGCCGATCCGTACCGACTCGGAGACGAGGAGGCTCTGCACGGCGGCGCCCTCGTCGGATTCGGCGACCGTCTCGACGACCGCGTCCTCGGCTCCGAAGAGCTCGTCCTCGTCGAACGAGAACGAGTCCTGGGCCGCCGCCCCGGGGGCGGCGGCCGCGGCGAAGGCCGCGGCTACCAATACGGCCATAGTCGCGCGCGGCAGCGCGCGCACGATCCTGAACGAGGCGGTCATTTGTTCACCTGCTCGAGGAAGGCCTTGGTGAAGACCTTGTCCGGCAGCGGGGCCAGCGACTGCTCGGTCATGGTCATCTGGCTGCGCTCGCCGGGGTTCAGCTCGTCGACGATCAGCAGCTGGGACGGCATCAGCCGGCCCTCGAGCTCGACGTACTTGGGGTAGAGCGTGGTGCGCATCAGGCGGCCCGAGACCGAGTAGTCCTCCTGCTTGAGCAGCATGGTGCGGTCCTTGCGGACGTAGAGCACGACTCGCTCGTACGAGACGTCCTTGGTCCTGGCCTTGAGGTCTATCACCCATACGGCGATCTTGCCGACGGAGCCCTCGGTCGTCGAGGCGACCTCGTAGTCGTCGAGGATGCTGCGCTTGGTCAGGTCGGAGTTCTTGGCCTCGGAGTTCTGGATGTTCTCCTTGATCGACGAGAACGAGAACTTGCGGCTCGTCGGGTCGTAGAACCAGACGTTGTCGTCCTCGCGCAGATAGCCCTGGCCCTTG
>JAKQKE010000065.1 GCA_029560805.1 Spirochaetota bacterium
GGGCGGCCGGGTTGGCGTCGCGGATCGACGCGTCGTTCGCCGACAGTAGTAAAGACGGGGCGCCGTTCCGCTCGAAGGTCATGCGGTATCGACGCTCGCTGCGCTCGAGCGCTTCCCCGCGTCGTTCTATCGACTCGGCCATCGAATTGATGCCCTTGGCCATATCAATAAGCTCGTCCGGGACGTCGAGCGTCAGGCGCTCGCCGTAGCGGCCGTCGGCGATGGCCTCGATCTTGCGCGTCAGCGTCCCGAGCGGGGTCAGGAGCCTATGCCAGGCGAGGTACGCTATAAGGCCGGCCAAGGAGAACGAGACGAGGCCGAGCAGGGCTATGCGCAGAGCGAATACCCGCATCGAGGCGCGGACGGGATCGGAAGACCTGAAATAGACGCCGCGCCACTCCGAGCCGTGGATGGGCGCGCTTAGCACCGTGTATTCGCCTCGCTCGTCGGCGTAGGCCGTCGTCTCGCCGCTTAGAAGGCGCGCGTCGACCCGTTCGCCGGAGCGCATCCTGGACGGGTCGCTCGAGGCCAGGTATCGCCCGTCGAGCCAGACGATGCCGACTCGATCCATCGGCGAGGCCGTGGCCAGGTACAGCCTGGCGGATAGCCACTCGAGGTCGATGATAGCCACGACGGATCGTCCCTCGCCCGAGTAGGCGGCCTCGATGACCGGGCGGCCGAAGGTGTCCGACTGGAACGGCGGCGAGAAGGCCGTGACGCCCGAGGCTGTCCTGGCTACCTTGGCGCGGTATACGTAGCCGACGGGCAGGCCCGCGTCGGGATAGGAGGCGACGACGCGGCCCGTGCCGTCGAGCACGATCAGCGCGAGGTACTCCGGGCGCGGGGCGAGGGTGTCGCGGAGCATTTCGGTCAGCCGCGCGCCGTCGGCCTCGCCGGCGGTCTGTAGCAAGAGCGCCGGCAGGTCGCGGCGCGGGCCCTCGATCGCCCGCTCGCTCGCCGTGGCCGTCACCGCTTTCAATGCGGCGGCCGAAACGGTCTCTGAGTACTCGGCCAGGCGATCGCCGATGACCGACAGGAAGACTGCGGCGAACACGACGAACGGCAGGGTGCCTACCGTCGCGAGGATGGCTATCATACGCCGCCGTACGCTACCGCCTGGCATGGTATCCTACGCCTATTCTGTGCGCTGTCTATCGGCCGCCCCGAGGCCGGTCCTCCGCTCGAAGGCTCGGTCGACCAGGGCGATGGC
>JAKQKE010000088.1 GCA_029560805.1 Spirochaetota bacterium
CCTGATCCAGAAGCTTGAAGCCCTGATAGCCAAGAAGCGCGATATCAAACAAGCCGCTATGCAGGAGCTGCTCACCGGCAAGCGAAGACTGCCGGGCTTCAGCGGGGCGTGGGAGACGAAGAGGCTGGGGGAGGTTCTTACTGTCTGTCATGGCAAGAATCAGAAAGAAGTAGAGGTAATAGATGGGGAATATCCCATTCTTGCAACAGGTGGTCAGATTGGAACAGCTAATCGCCCACTTTTTTGCCGTCCATCTGTTCTTATTGGTCGAAAAGGAACAATCGACAGACCTCAGTTTATGGATACGCCATTCTGGACAGTAGACACATTATTCTACACAGATATAAAAGAAGGCCATAGTGCAAAGTGGCTATTCTATCGGTTTTTACTTATAGATTGGGCTAGCTATAACGAGGCATCTGGTGTCCCGAGTCTAAATACCGGTACCATACATGCTATTCAAGTTGATTGTCCCCCTCTCCCCGAACAAGCCGCGATTGCCCAAGTCCTCTCCGACATTGACGCCGAACTTGAAAAGCTTGAAACCCGGCTGGCCAAGACGCGGGACCTGAAGGCGGGGCTCATGGCGGAACTGCTGACGGGGAGGATACGACTAAGGGTGGCGAATTAGCATGATGTATTACGGAATATCCGATAGTATAGACATGGAGGATGCTGCAATATGACTACGATCAAGCGTATCCATATCGACAACTTCAAGGCTATGGTCGATTTCAGAATTGCGGAACTCCCTTCGCTTGTTTGTCTCATCGGCTTGAATGGAGCCGGTAAAACGACTTTTCTGCAGGCGTTCGACTTCTTGGGCCAGCTTGTCCACGGGTCGATGAAGGACTGGCTTGCGAATCGCGGCTGGGAATCTTCCGATCTTCGAAGCAAGCTAGGCAATAAGCTCAATATCGCCTATGAAGTGGATGTCGATCTGGATGGTTATGGACTCGTAACATGGAAGGGAACCTACCAGGTCGCCAAGGGCTGGAGTACCGAAGAATCGGTTGCTATTCCCTCGGAGAAGAGGATCGTCGTTAAAACCGCTGGATCCAAGTATACGCTCGACGGAGAGACCAAGGAAATCGCGTTCGACTATGAAGGTTCGTTCTTGTCGCGTATCAAGCTCGTTCAAGGGAAGCATGATCTCCTCATCTCGTTGAGGAATTTCCTTCTTAGCTTGAAGTCAATGGAACTGCTTTCTCCGCATCTACTTCGGGGGACCTCCAGGAGAAAAACGGGCGACATCGGATTGGGCGGAGAGCATCTGCCCGTTTTCCTCGCGTCGCTTGACGCTGAAAAGAAAAGCTCGCTGGTCGATCTGATGAGGGGTTTCTATCCGCATCTGAAAGATTGGGATATACGCTCGCAGAAGTACGGCTGGAAAAGCCTTATGGTAAACGAGCTTTGGAATGATGCGCGGCTCGCGACCGGATCCCGACACGTCAATGACGGATTCTTACGGTTGATCGCGATCCTCGCGCAGTCCATGGGTAGCCATCAGGTGATTCTATGCGACGAGATCGAGAACGGTATCACCCCCGAGCTTATAGAGAAATTAGTGGATTACCTTGCCGACTGCGGAAAGCAGGTAATCATCACGACTCACAGCCCCATGGTGCTCAATTACATTCCGGACGATCTCGCTAGAAGATCCGTCTACCTTCTGTACAGGACTAGGGAAGGGATCGTCAAGGCTATGCGGTACTTCGACGATCCTGAAACGTCCCGAAAACTCGACATGCTCGGTCCGGGTGAAGTGTTCGTAGATACGCCGATAGATGGAATCATTACCCGACGCATCCAGTCGGATTCAGAGCATAACGCATGATCCTCGTTTTGAGCGGCGAGGGCGTATCCGATATCGGTCGCGATAATGCGGGCAATTTCGAGCCGGGACCTATGGCGAGGCTCGCCGACGCGATTATTCAAGATGCGCAGGAATTCAACTATTCATATATCGAGAACAAAGCTATACGGTACGTCGAAAAAAAGGAAATTTCGAATAGCGGTAGGCCCAAGTTATTATTAACGGGCAAGAAACGAATGGCGGATACTCCGGAGGACAAGTGGTTTTTTCGGAATGCGGCCGCGCTGGCCAGGAAAGCCGTGGAGATAGAAAAAGAAGCGAATGACAGTACCCTGGCTATTCTTTTTCGCGACGCGGATAAACCTGAAGAGTATCGGAATAAACGATCATCGATACAAAACGGTTTTAAACTTGAAGCGTATCGGAATGGCGTCGCCATGGTTCCTTGCCCCACGTCGGAAGCTTGGCTTATAAGCTCAGTACTTGGCGGTGGAACAAAGCTTGGCGGTAAAAACCTGGAAGAATGGAAGAAACGTGATGTTCTGAAAATCAGGCTTGGGGAAATGCTAGAAGGTCAAGAAGTGAAAGATATGGATCCCTCTCCCGATTCGATTTCGATGATGTTAACGAGCTATGGTGATTTTCGGCGAGACCTCGAACTCTCTGTACGGACCATTAACGATAGAGCATCATAGGGAGCGCCATGCTGTCAGACGTCGGCCAGATCGAGCGAGCCACTCAGAATCGTCTCATCGCCATCTTCATGTCCCAGCTCGGCTACGCGTACCTCGGCAACTGGGAGGGGCGCGACGATAACCGCAATGTGGAGACGGAGCTGCTCGCGCGGTGGCTGGTCCGGCGAGGCGTCCCGGAGCGCTTGGTCTCCGGCGCCGTAAGGGAAGCTGACCGCGCGGCCGGCGACCTATCTAAAAGCCTCTATGACCGCAATCGCTCCTTCTACGAGCTGCTGCGCTACGGCGCCAGGATCAGGCCCGAGGCCGGGGCCGCCACCGAGACCGTCTGGCTAGTGGACTGGAAGACGCCCGAGAATAACGACTTCGCCATAGCCGAGGAGGTCACCGTCCGCTCGCCCTCCGGGAAAGGCTATACCAAGCGCCCGGACCTCGTGCTCTACGTCAACGGCATCGCCTTCGCGGTCATCGAGCTCAAGCGTTCCACCGTATCGGTGGAGCAGGGCATACGCCAGAACCTGGACAACCAGCAGCCGATGTTCATCGAAGGCTTCTTCTCCACCATCCAGCTCGTGATGGCCGGCAACGACACCGAGGGCCTGCGCTACGGCACCGTCGGCACGAAGGAAAAAGGTTTCCTCAATTGGCGGGAGGACTCGCCTATATCGCCGCTGCTCGACCGTCAGGTCATCCAGCTCTGTTCCAAGAAACGGCTCCTCGAGCTGGTCCACGATTTCGTCGTCTTCGACGGCGGGACGAAGAAGCTCTGCCGGCAGAATCAGTTCTTCGGGGTCAATGCGGCCCGCGCCTTCCTGCGCCGCAGGGAAGGCGGCATCATCTGGCATTCGCAAGGCTCGGGCAAGAGCCTGACCATGGTCTTCCTGGCCAAGTGGATCAGGGAGAATATGGACGACGCCCGGCTCCTCCTGGTGACCGACCGCACCGAGCTTGACGAGCAGATCGAGAAGGTCTTCAAGGGCGTCAACGAGCGGATCTACCGCACCAGGAGCGGTAGAGACCTCATCGACAGGCTGAACGGCCCGAGCCCCTGGCTCCTCTGCTCGCTCATCCACAAGTTCGGCGGCAGGAACCAGCTCGACGAGGATGACGACTCCTCGGGCCGGGACTTCATCCAGGAACTCAAGGCCGGGCTCCCGCCCGACTTCTCGCCCAAGGGCAACCTCGTGGTCTTCGTGGACGAGTGCCACCGTACCCAGAGTGGCGACCTCCACGACGCGATGAAGGCCATCCTGCCGAACGCCGTCTTCATAGGCTTCACCGGCACGCCCCTCCTCAAGGCCGACAAGCAGAGGTCCATCGACGTCTTCGGGCCGTACATCCACAGCTACCGCTTCGACGAGGCCGTGAAGGACAAGGTCATCCTCGACCTGCGCTACGAGGCGCGGGACATCGACCAGCGCATCTCCAGCCCGGAGAAGATCGACCAATGGTTCGAGGCCAACACCTCGGGCCTCACCGCCATAGCCAAGGCTCAGCTGCGGGAACGCTGGGGACAGATGCAGACCATACTGTCCAGCCGCTCACGCCTGGAGCAGATCGTGGCCGACGTCCAACTGGACATGGAAACCAAGGACCGCCTGAAGAGCGGCCATGGCAACGCCATACTCGTCTCGTCGAGCATCTACCAGGCCTGCAAGTACTACGAGCTGTTCCAGGGGACCCCGCTCAAGGGCAAGTGCGCCATCGTCACGAGCTACCAGCCCAACCCCGCGGACATCAAGGGCGAGGAGACCGGCGAGGGCGTAACCGAGAGGCTCCACCAGTACGACATCTACCGCAAGATGCTGGACGGCAAGGACGCCGAGACCTTCGAGCAGGAAGCCAAGAAGCGGTTCATAGACGAGCCGGCCCGGATGAAGCTGCTCATCGTCGTCGACAAGCTCCTGACCGGCTTCGACGCGCCGTCGGCCACCTATCTCTACATCGACAAGCAGATGCGCGACCACGGCCTCTTCCAGGCCATCTGCCGGGTCAACCGTGTCTCCGGCGAGGACAAGGAGTACGGCTACATCGTCGACTACAAGGACCTGTTCAAGGCCCTGGAGTCGTCGGTCCAGGATTACACCAACGGGCCCCTCTCCGGGTATGACAAGGAAGACGTCGCCGGCCTCCTCAAGGATAGGCTGCAGTCGGCGCGCGACGACCTCGAGCAGGCCCTGGAGGAGGTCCAGCTCCTCTGCGAGCCGGTGCGGAACCCGAAGGACACCGCGGCCTATCTCCGCTATTTCGTCGCCGCGGAGTCGGGCAACATCGCGGAGATCCAGGCCAACGAAGCCAAGCGGATAGCCCTCTATCGGCTCACCGCCAAGCTCATACGGGCCTTCTCCAACCTGGCCAACGAGCTCAAGCCGGCCGGCTACAGCCCCGAACAGATAGCGCAGCTGCGTAACCATGTCGCCCATTACACCAGCGCCCGCGACGAAGTGAAGCTGGCCTCCGGCGACGCCATCGACCTCAAGCGCTACGAGCCCGCGATGCGCCATCTCATAGACACCTACATCAAGGCCGACGAAAGCCGTAAGATATCCGCCTTCGACGACCTGTCCCTGGTGCAGCTCATAGTCGAGCGGGGCCCCGCCGCGCTGGACGAACTGCCCGAAGGTCTCCGCGGCAACGGCGAAGCCATAGCCGAGACCATTGAGAACAACGTCCGCCGCACCATCGTCGACCAGGAAGCCATCAACCCCAAGTACTACGAACTGATGAGCGCCCTCCTCGATGAACTGATAAAGAAGCGGCGGGAAGAAGCCCTGTCGTATAAGGAATACCTCGACGAGATAGTCATGCTCGCCAAAAAGATAACCAAGCCCAGCGGCGGATCGCACTATCCCCCGGACATAACGACCCAGGGCCAGAGGGCCCTCTACGACAACCTGGGCGACCACGACCTGGCCCTGGCCGTGCACGAAGGCGTACTCCGCGAAGCCCAGCACGGCTGGCGCGAGATCGTCATACGCAGGCGCAAACTGCGGCAATGGCTGGCGACCATGTTCACCGACGAGGCGGAGCTCGACCGGATACTCGGAATCATCGAGGCGAATCACGAGTACTAAAGCCAAGGCCTTCGCCGTACAGGTCCAGGAAATCACCGTACTCGTCACCCGAAAGGCCGTGAAGAACGTCCGCCTCTCCGTCTATCCCCCGGAAGGCTCCGTGAAGATGACGGTGCCGCTCTTTACCGGCGATGGCGCCATCCATAGCGCCATCGTCTCCCGGCTCGCCTGGATTCGCAGACAGCAGGAACGCTTCAGGACCCAGGCCCGACAGACCAAGCGCGAGATGGTCAACGGCGAGACCATCTACTGGCTGGGCCGGCGCTACAGGCTCAACGTGGTGGAAAGCCCGCGGGCGTCCTACGTACTGCAGGAGAGGATAGGCTACATCGATCTCTACTGCAGGAAAGACGCCGGCGCCGAACGGCGCGAAAGCATCCTGTACGAATGGTACCGAAGCCGGCTCAAGATGATGGTACCCGGACTCCTCGCCACCTGGGAGCCGGTGATAGGCGTCCACGCCGAGGACTGGGGCATCAAGCGCATGAAGACCCGCTGGGGCACCTGCAGCCCCGCGGCCAAACGGATCTGGCTCAACCTCGAACTGGCCAAGAAATCCCCCCACTGCATCGAGTACGTCCTCGTCCATGAACTCGTCCACCTCCTGGAGCCGAGCCACAACGCCCGCTTCACCGCCCTCATGACCCGGTTCATGCCCCTCTGGACGCACTACCGTTCCGAACTGAATCAAGCCCCCCTGGCCGACGAGGATTGGAAGTATTGACTAGGGCTGTCCGGGACTAAGCAAGAACCGTAAAACGTGGTATACCGTAGTATCTTCTAGCTCAAGGAGCCTTGGATGGCCAGCGCGGCCCAGATGGTTGCACTCCTACGGTCTCACGCGGACGGCGACGACGAGCATTTCTATGCCGTAGCCCTGCAAGTGGCCGCCCAGGAGGCTAAGCAGGGGCACGAGCGGCTCGCCTCCGAGATCAAGCAGCTGGTAGACGAGGCCAAGCTGACTAGGGCCAGGCGCACCGTCGTCCCCCTGAACAAGCATACGGGAGAGCTCGCCAATCTCCTGACCGTGAGCTATCCGTCCAGCCGCCTCGGCGACATTGTGCTCGGCGCGAGGCTGGCGGATCAGCTCAAGCGCGTCATCAAGGAGCACCGCAACGCCGGCAGGATTCTGGAGCACGGCCTATCGCCCCGCCGCAAGCTGATGCTCGTGGGCCCTCCCGGTACCGGTAAGACCTTCTCCGCGTCGGTGCTGGCCGGAGAGCTCGGCCTGCCGCTCTTCGTTGTCCGGCTCGACGGCCTGCTCACCAAGTACATGGGCGAGACCGCGGTAAAGCTCAGGCAGATATTCGACGCCACCGACAGGACGAGGGGCGTCTACTTCTTCGACGAGTTCGACGCTATCGGCTCGGAACGCGGCCTTTCGAACGACGTCGGCGAGGTCAGGCGCATCCTCAACAGCTTCCTGCAGATGATAGACCACGATCCGTCGAACAGCCTCATCATGGCCGCTACCAATCACCCTGAGATACTCGACCGGGCGCTCTATAGGCGCTTCGACGACGTGCTCAGCTACGACCTGCCGGACGCGGAACAGGCCTCTGAATTGCTACGTGACCGCCTGTGCGGCTACGCTCCCGAATCGTTCCGATGGCAAGATTTCGGCGTCAGCTCGGTCGGCCTGAGCTTCGCCGACATTGCCCGCGTCGCCGAAGAGGTCATCAAGGACGCCCTGATAGACGGGCAGGATCGCATATCCGCGGAGCGCCTTGGCCAGGCCATCCTCGAGCGTCACGATGCCGTTGAGAGGTTGAAACGATTTAAGTAAGGAGCGCGCGCATGCCCGATAGAGACGATGCTCGGCATAGGCACCTCGTCGTTCATGGTCGTGGTACGCGCTACCCGTTCACTATCGTCGCTAATGGCCGAGACCGAGCAATACAAGCTCGCGACCGAGCCGTGCATGGCGACCATCTCCTCGGGCAGCTGGAGTCTATCGGCCCTGAGATGCGATCGGCGGTACTGAGCCAGGAACGGGCAGGCCTGACAGAGGATCGCGGCATACGCATCGAGTTCGAGAGCTATCCCGGTTTCCCTAATGCCTTCGAGAAATTGACGTATGGGACTACGGGAATCGAGTTACTCAATGTGCGGCGGTCTGGCGAAAGGTCCTATGCCACCGTGTTTGTGCCTGACGGGAAGCTAAGCTATTTCATCAAGCAAATGCAGAAGTATGTGGCGAATGCAACGAGTGATGGAAAGCCTGTAAAGGATCAACATGAGTTGATCGACACGATACAGAACATCAAGCTGGCGAGCATCAGGGCGCTATGGACCGACGCCGACGAGGCATTCCCGAGAGATTCGGAAGAACCGTTCTGGTGGGAGGCGTGGCTTTCGGTCCGAGGCGACCGTAAGCGCGCGGTTCGAGAGTTCAGAGATATGGCCGCCTTCTACCGCATGAGTACGTCAAGCGCAACGTACGACTTCCCTGAACGGACTATCGTGCTCGTACGATCTAATCTCAGTACCATGCTCGGCGCGTTGCCGATTCTGACCACGGTAGCCGAACTGCGTCGAGCCAAGGACACCGCCGCGTTCTTTGCTGACCTCAAGCCGTACGAGGAACGGCCCTGGGTCGACGACCTCGCGTCGAGGGTTACTCACGCAGACACGGTGGATTCCGTTCCTCGCGTGTGCGTGCTCGATACCGGGGTTACTAGGGGACATCCTCTGTTGGAGGGGGCGATAGAAGCTACTGATATGTCGACGATACGGCCTGACTGGGGTACGGCTGACTCGGACGGACATGGCACGGGAATCGCCGGCTTGGCTCTTTATGGGGATTTAACGTATCCGCTAGCTTCTACTTCTCCGTTGGTACTCGAACATCGACTCGAATCGAGCAAGCTACTCGCGGAGGACGGCGGTAACGCCGGGGACCAGCATCTACACGCGAAGCTTACGATGCAGGCTGTATATTCTCCGTTAATTGATAATCCTGGCAGGCGGCGCGTCTACGAGCTAGCCATTAGCGCCGACGACTATAGGGACAAGGGCAGGCCCTCGGCATGGTCGGCGGCCATAGACCGGATGGCGTCAGCGGCAACTCTGGAAGGAGAAGACCCGCTCGAACCGAGCCTGTTCGTCATCGCCGCCGGAAATAACCGAGATTCTGCGACATGGATACGCTATCCGACATGCGTCGATGGCGAGCTCATACATGATCCTGGTCAGTCATGGAACGCCCTCACCGTTGGGGCGTATACCGATAAGGTGGATATAGCGGGCGATAAAACCAGGGGTTATACACCGATAGCGCGGGCCGGGGACTTGAGCCCGTTTACATCGACGTCCTCGGAGTGGGACGAGCCGTGCCCGATTAAGCCCGATGTGGTCATGGAGGGCGGGAACGCCGGCTTGGACGCTTACAGCGCCGTGACCGTCGATTCGTTGAGCCTCCTTACGACGAATAACGAGCCGTCCGTCCGTCTCCTCAAGGCCTTCAACGCGACGAGCGCTGCGTCGGCGCTCGCCGCGAGGATGGCCGCGAGGATCATGGCCGCGTACCCAGCGCTGAGGCCCGAGACGGTTCGCGGTATCATCGTACACTCGGCCCGATGGACCGACGCGATGCTAGAGCGGTATGGCATGAACGGTCATAGTAACAAGGGTGAGTACCTCGATCTGGTACGGCGATGCGGCTTCGGCGTCCCCGACGAGGATAGCGCTTTGTGGAGCCTATCGAACTCCGTTACGATGCTTATCGAGGACTCCATTGCCCCATTCAAAAAGGTCGGTAGTACAATAACGACGAAGGAGGCCGTGTACTACGATCTACCGTGGCCCGTCGAGGTCCTAGAAGATTTAGGTTCCACGGACGTTGAGCTCCGCGTTACACTATCCTACTTCATCGAACCCAACCCCTCGTCCCGAGGTAGGACTAGGTATCGTTATGAGTCTCACGGACTTCGTTTCGACATTAAGCGTCCGACCGAGAGCGATACGGCTTTTAAGCAAGGTAGGAACAAATACTTCCGAAATAACGCGGCTATACAAAGCCGTCCAGGTCTTACCGGATGGCTCATAGGAGAAGACAATAGGCATAAGGGCTCGATCCATTGTGATATCTGGAGTGGTACCGCCGCCGACCTAGCGCGATGCGGATCCATCGTCGTCTATCCCACCAGCGGCTGGTGGAAAAGCCGAACGGGCCTCAATAAACATGATAGCGTGGCGCGGTATAGCCTGATCGCTTCTATATCCGCGCCGTCAGTCGATGTCGACCTCTATACCCCTATAGAGACAGCCATACGAACGGAGATAGAACTAGATACAGGATTATAAAGACACCCCTCATCCCATCCTGTTCATCCTGATACATCCTGTCCATCCTGTTCCGCCTTCAGTCGTCCAGCCCTCTTCCTTCGTGCCTCCTCGCCTTGGCGTGAGGCATTCCTAGGATCCTCACACCAAGCCACCAAGGCACGGAGAACGCCAAGAAAACAGAACATGATGACCATGATGACATAGGATGACCACGATGAAGACCTAAGCCATAACTTTTCTTATCTTGTCCATCCTGATACATCCTGATCATCCTGTTCCGCCTTCAGTCGTCCAACCCTCTTCCTTCGTGCCTCCGTGTGAGACCTTGCATTATTGCTTCTTCTGCTCTTCGGCCAGCGCGCGTAGCAGCTGGACGGCGGTCTTGCCGTCCTCGCGGACGAGGCGCAGGGTCAGGCCGCCGGAACAGGAAGCGCCCGTCCACCAGGCCTCGCGGGCGAACCATTCGATCAGGTCGAGTAGCCAGGCGTCGAGGTCGGCGGGCTCGGACGGCGCGCGGGCCTGGACGAAGAGGTAGCGGCCGGTCTTCAGGCTGACGTCCAAAGCCGCCGCAGCGTCTCCGAGACCGGAGCCGGCGACGCTCTCGGGGGCGGCGAGGGGGCGGATGGTTCGGGGGCCATCGTCGCCGCGCCCGTCGACGACGGTTTCCCAAGCCCAGGAGAGGGCCAGCTCGGCGCCCTCGGGGAACGAGACGGCGTTCAAGACGGCGTCGGACGCCTGGTTGACGCCCACCTGGGAGGCCTGGGCGGTCGACCAGGCGAGCGGTTTATGGAGGTTCAGCGTTAGGAGAGTCATGGTGGCAGTATGGTGGCTTTTAGGGGGGCGGGTATAGTCCCCTCGACAGCTCGCATGGTACACTCGCTCGTCATGTCGATCCTTGAACGCATATCCGGTCCGTCCGACCTGAGGGGCCTGTCGGTCGCCGAGCTCCATCGCCTGTCGGGGGAGCTCCGGTCCCTGATCGTAGCCACCGTCACCGCGAACGGCGGCCACCTGGCCTCGAACCTGGGCGTCGTCGACCTGACGTTGGCCCTGCATTGCGTCTTCTCGACGCCCGAGGACGCCATCGTCTGGGACGTGGGGCACCAGTGCTACGCCCATAAGATACTCACCGGCCGGCGCGACCGGTTCGCCAGGCTTCGGCGCTCGGGGGGGCTGTCGGGCTTTCCCAAGCGGTCCGAGAGCCGCCATGACGCGTTCGGCGCCGGGCACGCCTCGACCTCGATCTCGGCCGCGCTCGGCCTGTTGGCCGCGAACAAGCGGCTCGGCTCCGCGGGTTCGGTGGTGGCGGTGATAGGCGACGGCGCGCTGACCGGCGGCATGGCCTACGAGGCGATGAGCCACGCCGGACAGCTCGGCCTGCCCCTGATCATCGTGCTCAACGACAACGCGATGTCCATCTCGAGGAACGTCGGCGCGGTCTCGAGCTACCTGTCGCGCCTGTCGGCGACGACCCGCTACCAGCGGCTCAGGCGCCTCATCGACCGCGTCATACTCGGCGTCCCGTGGTTCGGCCCGCGCGTCCACCCGCTCGTGCTGAGGCTCAAGCGCGCGGTCAAGGCCGTCTTCTTCAAGGAGAACCTGTTCGCCGACCTCGGCTTCGAGTACGCCGGGCCGATCGACGGCCACAATATCCAGCTCCTGCGAGAGGTGCTCGGCGAAGCCCGGGCCATCCACAAGCCCGTGGTCGTCCATGTCATCACGAAGAAGGGCAAGGGCCATGTCGCCGCGGAAGCCAATCCATCCGCCTTCCATGGCGTGTCGCCTGCGTCGTCGCCTGCTATGCAGTCGTCGCCTGCGTCGTCGCCTGCGTCGTCGCCTGCGTCGTCGCCCGCTATGCAGTCGTCCGACCCGCTCGACCCGCCCGACCAGCCGGCGGCCAAGCGGCCGACCTTCACCGAGGCCTTCGGGCAGGCCCTGCTCGCGGCGGCCTCCGGCGACGATAGGGTCGTGGCGGTGACGGCCGCGATGTCCTCGGGTACCGGCCTCGACGGCTTCCAACGGGCCTTCCCCGAGCGTTGCTTCGACGTGGGCATAGCCGAGGAGCACGCGGTCACCTTCGCGGCCGGCATGGCCGCGGGCGGCCTCAGGCCGGTCGTCGCCATCTACGCCACCTTCATGCAGCGCGCCTTCGACCAGGTGCACCACGACGTGGCGCTCCAGGGCCTGCCCGTGGTGTTCGCGCTCGACCGTGCCGGCGCCGTGCCGGACGACGGCGAGACGCACCAGGGCATCTACGACATCCAGGCCTACCGGGCCGTGCCCGGCCTGTCGATACTGGCCCCGGCCAGCTCGGGGGAGGTCGGGCAGGCCCTCCGCTGGGCCCTGGCCCACGACGGGCCGACGATGATCCGCTACCCGAAGGCCGCCTGCCCGCCGGAGCGGCCGGCCTACGCCGAGCCGTACGTAGCCGGCCGCGGCGTCTATGTGCGCAAGGCCGAGGCCGGGGCGGAGGCGCTGTTCGTAGCCTCGGGCGCCCTGGTCGACGAGGCGCTCGCCGCGGCCGACGCCTGCGCCGCGTCCGGCCTGGCCGCCGATGTCTACCATCTGCGCTTCCTCAAGCCGGTCGATAGCTCGGCCTTCGCCGCGATGGCGGCCCGTTACCGCTGCGTGGTGATAGCCGAGGAGGGCGTGCTGACCGGAAGCGTCGCCTCCGACCTGGCCGCCGCCGCCGCCGGGGACGGCCGGGCCGTCGTCGCCCTCGGTTTCGACGAGAAGCCGCTGGCGCAGGCCCGCCGCGACGAGCTCCTGGCCGCCGCGGGACTATCGGCCGACGCGCTGGCCGCTACGGCCATCGCGCTGGCCAGGCCGACCGACTCCGGGGCCCTGGCCATAGGTACGGGGAGCTGATCGTGGCCGTGACCGGTGTCGGCGGCCATCGCTCGCTCAGGCTACCGCGCGGGCGGTCGCTCCTCTTGTCCGGCCCCGCCGTCGTGATGGGCATCATCAACGCGACGCCGGACTCGTTCTACGCGGCTAGCCGCTCGGCCGACGTCGGCAAGGCCGTCGACCAGGCGGCCGCGATGATAGGCGCCGGGGCCGCCGTCCTGGACGTCGGCGGCGAGAGCACGCGGCCAGGCGCCGCGTACGTCGGCGCGGACGAGGAGTCGGCCCGGGTAGCCCCGGTGATAGCCGCGCTACGCGCCCGCTGGGACATACCGATCTCGGTGGACACGCGCAAGGCCTCGGTGGCCCGGGCGGCTCTCGACGCCGGCGCCGACATCGTCAACGACGTGGCCGCCCTGCTCGACGACCCGGGGCTGGCCCCGCTCTGCGCCGAGCGCGGCGCCCCGGTCGTCTTGATGCACAAGAAGGGCGTGCCCGAGAGTATGCAGGACGGTCCCTGGTACGACGACTGCGTCTCCGAGGTCAAGGCCTTCCTGCTCGCGGCCGCCGACGCTGCGATCGCGTCCGGGGTCTCGCGCGACGCCATCCTCCTCGACCCTGGCGTCGGCTTCGGCAAACGGCTCGACGATAATCTCGCCCTCATGGCTCGGCTTGATGAAATAGCCGCCTCGGGCTATCCTGTCCTCGTCGGCCTGTCGCGGAAGTCGTTCATAGGGGCGCTCAGCGGGGGCGGGGCCGAGGATAGGCTCCCGGGTAGCCTGGCGGCCGCCTGCGTCGCCAGGGCGCGCGGGGCAGTCGTCTTCAGGGTGCATGACGTGGCCGAGACAGTCCAGGCTCTGGCCGTCTTAGACGCGGCCATGCGCGGGTGGGCCTCGGTACGGGCCACTCTGGAATAGAACGACGGAAGGCGGACGGACGGGACGATGGGCATACAGGCGTTCTTCAACGCGTTTACTCGATGGGCCCGTCCGGCCCTCGACATAGCCATACTCGCGTACCTCCTGTACGCCATGTACCGCCTGCTCATCAAGACGCAGGCGGTGCAGCTGGCCAAGGGCGCGGCCCTGCTCGTGTTCGTCTACGCCGGCGCCTTCTTCCTGAAGCTCGAGACCCTGTCCTGGGTGCTCAACCTGCTGGCCCCCGGCCTCGTCATAGCGATGGCGATCATCTTCCAGCCGGAGCTGCGCAAGATCTTCATCAAGCTCGGCCAGGGCGGCATCTTCAAGCGGGGCCAGGGGCCGCGCTCGACCCAGCTCGACGCCATACTGCACGCCGCGGAGCTACTCGCCGAGAAGCGCCGCGGGGCGCTGATAGCCTTCGTGCGCTTCGTGGCCCTCGACGACATAGTCGAACGCGGCACCAGGATCGACGGCGAGGTGAGCTCGGCCCTGATCCTATCGATCTTCGAGTACGACACGCCGCTCCACGACGGCGCCCTGATCGTCAAGGAGGGTCGCATCCTGGCGGCCGGCTGCTTCCTGCCCCTGTCCGAACAGCGCGACATCAAGCGGAGCTTCGGTACGCGCCACCGGGCCGCCCTCGGGCTGACCGAGAGCGCCGACGCCGTCGTGCTGATCGTATCCGAGGAAACCGGCGCCATCTCGCTGGCCTACGACGCCAGGCTGTACTACAACCTGGGCCTTCCCGCGCTACGCAAGCGGCTCGGCCAGCTGCTCGAGTCGTCGGGTAAACCGCTCGGCGAGGAGGCCGCCTTCGATGAGTAAATCGAGGATGGAGCTGCTCGAGCGGCTATTGGCCGACTGGCCGGCCAAGGTCCTATCGCTCGCGGGCGCCCTGGCCCTGTCGTACTTCTACCAGGTCAACAAGCTCGAGGAGCGGCCCATGTCGGTGCCCCTCGTCGTCGTGACCAACGACGATTTTGTGCCGGCCAGCCAGTACCCGCGCACGGTGCGCCTCGTCCTGCGAGGCGAGTCGAACGCTATCTACGCGGTGCTCGAGGGCGACATCGAGGCGACCCTCGACCTGCGCGGCTACACGGGCGCTGGCGTCTGGCGGGTGCCGGTCCGCGTCGAGAAGCGCGGCAGCGCCCTCGGGATAGACCCGCTCGAGATCAGCGTCGACCCGTCGGACGTCGCGCTGTCGATCGAGCCGAGGGTGGTCAAGGAGGTACCGGTGGTGCCGAGCTTCCGTGGCTACCTGGAACCGGGCTTCGAGCTGGCGGGCTTTCGGCTGACGCCAGCCAGGATGGAGATAGCCGGGCCGTCGAGCGCGATGGAGAAGCTGGCGGACGCCGCCACCGATCCCATCGAGCTGACCGGCCGCTCGGACAATTTCGAGTTGCGCACCAAGGTGCAGTTGCGCGACCCGCTCCTGGTCCTCCTGTCGTCCAACCTCGTCGACTTCAGCGCCGAGGTCAAGAAGGCGCTCGTGTACCGCAATTTCCAGGGACTCGAGCTGTCCTATGTCGGGTTACGCGACGGGCTGGCCCTGCTCGAGTTCGGGACGATGGGGGCCGCGAGGGTCGCCGCCTCGAGCGTCGAGCTCGAGGCCTTCGCGACCGGCCCCGGCCTGCTCGAGGCCGATCTGTCGAACATCGAGAAGCCCGGCGTCTATACGGTCGCCGTCTCGCCGCGCTTCCCGGCCGGCTTCGACGTCGAGACCTGGTCGCCCATGGTCCAGACCGTCACCGTCGTCGACTCGGACGATGCGCCGGAGGTGCTACCGTGATACTCGGCGTCGGTGTCGACGTGGTGCATGTCAGGCGTATTATCCATTGGTTATCGGTACCGGGTCTGCCCGAGCGTTTCTTCCATCCGGACGAGCTGTCGTCGGCCCGGTCGCGCGGCTCGAGCGTGGCCCTATCCCTGGCTGCTCGCTTCGCGGCCAAGGAGGCCTTCGGCAAGGCCATAGGCACGGGGCTGCGCGGGATCAGGCTGGCCGACATCTGCGTGATCAACAACCATAACGGCCGACCGGACATGCGGCTCCAAGGTAGCGCCCTGGCCAAGTACGAGGCCCTCGGCTGCTCTGCCGTACACCTTTCCCTGACCCACGAGAGCGACAACGCCATCGCGATGGTAGTGCTGGAGGCCTAGCGTGCAGAAGATCCTGACCTCGACCAAGCAGACGAAGGACCGTAAGATCACCTTCTATGCCAAGGAGCCGACGCGCTGCCCCGTCTGCGACGCTAGCTTCCACCGCGAGGAGCTGTTCTCCGGCCGCGTCAACGCCGACGAGATGACCGACGAGCTGCACCGGACCTACAAGCCCCTGTCGGCCTTCGGCGAGGTGTACCCGCTCGTCTACGAGATCGAGGTCTGCCCGGCCTGCTTCTACGCGGCCTACAGGCCAGACTTCATGGCGGCCGGCGCCAAATTCGCCGATGCGCTACGCGAGCGCACCGACGCCAGGGTGGAGGAGGCCCAGCGCGTCTTCTCGCCGATCGACTACCAGTCGCCGCGCAACCTCCTCTGCGGGGCGGCCAGCTACTACCTGGCGATGCAGTGCTACGAGCTATTCTCCAAGGAGTTCGCGCCGACCATCAAGTGCGCCATATCGTCGATACGGACGGCCTGGCTATGCCACGACCTGCACGCCAAGGCCCCGACCGAGAACTGGGACTACGTCGCCGGCCTCTTCTACCGCAAGGCCAGGTTCTACTACCGGGCCGCGATCGAGCTCGAGCAGTCGGGCAAGGAGCCGTACTCGTCGCAGCGCAACCTCGGGCCGGACACCGACAAGAACTACGGCCACGAGGGCGTGCTCTATACCGCGGCCATCCTCGAGCTCAAGTACGGTCCGACCGATGATCCGGCTATACGCGAGGAGCGGCTCAAGGCCGCCAAGGTCTCGGTCGCCAGGATGTTCGGCTTCGGCAAGAAGAACAAGTCGAAGCCGGGCCCGCTCTTGGAGAAGGCTCGCGACCTGTACGAGCGGCTCAAGCGCGAGCTCAGGGAGGGTGACGACGAGGATGAGTGACCGCGTCGTCAAGCTGACCGTGGCCTACGACGGCACGGATTTCTGCGGGTGGCAACGGCAGGCCGGCGCGCGGACCGTGCAGGAGGAGATCGAGTCGGCACTTGGCCGCATGCACGGCCGCCCGGTGGGCATAGTCGGCGCCGGCCGTACCGATTCGGGCGTGCACGCCGCGGGCCAGGTGGCCCATTTCGTCACCGACATCGCCCGCATACCAGCCAACCGCTTCGAGCCTGCCCTGAACCGGCTCATGCCGCGCGACGTCCGGATCGTGCGCGCGGAGGACGCCCATCCCGATTTCCACGCCCGCTTCGACGCCAGGCTCAGGCGCTACAAGTACTATATCCGCTATGGCGACGCGCAGCTGCCGCATCTCGACCGTTACTCGTGGCGGCTCTTCAGGCGGCCCGACCTGCGCAGGCTCAACCGCCTGGCCTCCTGCCTACGCGGCGAGCTGGACTGCGAGGCGTTCGCCGCCGCCAAAGACCCGAGCTCCAGCCGCTTCCGCTACCTGCACCACGCCGCGTTCTACGCCGAGGGCGACGCCATCGTCTTCGACATAGCCGCCAACGCGTTCCTGTGGCGCATGGTCCGTTCGATAGTCGGCACGCTGATTGAGCTGGACGCCTCCGGCGCCCCCGAAACGGCGATGCGCGACATCCTCGAGTCGCGGGAGCGGGGCAGGGCCGGCGTCACCGCCCCGGCTCGCGGCTTGTTCCTCTGGAACGTCGAATACTATGACCCGCCGACCAAAGTCCGCGACGTCTCCGAAGGAGACGACGTCTCCGATGGTGACGTCCGCTACAAGGGAGACGACGTCTCCGAAGGAGACGACGAGTGAAACCCCGTATGTCCGCCGCGCTGTTCGACCTGGACGGTACCCTGCTCGATTCGGAGCCGGCCTACCTGGAGAGCGACCGCGCCTTCCTCGCCGGCTACGGCGTCGACTATACCGACGAGCTGAACCGCGGTTACGTAGGCCGCGGCTCCAAGGCCATGCTCGAGGACCTCGCGGCTCGGTTCCCCGATAGCCGGCTGGCTTCCGCGCCGATAGCTGAGCTGGTCGCGCTAAAGGACAAGGCCTACGCGTCCTACGCGCCTGGTAGGGTGCGCGCCTTCCCGGCCACGGCCGCGCTCGCCCGAGCCCTGGCGGCCCGCGGCGTCGCCCTGGCCATAGCCTCCGGCTCGTCGCGCGCCGTGATAGACCTGATGATAGGCTCGGGAAGCCTCGGCGCGCTGTTTCCCGTCAGGGTCTCGTCCGAGGAGGTGCCGCGAGGCAAACCCGAGCCGGACGTGTTCATCGAGGCGGCCAGGCGGCTCGGCGTCGAACCCTGCGCCTGCCTCGTGCTCGAGGACTCGCCGTACGGCGTGGCGGCCGCCAAGAAGGCGGGTATGCGCTGCGTGGCCTTGCCGGACCCGGCGGCCGGCCTGTCGGGCTTCGACGCGGCCGACCTCGTCGTCGACGGGGGCGCCGCCAGGCTCGACCCGGAAGCCGTGATGGCGCGCTATTCGTGGGTCGCGCCTTCGCGTACAGCTGAATAGCGCGCAAGCTTCGTATCAACGCCCCGGAACGGGCCATGCACAAGGTTCGTACCACCCGGGATGATAAAAAACAGGCGGCTTCCGTCATGAAGCCGCCCGTTCCGTACCTGGCCGATCGTCGGCCCCGCGCGCTTAGGCCTTGACGCCTGACAGCCCTACGAGGGCGTCGTTCGTCTCGCGGAAGCGTCGCACGACTATGGGCAGGATGGCCGTGCCGACCTCGGGGTGGCTCTTCATGAAGGAGTTGAACTCCCACGAGGCCAACACGAGGCACTTGGTCGGCTCGACCGCGGTAACCGTGGCGGTGCGCTTGGCGCCGTCGAGCACGGCCAGCTCGCCCATCACGTCGCCGGGGCCGTTCGAGGCTATCTCGACCGACTGGCCGTTGGCGTTCACCTTTTCGATCTTGACCTTGCCCGACAGGATGATGAACAGGCCGATGCCATCCTCGCCCTGCTTCATCAGGTGATCGCCGGGGGCGAAGTCGCGCTCGGTCGAGATCTGCGCTATGCCCTTGATATACTTCGGCTCGAGGTTGGCGAACAGGCTGACCTTCGAGAGCGCGCTTTCATGACTCATCCAGTACCTCCGTATAAGGCCGCTACGCTACGGTGCGCGGCTTATCTCAAGATACGCCTAGGTCGGCGGACCGTCAACCTGAAGTCTCCGGTTAACGGGGCTACGGTTCGACTATGAACCGTTGTTTCCGCGCGGGCCTCCGGCCGCGGCGCGCCGGGCTCCAGGCTTCTTGGGCGCGGCTACGGCCTTCCCCTGGTACACGGTCCGCGTCGGCAGCGCGAAGCGTATGCCCTCCTCGTCGAAGCGCTTCTTGACGGCTATGTGCATCGCGTTATTGCCGTCGAACCACTCATTCGTCGCGAACCAGACGCCGAAGAACAGGGCTATGCCGCTGTCCCTGAAGCCCGACACCATGAAGACCGGTTCCGGGCTGCGAAGGGCGTTCGGCTCGGCGGCGGCCAGCTCGAGGAGCACCTGCCTGGCGCGCTCGATATCGGTGTCGTAGGTCACGAGGATGTCCATGTTCAGCCGCCGTATCGGGAAGCGCGTGATGGTTTTCACGTTCGACTTGATCAGCGTCTCGTTCGGTATGCGTATGAGGCGGTTGTCGAAGGTGCGTAGCTTGACCGACATCGCGTCGATCGAGTGGACGAGACCGGAGGTGCCGTCCACGTCTATCACGTCGCCCTGGGAGAAGGTCTTCTCCGAGACGATGAAGAAGCCCGAGATGAAGTTGGACACGGAGGTCTGGGCGGCGAAGCCGATGGCGATACCGGCTATGCCGGCGGCGCCGAGTAGGGCCGATAGGTTGACGCCGGCCGCGTCAAGCACGCTGATCGCGATGAATGCGAAGCCGAGGTACTGGGCTATCTTGACGACGAGGCCGCCCGAGCGCGCCTCCATACGCTTCGTGACCACCTTGCGCAGCACGGTGATGACGAGACCGACGAAGATGAAGCCGAGCGCCGCCGTCAGGACGACCCGGGCCACCGTGATCGCGGTGTCGACGGTGAACAGCTGCTCGAAGATGGCGTTGTCGAGCGGGATGATCTCCCAGAACCTGGAGGGCGCCGAGGCTACCTCGGGGGCGGCTTCGGCTAGCGTTGTCGTCGCTTGCATGGTCATATCCTCGTCATGTTCTTGAACAGCTCGAACGAGCGTACGATGAAGCGCTCCTCGCCCGAGACGGCCGGCTTGGCCATCACGCGCGAGCCCAAGGGCAGGAGCGTCGTCCCGTCCAGGCTCATCCTGACGCCGGAGGAGCTGAAGACGAACAACAGCCGCTCGCTCTGCATGGTCTTCTCGTCGCCGACGATGGACAGCTGCTCGCCGTAGATGCAGAGGTCCGAGACCTCCACGGGCTCGGCCGACGCGTTGCGTAGCCTGACCGGGTGGGCGACGAAGCGCTGGTCGGCGTGCAGCGACGAGGCGAGCGGCTCGGCGGCGGCCAGGAATTCCTCCTCGTCGTAGCGGCAGATGACACCCGCCTCGGGTGAGCCATACAGGGTCTTGTACGGCGTGGCTAACGGGAAGGAGGCTATCCTCGCGCCGTTGACCAGGATGCTGGCCTCGATGCGCGAGAAGATCCAGCCCTCGACCGTGGAGCCTGGTGCCAGCGAGAACGGCTGCTTGAGCCTGATGCAGGTGGGCATGGGCGGGTAAGCCGGCGCCAGCTCGTAGTCCTCGGCCTTGTCCATGAAGAAGCGCGTCCAGGCCTTGTCGGACAGCGAAGGTAACGCCAGCCGGGATCCCCTGGACGCCTCGGGAGGCAGGGCCATCGCGGCTAGTACGTACTGGTCGCCGACCATGTCGACCGCCACACAGATGCGGCGGTCTCCGATGCGGTGGACTCGCGTGTCCTCGTTCTTAGGCAGATTCCAACGTTTCCACGTTTCCATAGGCTCCTCGCGGGCTCGGATTGCGTGCCCGGCCCGGAATTCGTATACTGTCGCCGCGCCGCGCGCGCTCCCGATTCCGTACCGGGCCCGCGTCCTAGTATACGGGCCCGCGGCGCCGGGGTAAAGCGCGGCGGAAAGAGGCTATGGCTACCATACGAGGCAGGGTCGAGGCGGTCGGGCCACTCAGGTTCGATCGCTACGCGTCCGAAGAACTCAAGATGCTCACCCGGAGCCAGCTCAAGGCGCGCTTCGTCTCGCTATCGGTCAATGGTAAGGACGCCAAGTTGTCCAGGTCGGTGGAGGCCGGCGACGACTTCGCGCTCGAGCTGCTCGACGAGGAGGACCGATCGTCGGCTTCGGCCCCCGAGGATATACCGCTGTCGGTGCTGTACGAGGACGCGCGAGTCGTCGTGGTCGACAAGCCGCAGGGCATGGTCGTCCACCCGGCCCACGGCAACTGGTCCGGGACCCTGGCCAACGCGTTGCTCGGACGCTTCGCCGCCGAGGGCCGGGCCGCGCCGGCGCGAGCCGGCATCGTACACCGGCTCGACAAGGATACCTCCGGCGTGCTCATCGTCGGCAAGAGCGCGGCGGCCCAGGAGGCGCTCGCCGCCCAGTTCCGCGCCAGGAGCACCGTCAAGACTTACCTGGCGATAGTCAGGCGCGGCCCGTCGGCAGATTCCGGCAGGCTCGACGGCTGGCTAGCCCGCGACCCGCGCGAGCGCAAGCGCTTCGCGCCGTCGTCCGAGGGCGTCGGCAAGCGCGCGCTTACGGAATGGACGGTCCTCGCCAGGGCGGGGGGCTACGCCGTCTTGGCGCTCGGCCTGCGGACCGGCAGGACGCACCAGCTGCGCGTCCATTGCAAGGCGCTCGGCTGCCCGATACTCGGCGACCCGATCTACGGCTCGCCAGACGGCCGCTTTCCTGGAGCCTCGCTGATGCTACACGCCTGGGAGCTGAGGATCAGGCTGCCAGGGGACGACGAGCCGTCCACGTTCAGGGCGCCCGTACCGGAGCGCTTCGCCGCGACCGCGGCGGCGCTCGGCCTCGATGGCTTTCCGTTGCCGCCGGGCGGCGCGGCGCTCTAGTAGCGGGGTCCCGAGTCCCGGGGCTTCTCCTGCGCCTCGTTGACGCGCAGCTTGCGGCCCTCGAACTCCTGCCCGTCCAGCTTCTGGATCGCGGCCTGGGCGGCCTCGGGGCTCTCCATCTCGACGAAGCCGAAGCCCTTGGCGCGGCCGGTGGCCCTGTCGACGACGACGGCTACCGACTCGACCGTCCCGAACTGCCCGAACAGCTCCCGTAGGCTGTCTTCCGTCGTAGCGTAGTTCATGTTTCCGACATAGATCTTCTTGGACATCGCGCGAATCTCCATGAGCCGGCGACTGAGCCGGGTTAGGCTGGCCCGAGACAGCTCGGGCGGGCGCCCCGCGGCGCCAATGCGATGATACAGCGGGCCCGGCCCGGCGTCAACGTGGATAGAAACGCGCCATGGAAGCGGTTAGGCGTCGGCGCGCGTATGTTTTCTTGACAAAGGCTCGCCGTTCACTATAATGATAGCGATATTCTATTAAAAGCTGGAGGATACAATGGCTATACTGTATATAGCCCTTCCTCTTGCCGGTCTTTTCCTGGGATGGATGATCCGCTGGCTGTACGCCAGATTTCAACTTACGGCCGCCGAGCAGAAGGCGGCGCGTATAACGCAAGAAGCGGTAAAACAGGCCGAGGCGCAGAAGAGAGAAATACTGCTCGAGGCCAAAGATCAGCTCATCAGGGAGAGAAACCAGCAAGAGCGGGAGACTCGGGAACGCAGGGCCGAGATACAGCGCTACGAACGGCGCCTTCTACAGAAAGAAGAGAACCTCGACAAGAAAGTCGAGTCCCTCGAGAAGCAGGAGACCGCTCTCGACGAACGCGATAAGGTCATGGCGGAGAAGGAGGAATTCCTTTCCGGCCAGGAGGAGCGCTACCGCAAGGAACTCGAACGCATCTCGGGCCTGAGCGCCGAGGAAGCCAAGCGCCTGATCATCCAGGGGCTCGAGAACGAGGCCAGGCACGACGCCCAGGCCCTGCTCAACAAGATCGAGCAGGAAGCCCAGACGGCGGCCGAGAAGCGCACGCGCGACATCCTCGTCACCACCATGCAGCGCCTCGCCGCCGACGTCACCGCCGAGGTGACCGTCACGAGCGTGTCCCTGCCGGGCGACGAGATGAAGGGCCGCATCATCGGCCGCGAGGGCCGCAACAT
>JAKQKE010000118.1 GCA_029560805.1 Spirochaetota bacterium
TTCTTCGAGTTCCACGACGTGATGAACTCGAATCCCGTTCCGCCAGTGGACTTCATCCTGTGCCGCGATACCGTATCCTTCCTGTCCGCGGCCGACCAGGGTAAGTTATTCGGCGATTTCTGCGAGAAAGCGAAGCAGGGAGGCGCCGTCATCCTCGGTACGAACGAGCGCCTGCCCCTGGACGGTTGGAGGCGCGTCGGGGATGGCCCCGCCGCGGTGTACGTCAGGACGGCCTAGGCCGGCCCAGAAACGAACCTACGGGAGAATGGCATGAGAGTAGAGTATATCAACCCCTTCGTCGAAAGCGCCTTCAATGTCATGAAGGAAGTGCTGCAGGCCGACGTCAAGCGAGGCGAGCTGTACCTGAAGTCGACCTCGATGCCGGTCATGGGCGTGGCGGCCATCGTCGGCCTCGCCGGGGACGTCGAAGGCCGTGTTCTGTTCGACATGGACAAGCCGACCGCGCTCAAGATCGCCTCGGCGATGAACGGCGAGGACATCGCGACGATGGACGACCTGGCCAAGGCGACCATCACCGAGCTGGCCAACATGATCACCGCCCAGGCCGTGACCAAGCTCCATGAGCTGGGTTTCCGCTTCGACCTGACGCCGCCGGCGATATTCACCGGGGATAACATGGAAGTCTCGAACCAGGATGTGGAAGCCCTCATCGTGCCGATGGAGGCCCCTCAGGGCAAGGTCGAGATCAACGTGGCCATCCGCGAGCGGGCTTAGGGGGCTACGCATGAAGACTAAAGAGGATTTCCCGTCCATCAACGAGCGGGTGCCCGAGGGGCAGCGCCCCGACGGCACGCCCTTCAGGGTACTCGTCGTCGACGACTCGATGTTCGTCGCGAAGCAGATTACCCAGATACTGACCTCGGAGGGCTACGACGTCGTCGGCCAGGCCGCTGACGGCCTCCAGGGCCTCGAGCGCTATAAGGAGCTGTTCCCGAACGTCGACCTGGTCACCATGGACATAACGATGCCGAACATGGACGGCATCACCGCGCTCCAGAAGATCATCGAGTTCGATAAGAACGCCCGCGTGATCATGATCAGCGCCCTCGGCAAGCAGGATCTGGTCAAGCAGGCTCTGTTGACCGGCGCCAAGAACTACATCGTCAAGCCGCTCGATCGCAAGAAGGTGCTCGAGCGCATCCAGCACGTGCTGTCGAAGTGATCGCCTGGCGATCGGCTGGTTGACACGCCGGCCGCGGCTCTGGTATAAACTCCCGTCGACGCGAGGCGATAGCCGAAACGCCGATAGGTTCGGGCGGTTAGCTCAGTTGGTTAGAGCACCAGTATGACACGCTGGGGGTCACAAGTTCGACTCTTGTACCGCCCAAAAACCCATCCGTAAGGATGGGTTTTTTTGTCCGAGTCGCCTGACGGTAGCGCCGCCAAGCCGAGCTGGGCCGCTACGCGAGGCCCGCCTCTCGTAGCAGCGCCAGCGCGTCGAGGCGCGGCCGCGGTAAGCCCCTTGGCAGGAAAGCGGCCAGCGGCCTATCGGTCTCGCCGTCGTCGATCCAGGTGGCAAGCGACGCGTCGAGCGGGGCGGTCCAGCGCTCGGACCGCTCCTCGCCGGCGAAGCGCAGATCGTTGAGCGCGAAGGAGCTGGGCGGCGCCAGCGGCTCGAGCCCGGGCCGCTCGCCGCGCTCCCAGGCCGCGTAGATCGCCGAATGGCGCGTCAGCACGAAGCGGTGCCAGAAGGCCGAGTCGACGAGCCCCTCGGCGAGGAGGACCCGCGCCATCTCGGCCGAGTCGGCTATGTCCTGATCGGACTGCCCGGGGAAGCCGTAGATCAGGTAGGCGTGCACGAGCACCCCGCATCGTTTGAAGGACGCCAGGGTGCGGACCAGGTCGACCATCGAGAAACCCTTATCGACTATCTCCAGACCCTTCTTCGTGGCTATCTCTATGCCTCCGGAAACGGCCACGAGGCCACGCTCCGCGGCGAAGGCGCAGGACTCGTCGGTCCAGGCGCGGTCGAAGCGGGCGTTGCCCCAGAACGTGAACGGCCTCGAGCGCCTCGCGTTGCGCTCGGCGAAAGCTCGGACCAGATTGACCGGCATGGCCTCGTCGACGAAGTGGATGCCATAGAGGCCGGTCCGCCCGGCCGCCCTCCCGGCCGCCTCCTCGAGCGCGTCGAGGTCGGAGACCAGGTAGCGCTTGATGTAATCCAACTGGGTGTCGCAGAAGGCGCAGCGCCGCCAGTAACAGCCGTAGGCCAGCCGATACTTGAGCCATGGCGTATCGTTCCAGAGGCGGTGCATCGGGTTCGGCGAGTCGACGACGCGCAGGTAACCGGAGACGTCGAGCCCGGCGTAATCGGGGTGGGAGCCGGCTATCGCCTCGCGCTCGAGCCGTTCGTAGCCGCTCGCCTTGGACGAGTCGGCCGGCGCCGAGGCTGTTCCGGCCGGCGCCGGGGCGGTTCCGGCCGCTCCGGAGGACGTCGCGCCAGATCGAGGCTCGTCGGCAGGGAAGCCGGCCGCGACGACTCGGCCCTCCTCTTCGCGGTAGCGGACGCGGTATAGCGACGAACGTGGCGCTCCGTCCACCACGTCGAGGATCGAGGCGAGGGCGCCATAGCCCGCGTCGTAGGCCAGGTAGTCGAACGCGTCGAAGGGCGCGGGGTCGGTCAGGAAGCGTAGCTCGGTCGAGACGTAGCCGCCGCCGGCCACGATGGTAGCCCGGTCGCCGAAGGCGGCCTTGGCCTCCTCGGCGGCGACGACGGCGCCGGCCAGACAGCCTGGGAAGGGTACGGTGACGAGTACGAGCGCGTCGTCGTCCGCGCGGAGGCCTTCCTTGAACTTGGCCATGGACGCGCGAGCGATGGGTCGGTAGAACTCGCGAAGGATCCAGCCTTCATGGGCGGCTCGCCGTATCGGCCCGAAGTCCGGAGCGCTGGCAGCCAGGCGCTCGGCGTAGCGCACCGTGCCGAAGGACGGGTCCAGGGCGTAGGCGATGAAATCCGACAGGTCGTTCAGGGTAGCCGTGGCGAAGGCCCGCGCGTCGTCCGGGCCGATGCCGTCGCCGAACACGGCCTCGGCGCGCATGCCGGCCGGCAGACCCGAGCCGACGGCTATACGGTAGGCGTAGGCGGGATCATCGCCCGAGAGGAAGGCCGTCATC
>JAKQKE010000122.1 GCA_029560805.1 Spirochaetota bacterium
GCGACGGTTGCCCGCTCGCGACCGTCTGCGATCACTGCCGATAAGGAGAACGAAGAGAACTCGAGAGGCAGCGGTAGAAGCGTCGTGGTATAACGATGAAGAAGACCCAGAAGCTTGGAGCGACGTATTGCGGCGCGCTATATTACGGAACCTGGCGGGCTAGAAGGGTTGCTTCGTATCGAGCAGTATCGTCACCGGGCCCATGTTGGTATACGCCACCTCCATCGATGCTCCGAAGACGCCGGACGCGGTAGTCGGTACGATGGCCGCCACGAATTCCTTGAAGCGCTCATACAGGGCCTCGGCGACGGCCGGCTCGGCCGCGTCGTTGTACGACGGACGCTTACCTTTCCTCGTATCCGCGAGCAGGGTGAACTGCGACACGGACAATACACCGCCGCCGGTGTCGACGACCGACAGGTTCATCTTCCCGCCCGAGTCCTCGAAGATGCGCAGGCCGCAGATCTTTTCAGCCAACCACTTCGCGTCGGCCTCGCCGTCGCCCTTGCCGACGCCCAGATAGACGAGGAGACCGGCCCCGATGGCGCCCACCGTCGTCCCGTCGACCGATATAGACGCGTTCCTGACTCGCTGCACTACCGCCCGCATACAACTCCGTTCCTCATTGTTCGTGTATAGCCAGGCATTCGAGGTAGAACGCCTTGCCCTGGTTACGCACGCGGGCGAGCACCTCGACGGGTCTGTCGGGCTGGAGCCTCGACTCGAAGGCCATCTTGACCGGCACGATGCCCTCGAGCCGCTTCCGATCATGGTAGCCGACGAGCAGGTCGAACGTGGTCGACGACCCGGACGACGAGACGTTGGCCGGCAGGCCTTTCCAGACTATCCCGACGCCCTCGTACAGCCTCGGGAATGCCGCGACCTCCGCGTATGCGTAGCGGTCAGGCATGGATAGGAAGCTCGGCTCCCGCACGTAGAGGGCCAACGCGGTCGCCTTGGCCTTGATCTGCCTGGTCGCGTTGGACACGAGCAGGCGATTCAGCTCGACGAGGGCCGCCTCGTCTCGGTAGTCTGAGAACAGCCGCTTGGCCTTGTCGAAGGCCTCGAGCGCCTCACGCTCGGTCAGCACTATATCGAATTCGCCGTCGGATCCGACCGGGGAGGCGGCTTCCGCGGCGCTCAGGCTGAAGGCGGCTACCCCATCGCGCAGAGGTTTGGCGTCGCGTATCCTCTCGGCGATCGCAGGCCAGGCCAGCGCGGCCAGGGTCAGGACCGCGACCGCCGCCACGACGACGGCGACGAGTCGCCAGCGTCTCGGAGGTCTCGGGTACAGGGATCGAAGCTGCCTGGACGGCACCGCTTCGTCGCCTCCGCTCGCCGTCTTCCGGAGTAGGCCGAGCCCTCGCTTGGCCCGACGGTCGCGGGGATGCCGCTCGAGCGCGTCTATGTACTGCTGGACCGCCTTATCGCTCTCGCCCCTGCGTATATGGACCGCGGCGAGGCCGAGCGCGGCGTCGACGTCGCGATAATCGAGCGACTGTGCCCGCCTGAAGCACGAGTAGGCGCCGCCCGTATCCTCCCTGTGGAGGTAGGCGCAGCCGAGCATCACGGAGAAGCGAGCCGACTCGCGATAGACCGCTGTCAGCGGCTCGAGGAGGCTGATGAGGTTGGCCCAGCGACGGCGTCTGAACAGCGCCTCGGCCTCGTCGAGCGGATTCTTCGCCATAGGGTATCAGTACTGCCCCTTCCGGGCCTCGAGCCGCCTGAGCGTGGTCTCCAAGGCCTCGAGCTCGGCCGCGTTCGGGGTCTGGCCAGCCGCGAGCATGGCGTCGATCGCCTCGAGCACGGCGCGCACGGCTATCAAGTCGGCCATCTCGTCGAGGGGAGCGGTCGCGGAAGGAGCCGCTATCGCGACGACTGGGGGCTTGTCTCCCTTGGCCGCCACGTAGGCGTCGTAGCCTTCGACGGCCTGGGACAGCCCGACGACCACCGCGCGAGTCGAACCCGGGCGTACCGGGGCCGGCTCGTAGTACAGGGCCAGGGCGCTGTCGTTGATCGAGTACGGCAGTAGCGTAAAGTTCCTCGACGGGTTCGCCTCGAAGAACCATGACGAGTCGTTCAGCCGTTTCCAGTTGGCGGCCAAGAGGGTATCGGGCCGGGTAGCCGGCTCTCCGAGCAACACCTGCAGGTTGGCGGCCGAAAGCTCGGCCGATCCGAGGCCGCGAACCCAGCTATCAGCGTAGTCGCCGGACAGTGCCCGCTCCGAGACGAGCGGACCGACTCCTTGCGCCACGAAATGCGCGGCCGACTTCTCGCCGACGTAGGTGTCGAGCAGGACCCGCAGGCCTATCGTCGACTCGGCCTTGGAGACGTTCTCTATGGAATACTGGATCGTCACCCCGTCTGCCATAGGAGCGCCTGGCGACGTTACGAACGAGAACAGTTGCCTGACGACGCAGAAACTGGAGCGGTACTCGACGCGTACCTTACCGGAGGCCTCCCGCGACACGGCAATCCGGAACTCCGGGGCGTCGCCGAGCCTGAAGGCCTTGCCGTCGACCATGAGCGTGGCGTAGGTGGTACGGGTCTCCTGGTCGTACAGGAGCGGCTCATAGCGGTTGCGCGTGACATCGACGAGATAATAGAGCGAGAAGCGGCCGGTCCGATCGTCTACAACGAGCTTGATCCGCCCATCTTTGGCCTCGAGACCGAACGCGGAGGCGGCGAACGCCATGGCCGCCAGGGCGAGTATCGTCAATCTCCTCATCGAGAACCTCCGGCGGAGCGCTCGGCGAGGCGCTCCAGGTAGAACTGCATCAGGCTCAGGGCCCGGGCCTTCATCGCCAGAAGCTCGGCCTCGCCGGAGGCGACGACCGTTCCGCCCGCAGCGGACGGCTCGGCGGCCGCTCGGTCGTCATCGGCGCTCAAACCCGCCAGCTCACCCTCGAGCTCGACGACGCGGGCGTCCTTCTCCTGTAGCCGCTTGGCCAGGTCGTCCATGGCCAGCTTGAGGCTGGCGACTTGGTCCTCGAGCGAGGCCTGAGTCTGGGCGACGCCTCGCTGCGCCTCTCCGTAGCGCTTCTGGTATACGGCGAGGGCCTGCTCGTAGGCCTTCTCGCGGCGCTGGAATTCCTCGATGATGCGCAGGGACTCCTCGTGGCTCCATTTGAGCAGAGTCAGGAGCTCGTCCTCGCGGTACTTGAACTGGATCAGGCTGAGCCGATACTTGGCCGCCTCGGCCTTGACGCTGTCGGGGTATCGCTCGCCTAAGGACCGGTATAGTTTCTCGGCGTCCGAGAGGCGTCCGAGCGCGTACAGGCACTCCGCCGACCAGAACACCGAGGCGGGCACCTGGTCGCCCTCCGGGAAGGCCCCGATATAGGACTGGAACGAGGTTATGGCCCGCTCGTAGTCCTTGCGCAGGAAGGCGGCCCTCGCCTTCTGGTACACCATCTCGGACGTCTTCTCGTGCCCGGGGAAGGTGGCCAGGAACGTCTCGATCGCCCGCTCCGCGGCCGCCGGGTCGCCCGAGGCCAGCAGGGTCATCGCCGACCAGTAGGCGCCGTCGGCCCTGAGGCTCCCCGAGGCCGGATCCAGGAACAGGGAATCGAAGACGGGCAAGGCCTCGGCGTAGCGCGCGTTGGCGAACAGTTCAATACCCTGGCGGAGCTCGTCCGCCGGCGTCATCGCCGGCGCGAGGCCCGACTGGGAGAAGGCCGACGTGACTCCGAGGGCGACAATGGCGGCGAACGTTGCGACTCGTGTATAGCTCATGCGTTCGATCCTTCCTTCGTTATATTGTCGGCCGTAAAGGCGTTCCACTGAAACACGCGTCTCTCGCCACTGCCTGGGCCGGCTAGGCGCGGGGCCCGGGCAGTGCCCGGACCCCGCGCACGAGGTCGGCCGGATCGGCGGACTCGAAGAACGCGCTACCCATCACGAGCACGTCTGCCCCGGCCGCCCTGACGCGTGGGGCGGTCTCCCGATTGACTCCCCCATCGACGGCTATCTCGAAGCCGAGGCCCTCGCGCTCCCTGAATTCGTATAGCTCCTCTACCTTGCGCACGCATCCGGGTATCAGCTTCTGTCCGCCGAAACCGGGGTTGACCGTCATCACGAGCACCAGGTCGACGCAGCGCATCAGCTCGACGATGACGGAGACCGGGGTGGACGGCACGATCGACACGCCGGCCTTGCGCCCGGCTGACCGTATCCGTTCGGCCAGCCTGTGGGCGTGCACGCAGGCCTCCGCGTGAAAGGTGATGGCGTCGGCTCCGGCCTCTATGAAGCCGTCGACCATGGTCTCGGGCGACTCGACCATCAGGTGGGCGTCGAAGAACAGCTTCGATCGCCTGCGCAGGTCGGCGACCATCTTGGGACCAAAAGTCAGGTTCGGCACGAAGCGGCCGTCCATCACGTCGAGGTGAAGCCAGGGAGCGCCGGACGACTCGACGAGGCGCAGGGCCTCCCCGGCGGCCGAGAAGTCGGCCGCTAGCAACGAAGGAGCGACTATCGTGCTGTTCATGGCCGGATTCTACCACGACGAAGGCCTAGGCTCAAGCTGGAGCTCGTCGTCCAGCCATGGCATCCCCGGCCGACAAGAGATTCATTGACTTATCGGGATAATTTCATGTACAATAAAAAACAATTCAGCGGATACCCGAGGCCCATGACACGATCCACCGGCGTGGAAACGCTACTGACAGAGGCATACGATTCTCTATCGGCGCTCAAACTGGACGCGGCCCAGGCCTCATTCCAGTCGGCGCTCGAGGAGGACTTCGAGGATGAGGAGCTTCTGTACGCGATGAAGTGCGCCGGCTGGTGGTCCGACTCGATGGATAGGGTCGCCGGCGTCTCCGACGCGTTCGAAGCCGGAGAGTACGTCATGGCTCGCTGGAAGGCTTTCAGGCTCTTCCTAGCCAAGCTCGGGCCCGCTCGCGATCGCCCCGTCTCGGCCTTCAAGCAGTTCGCCTTCGGCGTGGCGCTCCAGAAATTCGATAGCCTGGCCGACGACGGCGAAAACGCCGACCCGGAGGTGCTACTCAGGGTCGGTAAGGCGAACAAGGGCCATGGCGACTACGAGGCGGCCGTGGCGCGGCTCGAGGCCGCGGCGAAGCTTAAGCGCGACGACGCGGCCATCCTCGCCGAGCTAGCCGACGCCTACGCCCTGATCGATGAGCAGCGCGCCTCGAAGGCCCTGTTCAGGGAGGCCTTCTACATCAATCCCCAGCGCATAGACGTCGAGCTGCTCGAGTCGAGCGCCTTCGCACGTCTCGCCGCCAGGGTAGCCGAGCTCGGCAAGGACGGCATCGAGGCGGCCGAATGGATCCCTGTCATGGGCGAGCTGCTCGGGGTGTTCTCGGTCAAGCGCGAACTCAAGCCTGTCGAGGCGGGTAAGCTTAAGCAATCAGTCTATGAGCTGGAGACGGAGCTTCAGTCCGACGGCTCCAGGCGCGCCATCCTGGTGCCCAGGCTCATCAATCGCTATTTCTGGCTGATAGACCACTATATGAACCGCAAAGAGGATAAGTCGAAGATAGACGAACTCCTCCTTAAAATAAAGCTGTTGGATCCCTTCGTTTACAAGCAATACATAGCCTGATTCCAGGATAGGAGACCGAGATGGCCGATTCACCGATAGCTAAAAAGCTTCAGGACATGCTCACCGAGGAAAAGTGGACGCGGGCCACCCTGAGCGGATATACCGTCAACCAGATCAAGGAACTCGATGGCCTCTTCAACGAAGCGGCCAAGGAAAAAGCCCTCGACGAGATCAGGACGGTCTGCGCGGACCACCTCGGCCACAGCAAGAACAGCATCGCCGCGCTCTACCTCTCCGGTATAATCTCTTTGTCGCGCCAGCAGATCGACGACTCCAACATGATCTCGCTGATCAACATCTTCGCCGACAACCGCCGCTGGAACATCGTCGAGTTTATATGCCAGCGCATCCTCGAGTATGGAGAGAACCGTAACGCCCTCGTCCGCCTCGCCGAGTGCTACGAGAACGACGACAAAGTCGAGGAGATGTACGCCGTCTGGGAGCGTCTCGTCCGCGTCGACTACGAAGAAGCCGACATCGTCAAGCTGATCGCCGAGAAGAAGGAGAAGGACGGCGATGCCGAGGGCGCCGTCGATTATTACCGCAAGGCGCTCCACCGCTACATCAACAAGGGCCTGTACTCCAACGTCAAGGAGATCTGGAACAAGCTGATCGAGCTCGCGCCGGCCGACATAGACTTCTTCAACCACGTCCAGCGCAAGATCGCCAAGCAGATCAGCGAGGAGAAGGCCGCCGGCCTCCTGACTGACCTCTACAAGCACTACAAGGCCGCCTCCGATTGGGATACGGCCATACCCATTCTCAAGACCATCATAGACTACGACGACAAGAACCCCGGCGTACGCAAGGAAATCGTCGAGTGCTACAAGGCCAAGTACGCCGGCCATTCCCACGTCGACGAGTACATCAGGCTGTCCAACCTGGCCCAGTCATACCGCAGCATCCACGAGGCCATCGCCGACTTCGAGAAGCACATCTCGTTCGACGTCGGCAACTACGTCTATCACCGGACCTGGAACATCGGGCGCATACGCAGCATCAAGGGCGACGAGATAACCATCGATTTCGCTAAAAAGCGCGACCACCGCATGGGCCTCAAGATGGCCGTCGACAGCCTGATCACGCTGAGCAAGGACCATATCTGGGTGCTCAAGGCTATCTGGTCCAAGGACAAGCTCCATGACACGGTCAAGAAGGACATTCCCTGGGCCCTCAAGACCATCATCAAGAGCTTCGACAACTACGCCGACATCAAGAAGCTCAAGGCCGAGCTCGTGCCCTCGGTGCTCAGCGCCAGCGAGTGGACCAGCTGGAGTTCCAAGGCCCGCGACATCCTGAAGACCGACGCCATGTTTGGCAACGCGCCCGAGTCGGTCAACATCTACCTGGTCCGCGACCGGCCACTGTCGTTCGAAGAGAAGATCTACAACCAGTTCAAGGCCGAGAAGAACTTCTTCGCCAGGATACAGGACCTCAGGGACTTCCTCGACAAGGGCGACGCGGATTCCGAACTGTTCGCCGAGATGCTGCAATTCTTTACCGGCTACGTCCGCTCCTACTCCCAGCTTACCGAGCAGGTGGTCGCCTCGTACCTGTTCCTCAAGGAACTGGCCGCCGGCCATCCCATCCTCAAGAACGTGGTGACGCTCGGCTTTACCGAGATGATGGCCGACTGCGAGGATATCGTCGACATCTACGCCAGCCTGAAGGACACGGCGCTCAAGGCCGCGTTCCTCCAGCACATCAAGAACTTCATGCCCGACTGGGCCGATATCTACGTCCGGCTGTTCCCCTACGCGCTATCGCGCCAGATGATCGACGTCATGCTCTCCGCCGGCGAGGTCGCTAGGCTCCAGGGCATGGTCGTGTCCATCATTGAGAACTACCGTGATCATCGCGAGGCCTTCATCTGGGTAGCTAAAAACCTCTGGGACGAGGACTGGATCAAAGAGCTCGGGCTCTCGTACGACAAGATGCTGATCACGCTGATCCATATCCTCGACATCAGCTTCAAGGAGATCGAGAACCACCGCGACACGACGGACAACCGCCGCATCAACAAGCAGGTCGATACCATCCTGTTCAAGGACGGTCGCCTGACGAGCTACTTCAAGACCGCCGACAAGGACGACATCGAGCGTATCTTCGCCCTGATCAGCGACGTCAAGGATCTCGACCCGGCCGTCAAGCTATCGCTACGCAAGCAGATAGCCGAGAGCCACCCCGACTTCAAGTTCAACGACGAGGCCGAGAAGACCGTCGTTTCGAGGGGACTCATGGTCACGGCCTCGAAGTACGAGGAGAAGAACAAGCTCCTGTCCCATATCATGGAGGTCGACGTACCGGCCAACCAGAAGGAGATCGCCTTCGCGCTGTCGCTCGGAGACCTCCGCGAGAACGCCGAGTACAAGGCCGCCAAGGAGAAACAGGACGAGCTCAATGCCAAGGTAGGCAAACTCAAGAACGAGATCGAGCGGGCGCAGATCTTCGATGCGGGTAGCATCACGACTGGCAAGATATCCTTCGCCACCGAGGTACTGCTCCACAACGACCTCGACGACGCTGACGAGATCTACAGGATACTCGGTCCCTGGGAATCCGACCCGAGCAACCACGTCATCTCGTACCTGTCCCCGCTCGGCAAGCGCCTCCTGAACCACAAGGTCGGCGATAAGCTGTCATTCGTCATCCACGAGAGGAAATTCTCGTATACGGTAAAGGCGATCACCGCGATCGACCTATAATTCGGTCACGCGCCCGCTGAATCCGGGCGCGTGACCAAGCGAAGGAATCGATCATGCTAAAACGTATCGGGATAGCGCTCATCCTGGCCGTCTCTCTGGCCGCGGCTACCACGGAGGCCCAGGATCGCGTCGACCTGGTCGTCCTGCTCGATTCGTCGCAGAGCATGTTCCAGTACTACAATCAGGTCGTCGACTTCGTGCTGTCGCAGACGGTTAAGGAGTACATGCGCTTCGGCGATGCCTTCCACCTGGTATCCTTCTCCGATACTACCCAGGTCGAGATCGCCCAGGTCCTGAGAACCGAGAAGGATATCAGGAGCGCCGTCGCCAGGCTGTACCTGCTGTACCCGCTCGGGCGCAACACCGACCTCGTGATGGCCCTCCGGAACGTCTACCAGTACGTGGCCGACCTGCCCGAGGGTAGCGCGAAGCACATACTCCTGATCACCGACGGTATGCACTCCCCCGCCGCGGGCACCCAGTTCGCGGGTCTCGGGCCGGACGAGGTCAGGGCCGAGCTCGAGCGCACAGCCGGCAGGGTCCGCGAACGCGGTTGGACGCTGCGCATCGTCCGTGTGCCATTCGGCAGCGGCGCCTCGGCCGAGGCTTCCGCCCAGGGCCAGGGCTCCGTAGCGGGAGGCACCGGTACCGCAGGCTACGGGGAGGCCGGTTCGAACGCCCCGGGTGCGGGAGACTACCTAGCCGACCTGGCCGCCGCCGCGGGTACGGCCGTCAGTTCCTTCGATCCGGCCAACGCGTCCGCCACGGTCGAGGATACGATAGACCTTCCGCGGATATCGTTCCCCGCCGGGCTCGGTGCAACGGACTACGCGTTATCCATACCTGTCGAGATAGGGAACGGCTCCTCCCGGGAGTTGCGGGTCGAGCTGACCCGATTGCTCCTCGACGACGGTACGGACATCCTACGTGAAAAGGCCTTCGCGACTGTGCCCGCCGGAGGCTCGGCTCGCGTGGTTCTCAAGGCGCTCCTCCCGGAATCCATGGCCGAGGGTCGCCTCGAGCTGAGCCTCGAACCCCGTTTCGCCGACGGGCTTCGCGTTAGCCCCGCCAAGTCGGTCGTCGCCATGGAGCTACGCCGTTCGCCGCTCGCCGCGTTCTTCAGGAACTCGGCAATGGTCGTGCTGTTCTTCGTGCTACTGGCCGTCGCCTGCGCCGCCATTCTCCTCGTGTTCTTGTACTCCAGACGGATCCATAGGAAGGCCGAGGAACCGGTCGTCGACGCCCTGATCGACGCCTCGGCTCAGAGCCGATCCGCGCATGTCTCGCCGTACGCCGCCGACGTGGGAAAGGCCGCGGCTCACGCGTCGCCCTACGCCGCCGCCAACGCCGGAACGAATGCGGCTCACGCGTCGCCCTACGCCGCCGACGTGGGAAAGCCCGCGGCTCACGCGTCGCCGTACGCCGCCGACGTGGGAAAGCCCGCGGCTCACGCGTCGCCCTACGCCACCGACGTGGGAAAGCCCGCGGCTCACGCGTCGCCCTACGCCGCCGGGGTTACCGCGCCCGAGGCCGCGCATATTCGCGACAAGGCCGCGCTACTCGGCGCCTGGGGCGGTACCGCCGCCTCGCGCAGGGCCTTGCCGTTGGCCTCCGACGCGTCCAGAGAGGCGACGGCTGTAACGGCTCCGCGCGGCCCGATGAGCTACGAGCCGAACGTGGTCCGAGCGGGCTCGGCCCGCCTGACCCTGAGAGTCCTCGGCCAGAACCCGAACATCGGCAAGCGCAACATCCGCGCGATGCACTCGGGCGGTCGAGCGTCGGTCGGCGGAGGCTCGAGCGACTTCCTGGTGTTTCTCTTGCCGGTGCCCAGGCGTATCGCCTGGCTGTACTACGACGGTAGCGACGCCACCCTCGTACCCGCCAAGCCCGAGTTCTTCCCGGACTATGACGCGCCGATAGAGGCCTGCCTCGGCAGGGATATACGCATGGTCACCGCGCGTGGCAAGGAACTGACGCTCAGGTTCGAGCGCTACGTGTCGCCGGTCGAGCGCATCAACAGGCTGCTCCATTGCATCGAGTCGCCGGGCCTCTCAGCCAAGCCGGGCGACGATGGCCGTTCAGAGGCCGACGCCGTCGTGGCGCTGGCCGAGCCCGAGTCCGGAGTGTAGGGATCTCTATGATCGGCTATGGCGAGAGGCGCTCGAGCGCCTTGGCCGCCCGCTTCTTGACCGCGTCGCTGGCGTCCGTCTCCGAGACGGATCGTACCGCATCGGCGAGCGCGGCGTAGCGGTTCCGCTCGATCCACGCCAACGCCCCGAGGCGCATCGAGAAATCCTTGTCGCCGAGCATCAGCTCGGCGAAGGGCGCCGCCGCCTCGTCGTCCACCGACATGGCGGCCTTGGCGAACGCTGTGAACGGCGCCCTATCCTTCTCGGACTGGGCCGCCGCGAACACGGCCAGCGCCTTCTTCCTCGCTTCGCCGCCGCCGTCGGCCAAGATGGCCTTGAGCGCGACGGATCGATATTGCGTCCCGTTCTTAGGCTCCTCCAGGAACGCTGAGAGGTAGTCGTCGGCACGCTGGCCGCCTATACTCGCGAGAGCGGCGATCGACGCCTCGCGCACCGCCTTTTCAGGGTCGTAGGAAGCCTTGTACTCAAGGTATGGCAGGGCCTCGGCGTCGCGGGATTCACCGGAGGCCTTCGCTGCGGCGATGCGTGGCAAGGCGTGGGCGTCGCGCAAGGCCTGCCTGACGGCCGCCAGCGCATCGGCGCCCGAATACGTACCGAGCGCCTCGACCGCGGCCGCGCGGACGTTCGGATCGCTCGAAACGGACGCGCCGACGAGTACCGGCACGGCCCTATCGTCACCGAGCTCGCCAAGGGCGGAGCAGGCGTACATCCTGATGGCCTTCGACGACTCCTCCGACGACGCGACGGACGAGAGCAGCTCGAACGACTCGACCGACCGTAGCGCGCCGAGCGCCTGTACGACCGCTTCCTTCGTCGCCTGGCTCGCGCCGTCTGCCTCATAGGCGGCTCGCAGGGCCGCGGCCTGCTTTTCAGTGCCGGCGGCCCCTATATACCTGATCGCCGCCTGGAGGTAGCGCCCCTCGTCGTCGGCGACTATCTCCGCGGCCTCGTCGAGGGCCGCCCTCAGTTTCAGCGCCCTCAGGTAGGAGAAAGCCGCCGTGACGACGCCCTCGGCGTTCGAGTCACGCTCGGCGACAATCCTGGCCGCACGCGCCTCCGCGTCGCCCAACTCCAGGGCCGCCAGATATTCGAGGATCGAGGCCTTGAGCTTCGTACTGGTGGACGCGTCGAACGCGTCGAGGATCTCGGCCTTGAGCGAGTCGTCCTTCTCGGTCTTGAGCGTCGAGAGCAGCTCGACGACCTGGGACTCGATGCCGTAGCGTATCGTCGCCGCGCGCTTCTCCGATTCGGTGCGGCCGGTATCGTCCGCGCCGGCGAACACGACGACGGCCAGAAGGGCGACGGCCAGGAGCGATAATCGTTTCATGCGGGCCCTCACAGCTTCGAACGGTATCTGGACAGGAACTCCCGCTTGAACTCGACGAAGTTCCCCTCCTCTATACTGTATCGGACGCGGCGGACCAATTCATGCAGGAAAGCCAGATTATGGTAGCTGGCGAGCATGGAGAAGAGTATCTCGTCGTTCTTGTACAGGTGGCGAAGGTAGGCGCGCGAGTATTCCCTGCAGACCTTACAGCTGCAGTCGGGGTCGGCAGGCCCCATATCCTCGGTGTAGCGGGCCTGCTTGATCGAGATCGGGCCGAAAGCGGTGAACAGGAGGCCGTTCCTCGCGGTTCGCGTCGGGAAGACGCAGTCGAACATATCGACCCCGTTCTGAACCGCCTCCAGAATGTACTCAGGTGTCCCGATGCCCATGACATAGCGCGGCTTGTCCTCCGGCAGGAGCGCCGCGGTATACGCCAGCAGGTCGGCGTAGACCTCGAAGGGCTCGCCTACGGACAGCCCCCCGATGGCCACGCCGGGCGTGTCGAGGGCCAGTATCTCCTCGGCGCTCCTGGCGCGCAGCTCCTTGTAAAAGTTACCTTGCACGATGCCGAACAGCTTGCCCTGGAAGTCGCCGCGCGTTTCCAGCCAGCGCGTCTTGGACCTGGCGGCCCAGGCGGTCGTCTTGCGAAGCGCCGCCAGGGAGCTCTTCTCGTCCGCCCCCCAGGGCGTGCAGACGTCGAGCTGCATGAACACGTCGCTACGGAAGGCCGTCTGGATGTCAACGGCCAGCTCCGGCGTCAGGAAATGCCTGGAGCCGTCGATATGGGACTGGAACTTGACGCCCTCGTCGCTTATCTTGCGAAGCTTCGACAGCGAGAAGACCTGGAACCCGCCCGAATCGGTCAGGAAATTTCCCCTCCAGCCGGTAAAGCCGTGGAGCCCCCCCGCCCGCCCGATCAGCTCGTGGCCCGGGCGTAGGAAGAGGTGGTAGGTATTGGCCAGTATTATCTCGAAGCCAATCTCCGCCAGCGAATCCTTGGATACGGCCTTCACGGTGGCATTCGTACCGACGGGCATGAACACGGGCGTCCTGACGCGTCCGTGCGGTAGCTCGACGACGCCGGTCCTGGCGGCGCTCTTCGCATCCTTCGCGATCGTTCTGAATATGGATGACGACGACATGGGGGCCTCCGTTCGGTCCGTCGGTCTAGGCCGGCCTAGCCTTGAACAAGGCGAGCACCAGCGCGGAGAATATGATTATAGGCGTGAAGGCGCCTGCCGCTGGCGAGACGCTCCCGTTCTTGGCCAGCAGCATCGTCACCATCTGGGTAACGTAGTACAGGGTAGCGGCGACGAGGCTGATGAGCAGGCTCATCAGCAGCACGTTCTTCTTATAGCGGCCGACGAGGGCCGCCGACAGGAGGGTGACGACGAGCGGGGTGAGCGCGAAGGCGAAGCGACGATAGTACTCCGCCGTCTGGGCCGCCCGCGGCAGGCCCGCCCTTTCCAGGAAGGCTATATGCTCGGCGGCGTCGGACAGCCGGAGTTCCTCTATGGGCTTCCCGCCGCCCTTGAACGACTCGGGCGGCTCGGCGAAGGCAGGGTCCTCCCAGGTACCGAGCGACTCGTCGGTCATCGCCCCGTCCTTCCAGAAGAAGCGCCTGACACCGGAGAAGCGCCAGGCAGTCCCCGTCCAGACGGCCGACTGGGCGTTGACCCGCGACGCGATGCGGCCGCCATCGTCGCGTTCGACGAGAGTCACCCCGGTCAACATCGTATTCTTGCGGTCGAAGTATCGGACATTCCAGACGATACGGCGCCCTTGGCCGAGTATGGTTACATCGGCGGCGCCGGCAGGCTCGCCGGTCTTGAGCATAGCCTTGGTAAGCGCCTTCTTCTCGGACAGCGATGGGATGACCACCGCATCGTCGAAGACGAGGAACCCGGCCGAAAGGACCAGCGATATCGCCAGGAGCGGGGCCACGAAGGATGCGAGCGATATGCCCGAGCCGAACACCACGATCAGCTCGTTGTTGGCGTACATGCCCCCGAGCGTGTACGAGACCGAGAACAGTGTAGCGATCGGCAGGGCCCAGCTGACGCAACGAGGAAGGTACAAGATCATCGATTTCGCGATCAGCGCGAACGGCGTCTCGTTCTGCACATACTGGACGATGTTGACGAACAGGTCGCCCATCTCCAGGAGCAGCACGAAGAAGGTGAGCGAGATGGCGAATATAGGCAGGAACGATAAGGCCACGTGGGCGTCGAGGGTCGGCGACGACCGGAGGCGCCTCATGCTGACCGCCGTACGAGCAGGAGCGGTACAGCCGCCGCCAACACGAGGATGTTCGGGGCCCACATCGATAGGAAGGGGTCGAAGCCGGTCCGTAGGCCCAGGGTCTGCCCGCCTATCAGGAGCGCCCAGTAGGCGACCGCCACGAGGAGCCCGATACCGAAGCCTACAGCTCGGCCGCTCTTCTTGGCCCTCGCCCCCAGCGGAAACGCGAGGAACACGAAGCATAGAGCGCCGGCGGGGATGGAGAACTTCTTATAGTATTCGAGCCTGTAGATGTCGAGAGACCTGTCCTTGAGCGGCTTGGCCGCGAGCGCTACCAAGGAGTCCTTGGCGGGCTTGAGCCTGGCCATGGACGAGTCGAGGCGCGCGCCGGGGACGGAGCGCACGAGGTAGTCGGCGGCAAGGGCGGAGCGCTTGGCCTCGAGCTCCGCGCCCCTGGCTTGGCGCTTGGCCTCGAGCCCGGCCTCTTTCCTGCCTATGGCCTTGGCGACATCGACGCTGCTCATCTCCCGAGGGCTGACGCCGGCGCTCAAGTCGGCGAAGCTGGTCAGCAGGATGTTGTACTCCATCCGTTCCGCCGTCGAGTACTCGAAGCGTTCCGGCTGGCTCGGGTCGCTCTCCTGGGTAAACACCTCGCCGAGCATCAGCGACAGGACGCCGGCCTCGTCGCCCCGGTCGAGCAGGTAGGCCTCGCCGGCGCTGATCACGCGCGACTTTCCGTCCTTCGTAGCGTCGATGATGATGACATCCTCTATGACCCCGTTAGCCATAGCGCCGGTAACGATAACCGTATCACGGTATCGCTTTACCGAATACGGCTTGAGTTCGAGAGCCGGGGCCGTCGTGATGAGCTTGCGGTACAGCTTGCCGTAGTTGATGGTACCGAGGGGTAGGAAGTAGTCGTTCGTGACGAAGGATATGAGCGAGAAGACGACCCCGAGCGCGACGAAAGGGGTCATCATAGCGGGGCGCGAGACGCCGGAGGCGCGCATGACCAGGAGCTCGTTATCGCTCGACAGGCGTCCGGCGGCCATGAGCGCCCCGACCAGGGATCCGAACGGGAAGGACATCGCGATGATAGCCGGCGTGGCGTAGACGACGAGCTTGATAACGTCGACGACGGGGGCTTTCTTGGACAGGATATCCTCCGCCATCAGGAGGAGCTGGTTTATAAAAAAGATGATGAAGAAGAACAGGAACGAGACGATGAACGACAGGAGGAACTCCTTGGCCACGTAGAGCCAGAGGGTCGACGGCGCCCGCGTCCTTCTCATGTTAGCGCCCGGTCGAGCCGAAGCCGCCGGCCCCGCGATCGGTATCCGAAAGCGAGTCGACCTCGACGAAGCGCGCCCGCGACACCGGCGCCACGACGAGCTGCGCTATCCGGTCGCCATCGGCGATCGAAATCGGCTCGATGCCATGGTTGTGGAGTATCACGCCTATCTCGCCCCTATAATCGGAGTCTATCGTGCCGGGAGCGTTGAGACAGGAGACGCCGTGCTTGGCGGCCAGTCCCGAGCGGGACCGCACCTGGGCCTCGTAGCCCGAAGGTAGCTGGATTCTGACCCCGGTCGGGATAACGGCCGTGGCGCCGGGTCGTAGCTCGACGGGCGCGTCGAGTCTGGCGCGCAGGTCGGCTCCAGCGGCTCCGGAGCTCCGGTACTCGGGTGCGCCAGCCCCAGGCATGAGGTTCAGGAATACTACCGGTTCATCCATGGCCGCCCCCTCCCGAGGAATGGGCCTCGTCGAACTCAGCGCCGAACGCCGACGCGCCGGCCATGGCGGCCTTGGCGCCTATCTTTCCATACAGCAGCACGCTCTCGCCGTCGGGGTCGAGCCTGTCCATGATGATTCGGTTCACCGATACCGGGTCGACAGCGCCTCCGTCATCGAGCCTGGCCATCGTCGCGTCGACCGTCTCCGCGCCACCGTCGTACATGTACTGCCTGGCCAGGCGCTTCATCCTGAATTCCGGGTCCTCCGAGGCCAATTCGAGCATGCCGCGCATCCTCGACAGCGCCTCGTCGACTTCGATCTCAGTTAGGCCCTCGCGGTGGAGCGACCTCGCCTCGGACAGGTACGCTTCCGAGAAACGGCTGAGCTGGGCCGGCGTCGTGGATGACGAGACGCCCCAAAGGCCGGCGTACCGGCTGAGGCTGAACGCCGACGATATGCCGTAACACAGGCCGCGCTCCTCGCGCAGCCGCATGAAGAGCCGCGAGCTCATGCTCTCGCCATAGGCCATACTGGCGACCGACAGGCGCCAGAAGTCGTCCTCCGAAATGGTCGGTTCGATAGGCAGGCCGGTGAACAAGTAGACTTGGCTACCCTCGGCCTTGACCATGCGCCGGCAGCGGACGAACCGAGGCTCGCCAGGATCCCAGGCTTCCGCCAGGCCGCTCGCCGAGCGCCTCTGCGCCGGTAACGCCGCAACGACGCGTTCGGCCAAGGCCTCGGCCTGAACGGCCCCGGAGACCGTCAACGTTACCGGCCCCCTGGAGAAGCGCTCGTCGTGGAACTCGGCCAGCGAGGAGAAAACCGCCTCGCGGATATCGCCGACCTCGCCGGCTATGCGCCTAGCAGCCGGATGTCCGTCGTAGGCCAACGCGAAGAACTCGTCCTGGGCAGCCTCCTCGAGGTCGTCCTCGGCAGCCAGGATCTCGTTGACGATGACGTCCTTCTCGCGCTCGAATTCTACAGCCGACAGCCGCGGCCTATAGGCCATGTCCATGAGTATATCGACGGCCAGCTCCGCATGCCTGGCCGGCACCAGGCAGTGCAGACAGACGGCTTCGCGCTCGGTGAAGGCGTTCAGGTAGCCACCGACCCGGTCTATCGAGCGCGAAAGCTCGGCTGCGTCCCGGTCGCCCGCGCCCTTGAACACCATGTGCTCGACGAAGTGCGACAGCCCACGCTCCCCGTCCCGCTCGAGGGCCGAGCCGACGGGGAACCAAAGGCCGATGGCTACGCCCGTCGCCCCCGGCATCTCATCGGCCAGAAGCCTGAAGCCGGGGACCAGCTCGCGGTTAAAGATGATTCCAGTATCGTCACGGAGCATCTGCGATCCTCGCGTCTTATGAATGAAGAAGGCCGGACTCGCGGCCGGCCTTCTATACGCGCTCGGGACTGGCCCGATGTATCCTACTTCTTCTGGCCGGCGTCGTCCATGGCGTCGATATACGACAAGTTCAGGCGGCCGAGCTTGTCGACCTCAAGCAGCCTGACCGGTATGACCTGCCCTTCCTTGACGACGTCGCTGGCGGCGTTGATTCTGGTCCGCGACAGCCTGGAGATATGGACGAGGCCTTCCTTGCCGGGCAAGATCTCTACGAAGGCGCCGAAGTCCATCACGCGCTTGACGGTGCCCTGGTAGACAATGCCGACCTCGGGATCCTGGGCGATGCCGAGCACGGCTGCCTTGGCCTCGAGCGACGCCTTCTGGTTGGCGCCGAAGATGGTCACGGTGCCGTCGTCGTCGACGTTGATCCTGACGCCGTACTGCTCGCAAAGGGCCTTGATGTTCTTACCGCCCGGGCCGATGATGGCGCCGATCTTGTCCACGTCGATCTTGACGGAGAGAATCTTAGGCGCGTACTCGGATATCTCCTTGGCGGGCGCGGCGATGGTCTGGTTCATGACGCCCAGGATATGCAGTCTGCCGCGGCGAGCCTGGTCGAGGGCCTTGGTCAGGATCTCGGTCGACACCTTGGCGATCTTGATGTCCATCTGGAAGCCGGTGATGCCCTTCTCGGTACCGGCAACCTTGAAGTCCATATCGCCCAGGTGGTCCTCGTCTCCGAGGATATCCGAGAGTACCGCGTAGCGATCCCCCTCGGTGATCAGTCCCATCGCGATGCCCGCCACGGGCGCCTTGATCGGCACGCCGGCCGCGAGCAGGGATAGACAACCGCCGCAGACTGAGGCCATCGAGGACGAGCCGTTCGACTCGAGGATGTCGGAGACGACGCGGATCGTATAGGGGAACTGCTCCTTGGTCGGCAACACGCGCTCGAGCGCGCGCCTGGCCAGGTGGCCGTGGCCTATCTCGCGGCGGCCGGTGCCGAGGCGCCCTACCTCGCCGACCGAGAACGGAGGGAAGTTATAGTGCAGCATAAAGCGTTCGCGCCGGTCGCCCTCGATGTCGTCGAGCACCTGCTCGTCGAAGGTCGTACCGAGGGTAGTCGTCGCGAGGGCCTGGGTCTCGCCGCGCGTGAACAGCGCGGAGCCGTGGGCCCTGGCCAGCACGCCGATCTCGCAGGTGATCGGACGTATGTCCTCGGTGCCGCGGCCGTCGACGCGCTGTCCGCGGTCGAGGATACCGGAGCGCAGTAGGTTATACTGGATGTCCTCCATCAGAGCGGCGAACAGCTTGAGCTGGACTTCGTCGTCGCCGAGCGAGTCGGCGAAAGTTGCCTTGGTCTCGGCGATGGCCTTGGCGACCGCGGCGTAACGCTCATGCTTGACCTTGGTGAAAATAGCCTTGCCGATGCGCTCCTTGCCGAAGGCCTCGATCTCGGCCTTGCGGGCGAGCTCGGCCTTAAGCGGCGCGAGCGCCAGCTTGGGCTTACCGACGGCGTCGCGCATGGCGCGGATGACGCCGCAGATGTCGGCGATAGGTTTCTTGGCGGCCTCGATAGCCCCGATCATCAGTTCCTCGGACACCTCGTCGGCGCCGCCCTCAACCATCGTGATGCCTTCCTCGGAACCGGCGACGACGATCTCCAGGGCCGACTTCTCGATCTGGTCGTAGGTCGGATTGATGACGTAGGTGCCGCCGACGTAGCAGACGCGCACGGCGGCTATGGGTCCGTTGAACGGGATGTCGCTGATATGAACGGCGGCGCTGGCCGCGTTGATGGCAATAATGTCGGGGGGGTTGACGAGGTCGGCGGAGACGGTCGTCGGCACAACCTGGATCTCGCGTCCGAAGGCCTTGTCGAACAGCGGGCGCATCGGCCTATCGATGAGCCTGGAGACGAGGATCTCCCTGTCCTTGGGCCTGGCCTCGCGCTTGATGAACCCGCCGGGGATCTTTCCGGCGGCGTAGTACTTCTCGTTGTACTCGACGGTAAGCGGTACGAAGTCGAGGCCCTCGGTTACCTTGTCGGAGCAGCAGGCGGTGGCTATGACCGCGGAGCCGCCGAAACGGGCGAAGACCGAGCCGTTGGCCTGTTTGGCCATGCGCCCGGTCTCGAACACGAGGTCTTCGCCGTTAATTCTATACGTGCTGGTATGTGCCATATGCGATGGGTCTCCATGGGCCGCGTTCGGCCTAATGACGAAAGAGCCCGAACCGTCGTTCGGGCTCCGATAAGACGATTATTTACGGATGCCTAGCTTGTCGCAGATGTCGCGATACGTGTTCAGGTCCTTGCGCTGCAGGTACTTGAGCAAGCGCCTCCGCTGGCCGATGAGGATCATCAGCCCGCGCTTGGAGTTGGTGTCCTTCTTGTTAACCTTGAAGTGCTCGGTGAGACCGCTGATGCGCTCGGTGAGCAACGCGATCTGGACCTTGGTCGCGCCGGTGTCCTTCTCGCTGGTACCATACTCCTTGACGAGCCTGGCCTTATCCTCTTTCGTCACTGCCATGTCTATAAACTCCTTATTGCCGTTATCATGCGATCCTCGAGCCGAACGCGAGGAAGGCGGGCTCGTGATCGGCGCATAACGCCGTCCTCGCCCAGTGTACCGTGCCGTCCCGCCGCAGAGTCGCCTCCACGGCGCCGCTACCGGCGACGCATATCTCCGTCGCCTCGTACCTGCCGGGCGCGGGCTCCACCAAACCGCTACCCTTGAACGAGAACGCCGCGGAGCCTCGTTCATATCCGATTTCGAGCCGCCTTAGATCCAAGGTGTAGGGGCGACCGAGCATGGCGAGTGCCAGGTCCGTCCTTCCGTTCGCGATAGCCGCGCGTATCCGGCTCGAGCTGACTGGCTCCCCGCCAAGCGTGACAGGGCCGACGATCTCCGTATCCGCGCCGAAGGAGGCCGCTACGGCCTTGAGACCCTCGGCGTCGGTGGATAGTCGGTGCCCGCACTTGAAGTCGCTACCGATGACGAACGAACGAACGCCGATGGACCCTAGGGCCGAAACGAATTCGCTCCCGGCCAGTTTACTGAAATTCCCGGAAAAGTCAATCAGGACGCAGACCTCCGCACCCGCTTCCTCGAGGGCGGCCATCTTCTGCTCGAGGGTAAAGAGGCTTCCAGAGAAGCGATGCGGCCTCGTTATCCGTTTCGGGTTGTCCCTGAAGGTGACTATGACCGGCGCCAGGGCGGGCCCCTTGGCAAGGACACGCTCGATGAGCGCCCGATGCCCGAGGTGCAAGCCATCGAAGACGCCTATCGTGGCGGCCGAGTGCTCGGGCATGGGCGCACGGCCCGAGACCGCTTCGGCCCAATCTACGACCCTCACACCTCGCCCCCGAGCACGAAGGAGTAGCGCCATGCGCCGCTCGCGCGAGAGACGACGCCAAGGAGCCGGCCAGCCTCGTCGAACGCGACGACCGGTCCCTGCCCTGCCAGGCCCGCGAAGGTAGACAGCCTGAACAAGGGCAGTCCGTTCGAGAACGCGTGGGCCTCTTCGCCCGCCAGGCGGACGACGCCGAGGTTAAGGCCTCGAGCGTCAGGTTCGGACAGGAAGCGCAGACTATCGGGCCCAAAGGCATCGGCGCGTACGGCCGCCTCCGCGGTGAACGGCCCCGAAAAGGTGCGCCGGAGCGCCGAAAGCCTACCACGCGAGCCGCAAGCCAGCGCCAGGTCCCTGGCTAACGAGCGAATATAGGTACCCTTGGTGCACGAGACGCGCAGCCTGGCCACGCCGCCTTCGTAGGATAACAGCTCGAGGGAGCGTATCGTCACGGGTCGCAGCGCCGGCTTCACGTCCTCGCCCCGCAGGGCGCGCTCATAGGCGCGCTCTCCGTCGACGTGGACGGCCGAGTAAGCCGGAGGAGCCTGTAGTATGTCTCCCCTGAAGGCCGGCAGGGCCGCCTCGAGGGCTTCGAGGCTCGGTACCGGTGCCGTGGCGACGACGGAGCCCTCCGGATCGAGGGTGTCGGTCTCCTCGCCGAAGCGCACGCTCGCTTCGTAGCCCTTGCCGGCGCCCATGAAGTAATCCGATAGCCTGGTGTAACGGCCGAACAGGCAGACGAGCACGCCCGAGGCGAACGAGTCGAGCGTTCCGGCATGGCCGCACTTGACCCGGTCGCCGAGCCGGCGGCCCAGGGAGGCTATGAGCTTGTACGAGGTAACGCCCTCGGGCTTGTCGACAACGGCGAAGCCCGAGCCCGGCGACCAGGGCTCGTCTGTCACTTGAACAAGCCCTTGATCTTCTCGCCCAGCTCGAAGCCTTCTTTAATACCCGTATCGGGGATGAATACCAGCCTCGGCGTCAGACGTATCCTGAGCCGCTTCGATATGCCGGCCTGGATGAAGCCCGCCGCGTTATTGAGCCCGGCGACGCCTTCGTCGAGGGCGCCCGACTCCCTGAAGGTCGACACATACAACTTGGCGTGCGAGCCGTCCCGCGCGACCTCGACCCGGGTGATGGAGAGGAAGGTATCGACCCTGGGATCCTTGATCTCGCCTCGCATCAGCAAGGCCGAGACCTCGGTTCGCAGGGTCTCCTCGACGCGCTTACGCCTTATCTCATCCATGTACCGTATCGCCCAGCTTCCTGGAGATCTTGATCAGCTCGAAGACCTCAAGCACGTCGCCTACCTTGATGTCGGTCCAATCGGTCAGGCCGATGCCGCACTCGTAGCCGGCGGCCACTTCCTTGGCGTCGTCCTTGAAGCGCTTGAGGGTAGAGATCTTGCACGCGTGCAGCTCGACGCCATCGCGTATGACCCTGACGCTGGCGTTCCGCTTGACGGTGCCCGAGAGCACGAAACAGCCTGCGACGGCGCCGATCTTCGGTACCTTGAAGACCTCGCGGACCTCCGCCTCGGCGATGTCGGACTCCTTGATCTCCGGAGCCAGCATGCCCTCCATGGCCTGCTGTATTTCCTCGACTGCCTTGTAGATGACGTTGTACTTGCGAATCTCGACCTTTTCCTGGTCGGCCAGGGCCTTGGCCTTGGGCGTCGGCCTGACGTTGAAGCCGATGATGATCGCCGACGAGGCGCTAGCCAGGTCGACATCGCTCTCGTTGATGGCGCCGGCCGCGGCCCGGATGGCGACGAGGCGCACCTCGTTGGTCGACAGCTTCTCGAGCGAAGACTTGAGCGCCTCGACGGAGCCATGGACGTCGCCCTTGATAAGTACCTTGAGCTCCTGCACGGCGCCCTCGTTGATGGTGTCGTACAGATTGTCGAGCGTGACCTTCTTGATAGTCTTGGCCTCTTCGAAGCGTTTCAGTTCCTGACGCTTGTCGGAGAAGGAACGGGCGATCTTCTCGTCGGCCACCGCCTCGAAGGGGTCGCCGGCGCTCGGGACGCCCTCGAAGCCAATCACCTCTACCGGCGTCGACGGGGTGGCCTCATCGATCTTGCGGCCCTTGTCGTCGAACATGGCTCGGACCTTGCCCGGGAAGACGCCGGCCACGAAGCTGTCGCCGACGCGCAACGTGCCGCGCTCGATGATGATCGTCGACACGATGCCGCGGCCATGATCTATCCGCGACTCGATGACCTTGCCCTCGGCGCGGCAGTCGTAGTTGGCGTTGAGCTCGAGCACCTCGGCCGTCAGGAGTATACCGTCGAGCAACTCGTCGATACCCTTCTTCTGCAGTGCCGAGATCTCACAGAACATCGTCTGGCCGCCCCAGTCCTCGGGAACTAGCTGCAGCTCCGACAGCTGCGTCTTGACGCGGTCCGGGTTCGCCTCGGGGAGGTCAATCTTGTTGATGGCGACGATGATCGGCACCTTGGCCGCCTTGGCATGGTCGATGGCCTCGAGGGTCTGGGGCATCACGCCGTCGTTCGCGGCGACGACGAGGATGACGATATCCGTTACCTGCGAACCCCTGGCGCGCATCTTGGTGAACGCCTCGTGTCCGGGGGTGTCGAGGAAGGTAATCCTGCCTTTTGGCGTCTCGACCTGATAGGCTCCGATATGCTGCGTGATGCCGCCGAACTCGCTGGCTATCACGTTAGTCTTGCGTATCGCGTCAAGGAGCTTGGTCTTACCGTGGTCGACGTGGCCCATGATCGTGACGATGGGCGGCCTATGGGCCAGATCCTCAGGCTTGTCGGTTTCTTTCTCGATGATGGTCTCGTCGTACAGCGATACGATATTAACCTCGCAACCGTACTCGTTGGCCAGGATGGTGGCCGTGTCGGAGTCGATCTGCTGGTTGATGGTCGCCATGAACCCGAGGCTCATCAGCTTACCTATGAGCTCGGCCGGCTTGAGGTTCATCTTCTTGGCGAGCTCCGATACCGAGACCGTCTCCATAATATCGATGGACTTCGGGATCGGATTCGCCTTCGGGGCGTCTGCCTTCTTACGCTGGGCATGGAGCTTCTGCTCGTGGCTCTCTTCCTTGCGCTGGTAGGAAGGCTTCTTGGCCTTTATAAAGCGCTTGGAGGTGGGCTTCTTGTCCGCTCCGAGGGGAGAGGAACCGGGGCCGCCGGATCCCGGCCTACCGGATCCGCCCGGCCTACCGGGTCCGCCCGGCCTGCCGGGGCCGCCCGGTCCGCCCGGCCTCGGGCCGTAGCCCGGCCTGGATCCCTGGTATCCACCCGGCCTCGAACCGTAGCCGCCGGACGGGGCACCGGGTCTCTGGCCTTGGTAGCCGCCGGACGAACCGCCGCCCTGGTAGCCGCCGGGCCTCTGACCCTGGTAGCCGCCGGGCCTCTGGCCCTGGTAGCCGCCGGATGAGCCGCCGCCCTGGTAGCCGCCGGACGAGCCGCCGCCCTGGTAGCCGCCGGACGAGCCGCCGC
>JAKQKE010000205.1 GCA_029560805.1 Spirochaetota bacterium
AGCCCTCGGCGATCCGCTCGATGGCCGGCACGTGCTTCTCCTTGGCGCCATCGCTCGTATTCTCGGTAAGGAGCTTCATCGGCTCGCCACAGCAGACGAGCTCGCCGCCGCCCTCGTGGAGCAGTTCCACGACGTTACCGCACTTGGCGCAACGGTACACCTTGTTTCCCGTGGTCATGATGTCCCTCCTTACCAATTCTCGCCGAGTAGCTCGAAATACGACTGGGGATGAGCGCAGGCCGGGCAGGCCTGGGGTGCCGATACGGCCTCGACTATGTAGCCACAATTCCTGCACTGCCAGACGACGGGGGCCGTACGCTTGAAGGCGACGCCCGCGTCGACGTTCGCCTTGAGCCCCGAATAGCGCTTGGAATGCTGCCGCTCGGCCACGGCGATCGCCTCGAAGATGGTAGCGATGGCGTCGAAGCCCTCGGCTCGGGCCGTCTTGGCGAAGCCGGGATACATCTCCTGCCACTCATGGTCCTCGCCCTTCGCCGCCTCAAGGAGGTTCTCCGAGGTCGTTCCGACCGGGCCAGCGGGGAAGGTGCCGTTGATGCTTATGACTCCCCCATCCATCAGCTTGAACAGCCGCTTCGCGTGCTCCTTCTCCTGGTTCGCGGTCTCCTCGAACACGGCGGCTATCTGCATATAGCCCTCGTCGCGCGCCTTGCTCGCGAAGTACGTATAGCGATTCCTCGCCTGCGACTCGCCGGCGAAAGCCTCCATCAGGTTCTTTTCTGTCTGGGTTCCCTTAACGCTTTTCATCTTGCCCCCGATCCTCATGAATTCCTCCCGGCCAACGCCGGGACGCATACACCAGCGATTCGAAAGTATACAATCAAATATCGCTGGAAGCAAATAGAGCATACAGTTTTAGTCATGTCCTAGATCGAAAGCGCCGCGGCTCCGCCGAGCGTACCGGCCGCGGAGGCATCGATGAAACACGCGATCGAGTCATACTGTTGGGCGGGCGAGGCGTCGGGCCAAAAACCGGATATCAGGGAGAGGCTCATAGCATCGGGAACTCCGTCCGTCGCCGACTACGAACTGGTCGCCGCCATCATCGGCGCCGGTTCGAGAGGCAAGGACGTGCGAACGCTATCGACGGAGGTGCTCGCCGGATGCGACTTCAGCGCCGGCGTCCCGAGCGTCTCGAGCATATCGTCGATCCCGGGCATGGGCGAAGCGCGAGCCTGCCGCGTAGCCGCGGCTTTCGAGCTCGGTAAGCGCTTCTATGGAACGAGGGAACGCAGGATCGCGTCCCCGAACGACGCCTGGCAGCTCGTCCGCCACTTCGACGACCGAAAACAGGAACGCTTCCTCTGCTGCACGCTGAATGGCGCTCACGATGTAATCGCCGTCCGCGTCATAACCGTCGGCCTCGTCAACAGGACCATTGTCCATCCTCGCGAGATCTACGCGGAAGCCGTGGCCGACCGCGCCTGCGCCATATT
>JAKQKE010000153.1 GCA_029560805.1 Spirochaetota bacterium
GCTCGTCGCCGAAGGCACCGTGCTCGCTATCGATAAGAATGTCGTCGCGCGCAAGCCCGGCGAGCGGCACGACGAGCGCGGCAAGGCCGGCGAGCGCAGGCCGGAACTTGAGGTGCGCCATGGCGAAGCCAAGCATGGCGAGCCGAGGCAGCCCGAGCAGGCGGCCGGAGCGATGGACTATAGGCCCTATGTCGCCGGCGAGGCCACCGACTCGTCAAAGGCCGGCATCAGCGTCTCGGGCGCCGAGAACCTCCTCATACGCTTCGCCTCGTGCTGTAAGCCGGCCGTCGGGGATCGCATCGTGGGCTACGTCTCGCGCGGGCGCGGCATCATCGTGCACCGAGCCTCGTGCAAGAACCTGGCCGCCATCCCCGAGTTCGAGCAGCGCCGCGTCGAGGTGAGCTGGGAGTCGGCGCCGTCGCTGACGAGGCGCTACCACGTCACGGCCCGCCGAGTGCTCGACCTGTTCTCCGAGATAGAGAACGCGGTGCGCAAGCCCGGCGGCCGCCTCGTCGAGGGACGCCTCGAGGAAGGGGCCGAGACGCTGTCGGGTTTCTTCACGATGGCCTACCCGAGCGCCGAGGACGCCCGCACGTCCGAGCGCAACCTGCGCAACGTGCCGTCGATCCTCAAGATCAGGCGTGCCGACTAGGGACAGAACGGCGTAGCGAGTAAATAATCCTGGCCTATCCGTCGATACTCGATACTAGGAGAAATAATGGCACAGTCCCTGATGGATAGGTTCCTGGTCCGTTACGCCGAAGCGGAACCCCTGGACCGCAAGCAGACCTCGGCGCTCGTCTATACGCTGGTCTCTATAATCGCCGCCGCCTGTTTGGCGGCGGTCATGGTGGATAATTCTGGCATCAGGCTGGTCCTCGTATGTCTCACGTCTATCCTCGTCGGGATACTCGTATTGGTTCGGGTAGGGCAGGCCGTCATCTCGAGCGTGGCTACGACCATTCTCGTGTCCCTGCTCTTCGCCTCCATAGCCTTCATGCAGCCCTACGAGGAAGCCTACGAGATCTACCTCATAGCCACGCTCGAGTGCTTCGCGCTGATCATGACCGGGCTCGTCGCGCGCAGGCGCTGGCAGGCGATAGCCGTGATGGTCGTCGCGTTGGCCGCCGTCTCGCTCGACTATTTCACGCGGATCATCCCCAACCAGGTCGAGCCCGGCGAGAACCTGAACGACTTCGTCATCTCGACGATCATCCTGATCATCGCCACGGCGATCGAGCGGGCTATCAGGGTCCGCGACTACAGCCTGTTGGCGATCAGCAGGACCGAGGCCGCCAAGAGCAAGGCCTATATCGATAGGCTTGAGACTCTGATCCGCTCGAGCGGCGACACCCTGGGCCTCGGCATCGCCGCTCGCAAGTCGGCCGAGTCCACCGCCTCTCTCGTCGCCTCGATGAGCGCCACGCTCGACGGCGCT
>JAKQKE010000164.1 GCA_029560805.1 Spirochaetota bacterium
CCGTGCGGATCGGGGTCTTTCCTCGGCATCGTTTTTTACTATAATACGCGCATGGAACCTACAACGATCATCCATCCCGCCACGGGCTTCGCGATAGGCGACCCATATACCGATCCTCTCGCTACGAGGCCGACGCCCGAAAAGGCGCGCGCCTTCTTCGATACGCTCATCCTGTCGGCGTCCGGCTGGCGCGGCGTGTTCGGCTCGTCGGACGACGACCTGGGCGAGGCTATCACGCCCGCGGCCGCCTACGCTGTCGCCAGGATGGCCGATACCTTCGCCGGCTTCCTCATACGCGGAGGGGCGGGAGCCGGGGCGCCCGTCCGGGGGCCCGTCGTCGCGCTCGGCGTCGACACGAGGCCGACCGGGCCGGCCATCGCCGACGTGATGGCCCGCGTCTTCCTGGCCCGAGGCCTGTCGGTGCGCTACGCCTTCGTCTGCGCCGCGCCGGAGATCATGGCCTGGGTCAGGCGCGCCGGGGCCCTGCCAGCTGACAGCCCCGAGCGGCTCGACGCGTTCTGCTACGTCTCCGCGAGCCATAACCCGCCCGGCCATAACGGCGTCAAGTTCGGCCTGTCCGACGGCGGCGTGCTGCCCGGCCCGGAGGCCAAGGCCCTGATAGCTTCGCTCAAGGACGGCGCCTGCACGGCGGCCGATATAGCCGCGATGGCGGCGCTGAGCGCCGCCGCCGAGCCGCGAGCGGTGGCCGCGCTGTACTCCGGCTGCGCCACGGCCAAGCGCCGCGCGATCTCGGACTACACCTTGTTCGCCCGCGAGGTGGCCGGAGCCTCTCCGGAACTCGCCGAGCAGGAACGCGAACTGGACGCGCTCGAGGCCGCGATAGCGGCCAGGGGCGCCGGCGTGGTGGCCGAGATGAACGGCTCGGCCCGGTCGCTGTCGATAGACGGCGATTACCTGGCGTCGATAGGCGTCGCCACCCTGCGCCTGAACGACGAACCGCGCCGCTTCGCCCACCGCATCGTGCCGGAGGGCGAGTCGCTCGAGCCGTGCCGCCTGGCGCTGGCCGAGGCGAGGCGGGCCGACCCGCGCTTCTCGCTCGGCTACGTGCCGGACTGCGACGGCGACCGCGGCAACATCGTCTACTGGGACGAGGCCGACGGCGAGGCCAAGGCGCTCGAGGCCCAGGACACCTTCGCGTTGGCCGCGCTCGCCGAGCTGTCCTGCTCGGCCGCCCGCGTCTTCGCCAGGGGCGAGTCGCCGCGGCTCGCGGTCGCCTGCAACGACGCCACCAGCCTGCGCGTCGAGGCGCTGGCCTCCGCCCTCGGCGCGCAGGCGTTCCGGGCCGAGACCGGCGAGGCGAACGTCGTCGGCCTGGCCCGTTCCCTGCGCGAGCGCGGCTACGAGGTCCGCGTCCTCGGCGAGGGCTCGAACGGCGGCGTCATCACCCATCCGGCGAGCGTGCGCGACCCGCTCAACACGATGACCGCCCTGCTCAAGCTGCTGTACCTACGCGACGACGGCGACGCGCCCGGCCCCTTCAGGCTGTGGCTCGAACGGTCCGGGCAGGGCGAGGCCTACCGCGAGGACTTCGGCCTGGCCGACGTGCTAGCGAGCCTGCCGCGCTTCTCGACGACGAGCGTCTTCGAGGATAGGGCCGCCCTGCGCGTGCGATCGCGCGACCACGCGGCCCTCAAGAACGCCTACGAGTCCATCTTCCGCCGCCGCTGGCCGACCATCGCCAAGGAACTCGAGCCGAGGCTCGGGCCGCTGTCCTGGAAGGCGCTCGCCAGCTCCGGCCAGTCGGAACGCGAGCTGCCGGGCCGCTTCGGCGACTCGGGCTCGGGCGGCCTCAAGCTGCTCCTGTCGAACGCCGCCGGCCAGCCGGCCGGGTTCCTGTGGATGCGCGGCTCGGGCACGGAACCGGTGTTCCGCGTGATGGCCGACGTGCGCGGGGCCGACGCGACGCTCGAAGGGCTCCTCCTCCGGCACCACACGGAGATGGTGACCGAAGCGGACTCTATTGCATAGAACCGCATAAAGCGTTAGTATCCGCAAGTGTATTCATAGGGAGGGGAATCGATGGGCCTTCGTGGAGAGCTCTTTTCAACGCGCATGGCATGCGACGGCAGGACGTACTTCTTTAACGTCAAGGAAAACCGCATGGGCGACCTCTTCCTCTCGATCGTCGAGAGCAAGCCCACCGAGACCGGCGACTTCGATCGTCGGTCCATCGTCGTGTTTCAGGACAACGCCGACGAGTTCCTCAAGGCCTTCCAGAAGTCGCTCGAGGCGATGAACGAGGCCGCTCCGTCCGAGCGCTCAAAGCCGCCCCGGACCAGGCGCGAGGCGATGGCCCCGCGCGACGACGGCAGGGAGGCCGAGCGCCGCCTGTCCGACGACGAGCGGCCGAGGCACTACATCGACACCGGGAAGAGGCGCGACAAGGCCGCCGCGGGCGAGCGCGGCCGCCCGGACCGCGACGCGTCTGGACGCGCCGTGCCTGGACGCGCCGCGTCTGGACGCGACGACGCTCGCCGCGATTCCGTGCGCCGCGATATAGAGAGAGCCACCGGACGCTCCTCGGCCGGCCCGAACGACGACCGCCGCACCCGCACCACCGGTCGCGTGCTCCGCGTCAAGAAGGCCGTCAAGGCGGCGCCCGCGGTGCCCGAGAAGAAGCCGGCCGGCAAGCGCCTGACGGTCAAGAAGGTCCCGAAGAAGGACGAATAGCCCCGGTCGCCGCGGGGCCGGGCCCCGCGATCACTCCTTGGAATAGTCGAAGCTTAGCCGCTGCACCGGGGACGGCCCCAGGGCTCGGCAGGCGGCCCGGTGCGCGGCCGTCGGGTAGCCCTTGTGGCGCGCGTAGCCGTACTCCGGATACAGCCAATCGTAGCGCTCCATCAGCCGGTCCCTCGCGACCTTGGCGACTATCGACGCCGCCATCACGGCCGGCACGATGGCGTCCGCCTTGACCATCGGCCTGCACGCGCAGGGCAGGCCAGGATCCCGGTTGCCGTCGACGACGACCAGGTCGGGCGCCGCGCCGAGCCGCGAGAAGGCCCGACGCATCGCCAGCATCGTCGCCCCCAGGATGTTCAGCCCGTCGATCTCGGAAGGCCAGGCCCACTCGTTGGCCCAGCGCGCCCGCTCGACGATCACGGCGTAGGCCGCGTCGCGGGCCCTGGCCGACAGGGCCTTGGAGTCGTCGAGTAGCCGTAGCGGAAAGTCGTCGGGCAGGATGACGGCGGCCGCCGAGACCGGACCGGCCAGCGGGCCCCGCCCCGCCTCGTCGATGCCGCAGACGACGCGGTACGACGACACGTCGGGCGGCCCGAAGAGCTCACCCTGCCCCGCCCTCCCGCTCACGAACGCTCCGAGTAGAACTTGGCTATCGACTCGAATTCGGCGAAGCGCTCGCCCAGCTCGCCGAGCGAGGCGGCCGCCGTCTGGGCGTCGCCGTCGGCGGCCGCCTTCTCGATCGTCATGGCCACGTCGCCGAGGGCCCTGGCCGACAGGCTCCAGGCGGCGCCCTTGATGGAGTGGGCTATCTCGCGGAGCGTCTTGGCGTCGCCGGCGGCCGCGGCGGCCTCCAGGTCGGCGAGCTGCGACCGGGTCTTGGTCGAGAAGCGCGCGAGCAGCTCGAGTACCTTGCCTCGCTGGCCGAGGAAGGTCTCGACGAGGCCGTCGAAGTCGAGCGTCGCGCTCTCCCGGCCGCCCGGGTTCGCCTCCGGCGCCGTCGCGTAGACCGGAGCCTCGGCCTCGCTGGCCTTCTCCGCCCAGAAGCCGAGAGTCGTCGCCAGGTCGGACTTCTTGAACGGCTTGACCAGGACGTCGTTCATCCCGACCTCGATGCACTTGTCGCGCTCGCCCTTGAGGGCGCTCGCCGTCACCGCGATGATGGGCCTCGAGTAGCCGCGCTCGCGCAGGGCCTTGGCGGCCTCGTAGCCGTTCATCCTCGGCATGAAGATGTCCATCAAGACCATGTCGTAGTCGCCGCGCGAGGCCAGCTCGAGGGCCTCGACGCCGTCCGAGGCCAGACCGACCTCGCAACCGAGCTTGCGCAGCAGGGCGGCGAACAGCTCCCGGTTCACCGGGTGATCCTCGGCGAGCAGCACGGTCAGCTCGAGCCGGGCCGCCGGGGCGGGAGCCTCGGCAGCCTCGGCGGGCGCCGGGGCCTCGACGGCCGCGGCCGTCGGCTCGGTCTCGTCGGCCGAAGGCAGGTCCACCTCGTCCGCCAGCGAGCGCTCGAGCACCTCGTACAGTTCGTCCGGATTGATCGGCTTGGCCGCGTAGCCGTTGAACCATTGCAGCAGCTTCATCTTGGCGTCCGGGCCGATGGCGCCCTCCGGAGCCAGCAGCACGAGGCGCGAGCCGTTGATCTGCCTGTCGGCGGTTACCTCCGCGCCGAGCCGCCAGCCGTCCATGCCTGGCATGTTCTGGTCGACGAGGCAGACCGCGTACGGCTTCCTGACGCCCGCCGCGGACCGCATCGCGGCGAGCGCCTCGTCGCCCGAGGTCGCGCCGTCCGCCCTGAGCCCGAACGAGGCCGCCAGTCGCATCGCCTGGGCGAGCGCCATGGGGTGGTCGTCGACGACGAGCACGCGCGCCGGCTTGAGCCTGCCCCGAGGCGGCCTGGGCGGGCGCGGCGGAGAATCGGTCGGCTCGCCGAGCGGCAGTTCGAGGCAGAAGCGCGACCCGCGCGGCTGGTTCGGCTCGAGCCAGATCCTGCCGCCCATCGCCTCGACCAGGTGGCGCGAGATGGCCAGCCCGAGCCCCGTGCCGCCCCTGGTCTTGGAGCCGGCGCTCTCCTGCGTGAACGGCGTGAACAGCCTGCCCTTGACGGCGTCGGGCACGCCGATCCCGCTGTCCGCCACCGACAGCGACAGCGAGGCGGGCCCGTCCTTCCTCGGGACGGACTTCGCCGCGACGACCACCTCGCCGGCATGCGTGAACTTGACCGCGTTCTTGAACAGGTTGACGACGATCTGCCTGAGCCGGCCGGGGTCGCCATGGACGACCTCGGGCAGCGCCTCGTCGACGTCGACCAGCACCTCGAGGCCCTTCTTGTGCGCCTCCAGGATGATCAGGTCGACCGCCTGCCTGAGCGTGGCTCGCAGGTCGAAGTCGGCGGCCTCGATATCGAGCTTCCCCGCCTCGATCTTGGAGAAGTCGAGCACGTCGTTGATCAGGCCGAGCAGCACGTCGGCCGAGAACCGTACCGTGCGGATATAGTCGGCCTGCTCCCGGTCGAGCGAGGTCTCGCCGAGCAGCTCGGTCATGCCCAGGATGGTCTGGATGGGCGTGCGTATCTCGTGGCTCATGTTGGCCAGGAACTGGCTCTTGGTCTGGGTGGCTTTCTCGGCCTCTTCCTTGGCCGAGACGAGCTCGCGCTCCTTGAGCTTCTGCTCGGTGACGTCCTGGAACGAGCACCAGATCCAGCGTCCGTCGCCGTCGAGCCGGAGCGGCGACAGGGTGGTCCGTAGCCAGAGGCGGCGGCCCGTGGCCGTGCGCGCGCCGGTCTCGACGACGGCCTTGCCCATGCGGCCGTGCAGCACCTCGGTCACGTAATACGAGAAGCCGAAGGATTCGCGCTCCTCGAGCCAGTCGAACAGCGGCACCGCCAGCCGTTCGGGCACGAAACCGGCCAGCTCGGTGAACAGCTCCTCGAACGCGGCGTTCCAGAGGGCGGGTATGCCCCGCTCGTCGAGCACGATCATGGCCTGCCTGGCCTGGACGAACGAGGCGCGGAAGATGTCGTCGGGCGCTGTCATGATCGCTCCTGCGCCGCCACGGGCGACTCGCTAGAAATTGGCCTTGAGTATCTCCAGGGTCTTCCTGAGGATCTGCTCGGGCTTGAGCGGCTTGACCAGGTAGCTCTTGACGCCGGCCTTGAAGGCCCTGACCACCGACTCGCGCTGGGTCACCGCGGACAGCACGATGATCGGCATCTCGAGGTCCTGGGCGGACAGCTCGGCGAGTACCCCGAACCCGTCCACCTCCGGCATGCGCAGGTCGAGGAAGACCAGGTCGAACACCCTCGAGCGCACCGCGGTCAGGAACGCCCTGCCGTTCGGGAAGGTGTGCACCTTGGCGTCGATCGCCTCGAAGGTGGTCTTGAGCAGTTCCTGGATGACGAAGTCGTCGTCGACCACGGCTATCGACAGGCCGTCGCCGAGGTGCCTGGCCGACTCGATCGACAGCCGCGGCGCCTCGACGCGCTCCGCCTCGAAGCGCATCTCCACCGACTCTCCGCCGGACGCCGAGCCCTGGGCCGACAGGATGCGGTCGGTGATGATAGCAGCCTTGTCGTCGGGGGCGTCCGCGGCCCTCGCCGCCTCCGCGACCAGCCCGTCGAGGGCGTACTCGAGGCTCGAGACCACCTCGATCTCGGCGAAGCGCGGCTGGCCGGAGACGTACTCCTTGGCGAAGCTCGAGCGGGTCAGCACCTTGATGTGCCTGGGCTTGGCGCGCGACGCCTCGGCGATCGTCTCGAGCAGGGCCTCGAGGTTCGGCCCGTCGACGAAGCTCAGCTCCATGTCGGAGAGCATGACGAGCACGCGGGGCTTCTGGATGGCGTAGAGGTCGAGCAGCTCGCGGATCTTGAAGCGCAGGAGGTCGACCTTCTCGAGGTTGATCCCCTTGGCCAGCTCGACGAACACGATGTTGTCGTTCACGTGGGCCTCGACGATGCAGGGCGTCTTGTCGACCTCGAAGCGGGCGCCGGTGATCTCGGAGACGATCTGGTAGAAGCCGTCCATCTTGATCGGCTTCATGAACACCTTGCGTATGTTGTAGCGGACCAGCTCGAGCAGGCGGTTCTTGTCTATCTTGTGGGCGGTGAGCACGACGGGGACGGACGCGGTGTTCGGGTTGCGCGCCTTCTCCTCGAGCACCTCCTGGCAGGTCTTGCGCGTCAGGTGGTAGTCCATGACGACGAGGTCGGGCGGGTCGTCGCGCATCTTCGAGATGCCGTCGAGGCCGTTGATCGCCGCGGTGGCCACGAGGCCGGCCCGGCTCAGCCTGGCCTTGAGATAGTCGCGGAACAGGTCCGACTCGTCGATGATGAGCACGCTGGCCTTGGCCACGCTACGCCTCCCGCGCGTTGCGCATCGAGACGGGCTGGCCGGTCGCGTCGATGGCGTCGCGGTACAGGCTGCCCTCCGGATCCACCGTGTTGCGCCGGGTCACGACGACGCCGGTGGGCAGATGGACGAACTCATTGTTGACCATGCCGATCAGGACGCGGGTCTTGCCGGCCATAGCGGCGTGGACCGCGTTGTTGCCCAGGCGCTCGCAGTAGACCGAGTCGGTCGGGCAGGCCGGAGCGCTCCGTATCATGTAGCTCGGGTCGATGTACTTGAGGTTCAGTTCGAGGCCGCGCGCCTTGAAGTGGGCCGTGATGGCATCCTTGAGCCAAGCGCCGACGTCGCCGAGGCGCCGGTTGCCCGAGGCGTCGGTCGCCGACGGGTCCAAGGCGATCGCGTCCTGGCCGGCTCCCTCCGCCACGACGATGACGGCGTGGTTCCTGGCCTGGAGCCTGCGCTCCAGGTGCGCGAGCAGCCCGTTCGGGCCGCCCAGGTCGAACGGCGCCTCGGGGATCAGCACGAAGTTGGCCTCGTGGGTGGCGAGCGCCGTATGCACCGCGATGAAGCCCGAGTCGCGGCCCATCAGCTTGACGAGCCCGACGCCGTTGATCGACGAGTGGGCCTCGGCGTGGGCGGCCGTCACCGCGTCGGCGGCCCGCTCGACGGCCGTCTCGAAACCGAAGCTACGGTCCACGAACAGGAGGTCGTTGTCGATGGTCTTGGGTATGCCGACGACGGCTACCTTGAGCCTGCGCCGCTCGAGCTCGTCGGCTATGGCCATCGCGCCCTTCTGCGTGCCATCGCCGCCGATGGCGAACAGCACGTTCAGGTTCATGCGCTCTATCGCGTCGACTATCTCGGCGGTGCGCTCCCCGCCGCCGCGCGACGAGCCGAGTATGGTGCCGCCTATCTTATGGATATCGTCGACGACGTCGGGCGTCAGCTCCTTGACCGGCAGGCCGTACTCGGGCAGGAAACCCTTGTAGCCGAAGCGCACGCCGGAGACGCGCCTGACGCCGTAGCGGTTCCACAGGCAGCGTACCAGGGCGCGGATCACGTCGTTGAGCCCCGGGCAAAGGCCGCCGCAGGTCACGACGCCGGCGTGTACGTGCGCCGGGTTGAAGTACAGCCGCTCCCTGGGCCCGGCCTTCTCGAGGAGGTTCGCCGCCGCCTCGGCGTCGCCGGAGACGCGGGCGCTCGAATTCCAGCGCACCCGGTCGGCGTCGTCGACGTAGTTGGCGATGGCGTCGCCCGAGGACAGCGAAAAGGCCAGCGGCGAGCGTACGGTCCGCGCGCCGAGATCCGGAACGGTGAAGTTTATATCGTCGGACATGTCCCATCCTTAGAACCGGGCGCCAAGGAGGCCGAGAGACGGGCGGATCCGGTTTCACGCTGGCAGAGAGTATAGCGGATAAGCACTCCTTTCTCAATCGAAAGAACTAGCACGGTTTATACATATTTGTGCTACAATTTCGTCGCATCGATGTAGTATGTAACCCATGGTAGCTGCTGCCGATACTAGAGGCAGACACATCCGCTCGTTCCAGGGAGTCCGTCATGGGTAAGAGGGCATACTGCATACTCGTCGCTCTGTTCGCCTGCGCTCTATCGGCACCGATCGTCGCGCAGGACGCTCCGGCCGCCAAACCGGCTACGGAGTACCAGGGCGCCGACGGGCTCGAGAACTGGACGACCGAATACGACGTATCGGGACTCAAGCCAGGCACGTACAACCTCCTGGCCAGGGCGATCGACGCGGCCGGGAACGTGACCTTCGCCGTCCCGTTCGACCTTATCGTCGATCCTGCCTCCGACCTGCCGATAGCCGGCATCGTCAACCCGCTCCATCTCTCCCGGGTCGGCGCCGACCTGAACGTCGTCGGTACCTGCGTCGACGACGACGCGGTGAGCCGCGTGGAGCTCAGGCTCGACGACGGCGAGTGGGTGCGGGCGGTCGGCTCCGACTACTGGTCGTACTACCTGCCCACCGCCGGCGTGGCCGACGGGCTCCATACCATCTCGGCCCGCGGCGTCGACTCCAACGGCCTGGTCGGCGGGGAGAGCACGGTCTCCTTCCACCTGGACCGGACCAAGCCCCTCCACGAGGTGGCCAAGCCGGCGTTCGGGGCCATAGCGTCGGGGCGACTGGCGGTGACCGGCACGGTCTACGACGCCAACGGCCTGTCGTCGGTATCCTACTCGAGCGACTCCGGCGCGACCTGGCTACCGCTGCGCCATTCGTACGACAAGAAGACCAGGACGGCCTCCTTCTCGCTCGCCGTCGACACGAGGAAGCTCGACGACGGCCCGGCGGTGCTCTGGCTCAAGAGCGTCGACGCCGTCGGCTCCGAGGGCGCCGCCGTCTTCCTGTACTTCGTCGACAACACCGTACCGGAACTGGTAGCGCTGTCGCCGGCCGAGGGCGAGGCCGTCAACGGCAGCTTCGAGCTGCGGGGCCGGGTCTACGATACCGTGGGCCTCCAGAGCCTGTCCTGGGCCTACGGCAAGGAAACCGGCGCGGTGGAGCTCGTGCCCGGCAACCCGTACTTCTCCATACCGTTCACGGCTCCCGCCAAGCCCGGCCCGATGACCATGAAGCTGACGGCGACCGACGTGGCCGGGAACCGGGCCGTCGTCGGCGTGACCCGCCGCGTCGACCCGGCGGCCGATCTGCCGACCGTCTCCGTGGCGTTCCCGGCGCCGGAAGCCTCGCTCGAGGGGACCGTGCGCGTCGTGGGCATGGCCAGGGACGACGACGGCGTCGCGTCGGTGGCCTGGAGCCTCGATGGCGGCCCGGAGACGACCATTGCGACGGCCGGAGCGTTCTCGCTCGAGCTCGGCTCGGTACCGAGCGGCCGGCGCGTCCTGGCCCTACGGGCCGTGGACGCGAACGGCCTGGCCGGGCCCTGGCTCAGGCTGCCCTTCGTCTACTCGGGAGCGGCCCCGGCCGTGGCGCTCGAGCGTGCGGCCGACGCCTCCGGTTCGCGGGACTTCGCGCCGGGCGTCTCGGTATCGACGATAGACGGCAAAGCCTCGCTACAAGGCTCGGTGCGGGCGGCCAATCCCCTCGTCGAGCTATCCTATACGATCAACGGCGGCGCGCCTATGAAGCTGCCGTTCTCCAAGACGGCGGACGGGGCGAGCTTCGCCCTGCCCCTCTCGGCGTCGCTCCCCTATGGCGTGCTCGACCTGCGCGTCGAGGCGGTCGACTCGTTCGGTAGGCGCGGCGCGGCCCGCGCGCCGATCCTGGCGATCGACTACTCGAAGGCGCGGGTCGGCCCGCTCCTCGACTTCGGCCTGGCCGCCGAGCCCGTCTCGGCGCCCGCCGGCTCGGCCCTCGCGGCCGACGAGGCGCGGACGGTGATCCTGCGAGGCGGCGCGCCCCTCGTCGGCTCCTTCGTCGCCCCGTTCGGCGGCGAAGCCCCGCGCTCGGTCAGGCTCGACCCGCCGACAAGCCTCGTCGAGGCGTCCATAGACGGCATGTTCATACGCGTCGAGCGCGCGGCGGACGGCCGGACGGCCCCGACCGCGGTGGTCGTGGAGACCGAGCGCGGGCACGTTTTCTCCGAGGGACCGTTCATATTCCGGACCGACGGGGTGCCGCCGGCCGTGACCATCGTCGAACCGGCCTTCGGCTCATGGTTACGCGGCCGCATAGGCCTGCGCGCCCGGGCGACCGACGGCGACGAGGTCGCCTCGATCGAGTACGCCATCGACGGCGGCGACTGGAAGCCGCTCGAGGCCGGAGCGGCGGGGACGGGCGACTATGGCGCCTCGATCGATCTGACGGGCCTCGAGGGCCCGGTTCGCCTGGAGCTGCGCGCCGTCGACCCGTCGGGTAACGCGTCGACGGTATCGACCGCCTTCATGGCCGACTCGGCGCCTCCCGCGCCGGTCAGGCTCCTGCCGCGGCCGGGCGACCGGCCATCCGGCCCCACCCGGTTCGCGTTCGAGGCCGGCGAAAGCCTCCGATCGCTCGGGCTCGTCGAGCTGGACTCGGGCTCAGGCTACGAGCGGCTCGAGCCGTCCGCGCTGATCACGTTCACCGCCGATCCGAGAGCCGCCCTCCGCCTCAGGCTGACCGACCGCGCCGGTAACGCGACCGAGCTGAACCCGGCCGACGGGCTCGCGCCGGCCGACACCCCGGCCGCGGCGCCGCAGCCGCTCGAGTCCATCAAATCGAACGTGGCCGCCCTGCCGGGAACCCCGGAAGGCCCGATGGCGCTATTCAGCGGCTCCGACGCGAACGGCGCGCTATCGTTCGGCTCACCCATGGTGCGGGAACCCGCCGAGGCGGCCTTCCCCGACTACGCCAAGGCCCCGATCCGAGCCTCGGGCGCGGCGTCGCTGTCGATAGCCTTCTCGGGCGTCTCGCCCGATCCCAAAAAGCCGTTGGCCTTCTGGGGCTACGGCCCCGGAGAGCTGACCCAGCCGCTCGCCCTCAAGAAAGGCGCCGCGCCGGACCTGTGGACGGCCGCCGTCAAACTGGCGCCCAGGCCCGACGGCCGAAGCGACGTTTGGGTCGCCGTCACCGAGGCTTCCGGCGAGCTGGCCTACGCCAGGGCGGCCCTCGAGTACGACTCGACACCGCCGGCCATCGAGATACTGGCTCCGGCCGCCGTAGACGGCAAGGCCGCCACGCCCGGCGCCTTCACGCTGGTCGTCCGGGCCGACGACGTCGCGGGCATCGCCTCGCTGTCGTACGCCTCAGGCTCGGAGTCGGGCGAGTTCGAGCGCGCGCCCGGCTCGGGCGACGCCGCCAAGCGCTTCACCTTCCCGCCCAAGGCCGGCGGGGCGACAATACACGTACGAGCCGTCGATGGCTCCGGCAATAGGTCCCAGACGACGCTCACCGTGGCCTACGACGCCGTCGCGGACGCGCCCAAGGTCCGGTTCCTGAGCCCCGCCGCCGGCGCCGAACTCGACGCCGGGCCGGCCGAGGCCTTCATCTATGCGACCGACGACGACCTCCTTGCGAGCGCGACGCTCGTCGTCGACGGCGCCACGGTCGAGGCGAGCGGCCCAGGCCCGCTCTACTCGCTCGCTCTCGGCGAGGCCAAGCGCGGCCAGCGCTCGGCCCAGGCCTGGGCGACCGACTCGGACGGCGTCCAGTCGGCCAAGGCGACCATAGCCTTCGTCCAGCGCGCAGCCGCGCCGATACTTTCCTTTACGTCGGCCATAGCGCCGGTCGCCGGCGCGGCGCCCGAGCCTTCGGCGTTCCAGGCCGGCTCGGCCCTGGTAGCCGACGGCAAGACCATCCTCGTCGCGTCGGCCATGGCCGCGAACGGACTGGCCAAGGCCGAGTGGGCCCTGAACGACGGCGCCTGGTCATCGCTACCCATCCCGAAACCGGCGGCCGACGGCTCGTACGAGCTACGGCTGGCCTTGCCCGCCGGCCTCGCGTACGAGCGGAACCTGGTGCGTCTCAGGGTTAGCGACGCCTTCGGCCAAGCCGCCGAGGCCGAGACCTCGTTCTATCGCGTCGCGCCGGAGCGTGACCTCGAGCGGACGGCCGGCGAGGGCGTCTACCTCTACGACGAGCGCGTCGCGGACGGTCGCGTGACCCTAGCGCCCGGCCTGGCGATAGGCGCGCTCTGGTACGGCAGGCCGGTCGCGAGCCTGGCCGTCGAGCCGCCCGTCCCCTACGCGGAGGCTTCCTTCGACGGCCGGGCCCTGCGCCTGACCGGCCTGGCCGACGGCGGCGTCGGCGCCGAACCGGTGGTCCTGGTCGTCGAAACGGTCGACGGCGAGCGCTTCCGCTCCTCGCCGCTCGGGCTGGTAGTCGATTCTGGCCCGCCGGCGTTGACCATAACCGAGCCGGCCTCGGGAAGCCCGACGACCGGCTCGTGGCGCCTGGCCGGCGAGGCCTCCGACCCGAACGGCCTGGCCGAGCTGGCCTGGTCCGCCGATGGCGGCCTGAGCTGGAACCGGCTAGAACCGGGCAAAAGCGCGTCGTACTCCGCCGAGCTATCGCCGGAGGCAATCGACGGGCCGGTCGGCCTCATCGTGCGGGCCGTCGACCGGGCGGGCGCCGCGAGCTACGCGCTGACGGCCGTGGCCCGCGATACCGCCGCGCCGGCCATCGTCTTCGAGACGCCGCGATCGGTCGATACCGTCAACGGCACCGTGCTGCTCGCGGGCTACGCGGAGGACGCGCTCTCGGTCGCCGGCGTCGCATACAGCCCCGACGGCCTCGCCTGGGAGACGCTCGACGGCGAGCCCCGCGGAGCGGCCGCCGAGCCGTACGCTCCGGCGAGGCAATCGTTCTCGCGCCTCGTCGACCTGGGCTCCCTGCCCGAGGGCGGCCTGGCCATGGCGATCCGGACGACCGACGCCTCGGGTAACGTTACGACGGTTCGCCCCCTCGACGTTCAAACACCGGCCTTCGCCGTCGACATACAGGCGGATAGGCCGACCGTACAGATCCAGATTCCGGCGGAGAGCGAGGTCATGCGCTCGGACTTCACCGTCTCGGGCATGGCCTTCGACGACGACGGCGTCTCCAAGGTCTTCTGGCGCCTCGACGGCTCCGACTGGACGCCGATGGAGGTGTCGAACGGCTTCGCGGTACCCTTCAGGTTGCTCGACCTGGCGGACAACGAGCACCGCTTCGAGGCCTACGCGGTAGACCTGAACGAGGTAACGGGAGAGACGGTATCGCTCGGCTTCAGGGTGAGCCGCGAGGAGCCCGTCGGCAGGCTCGAGGCGCCCGCCGTCGAGGTGACGAACCGTGGCGTCATTACGCTGTCCGGCATGGCCGCCGACGCCAACGGCATCGAGTCGGTCTCCGTGTCGTTCGACAACGGCTCCACCTACAACGCCGCCGTCGGGACGACCGCATGGAGCTACTCGCTCGACACCCGGATACTGCCCGACGGCGTGCACGCCGTGTACCTGAGGCTGACGGACGGCTACGGCACGCCCGGGCTGGCCGCCGGACTTCTATCGGTGGATAACAGCGCGCCGACCGTGTCGATGGACACGCCGGCCGACGGCGAGGAAGCCATCGGCTCCATCGCCGTGGGCGGCCGCGTCGAGGACGGCATAGCCCTGCGCGGCCTCAGCCTGATCGTCTCCAAGCTAGGCTCGGACGATCCCGAGCTGGTCGTCGCATCGTCGGCCAACGGCGTATTCAGGGAGGCCGTCGACCTCCGCGCCTTGGCCCCGGGCTGGTACAACATCCAGGCGCTGGCCGTCGACATGGCCGGCAACGAGGCCTACGACTCGAGGAACATCGTCGTCCTCGAGTCCAGGAAGGCCGACTACGCCGAACTCGTGTTCCCGGCCCACGGAGAGCGGATCGCCGGGCGCTTCACGATAGACGGCCGGGTCGTCTCGGCCGAGCCCATCCGCCGCGCGGCCGTTACCCTCGACGGCCAGCCCTTCGCGACCGTCGAGCTCGGCGCCGGCGGCTGGTTCAGCCTGGCCGTGGAGCCGGGGTCCGTGGCCGACGGCCGCCGATCCTTCAGGATCGAGGCCGTATCGCCCTCCGGCGCGACCATCGCCTCCGAGCCGCGCGAGCTCGAGTACCGCCTGGACGGCCCCTGGGTGGACATAGGCTCCCTGGCCTCCGGCGACTTCGTCATCGGACGCCCCTACCTGACCGGCTCGGCCGGCTGGGATACGCCGGCGCCCGAATCGCCCGACAAGGAGGCCCAGGCGGCGTACAAGAGGCTCGCGGCTAGCCGCAAGCCGACGAGGGTGGAGATCAGCCGCGACAACGGCAAAACCTGGCAGGACGCCTCCGGCGCGGCCGCCTTCAAGTACCGACTCGAAACCCAGGAATACCCGGATGGCGTCCTCAGGCTGACGGTCAAGGCCACCTTCGCGGGCGGCGACGTCGCCGTGCGCAAGCGCATGGTCGTGCTGGACACGAGGCCACCGGCCGTCGAGCTCCTCAAGCCGGCCGAGGGCGGCCGCTACAACGGCGTCGTATCGGTCGAGGGCGTCGCGTCGGACGCGAACGGCCTGTCCGAGGTATCGGTGCTCCTGCGTTCCGGCGACAAGTCGAGGTACGAGATACCGGGCTTCATCCAGGGCTCCTACGCCGACCTGCACCTGCTCGGCGCCACCCGCTTCGAGGCTGGCCTCGGCCTGTCGTTCTTCGAGGACAACGTGCGCCTCCAGGTGGAGCTCGGCCGGGGCTTCGACGCTCAGCCGTCTTGGACCAACCTGCTCGGCTTCGCGACGGACGATACGCCCGCCTCTGAACTATCGCGCTTCGGAGGCTATGTGCTCGGCGCCAGGCTCCTGGCCAACGTGGCCTACCTGCCGTTCTCGTACTGGTTCGGCCCGGACTGGGACTTCTTCTCGATGTCGTTCACGCTCGGCGCCAGCTTTACCTACTTCAGCATGCGCGACGCCCTGGGCCAGATCTTCTCGCCGCCCGACGATCGCTACATGGTGCTGTCCGGCGTGGTCGGTCAGTGGGAATTCGCCAAATTCACCTTCGACAGCCGCGTGCTCAAATCGGTCGGGCTGTACTTCGAGGGCGGCTTCGTGTTCATACCGTCGGAGGCTTCGACGAGGCTGGAAGAATTCATCCGCCCGAACATAGCCTTCGGCGCCCGTATCGGCCTCTTCTGACCCGGCGATCCGCGGGGGGGCGCCAGCCCTCCCGCGGATCACCGCGCCGCCCCGCCGGCGCGGGCTTGACAGATTCCAATAGTCGAACTAGCCTTAAATCTGTTAAATGTCAAATACAATTAAAATTACGCACGACGAAGGAGTCCTGAGCCTATGCAAAGAAGGATCAAGGTCCTTTTAGCGATCACCTCCCCCGACGAAGCCTCGCGCATCGACGCCGCCCTGACCGAGGCCGCGTGTCTCTGCGGCTACGCCGAGGACCTGCGCTCGGTCGAGCAGAGCATGGGCGACTCCGACGTGATCGTGACTGACACTGAATTCGCCTCCGGGGCCTTCGCCGATTGGCTGTCGCTCTGGCCAATACCCGCCGTACTCGTCACCGACCTGGATGCCGATCCGGCCAAGCTAGCCGCCGACCTCGTCGACGAGTCCAGCTCCTTCATCCGACGCGATCCCGCCGGGCTCTGGGTCAGCTTCATGCCGATGCTCGTACGCAAGGCCGCGGCCATCCGCGAGAGCCTCGACCGCCAGAACAGCAACATCATCAGGGCCGAGAGCAGCTACATGAGCCTCCTCCGGGCCGTGCCGGACATCGTCTACGTGCTCGATGGCGACGGCTGCTTCGCCTACCTGAACGACGCCGTGTCGCAGCTTGGCTGGAAGCCGTCCGAGCTGATAGGCAAGCATTTCGCCGAGATCGTCCACCCCGACGACCTGCCGGAGGTCTGCCGCAGTCTGGTGCTCGGCCGCTACGAGGGCGTCATGACCGGAGCCGAGGCCGCGCCCAAGCTATTCGACGAACGCCGCTCCGGCGACCGCATGACCCGCAACCTCGAGGTCAGGCTTCGGCGCAGAAACTCGGGCGCATGGGCTGACACTTCCGTCGACTCGTGGGGCGAGGTGACGAGCCTAGGCGTACGGCTCCCGGAATTCCAGGGCAGGGGCACCGGCACGATAGGCCTGATCCACGATGTCAGCGCCCGCCGCGAGAACGAGCGCCGGATGAGCAAGGAGCTCGACGCGAGAGAGCTCCTCCTCAAGGAGATCCACCACAGGGTCAAGAACAACCTGCAGGTGGTCTCGAGCCTACTGTCTCTCGAGAGCGACTGCGTCGAGGACGAGAAGGCCAAGGCCGTCTTCGTCGACTGCCAGACGCAGGTGCAGTCGATGTCGCTGGTCCACGAGCAGATCTACCGCGGCTCGTCGCTCGACGGCGTCGAGGCCAGCGCCTATTTCGCGAGACTCGCCGAGTACCTGGCCATGGTACACGACGCCAGGAATCGCGGCATACGCCTATTGGTGGAGCCGACCGATGTCGTGCTGTCCATCGACACCGCGATGCCGCTATCGATCATAGCGACCGAGCTCGTATCGAACTCGTTCAAGCACGGCTACCCCGACGGTTCGGGCGGCTGCGTAAGCATAGCCCTGGCCAAGGACGGCGACGAGTACGCGTTCTCGGTATCGGACGACGGCGCCGGCTTCCGGACCGTGTATCGCGGCCACGGCGAGCCCCCTCCGGCCGGCAAGAACAAGGGCATAGGCATGGACCTGGTCGAGGCCCTGGCGGCCCAGCTAGGCGGCCGCATGGAGCGGGGCTCTCCGCCGGCGGGCGCCGTAACCACGGTCCGATTCCCCGTCAGGGACGCTGCCCAGGACCGATAGCCTCGGCGGCCGCCTTCTCGTCGGCCAGCAGCATCGCGTCTCCCGGGGCCAGGGCGAGGGCCGCCCTCACGACGGCCAGGGCCTCGCCGTAGGCTCCGGCGTTGTACAGCGCCGCGAAGCGGTTATGTTCGGCCCTCGCCCAGTTGATCCTGGCCGTCCGTTCAAGCGAGGAGAGGGCCCCGTACGCTGGGAAACGCGCTACCGCCTCGGAAGCCAAGGCCCAGGCGCCGAGATGGTCGCCCGCGGCCCGTAGCCGCTCGGCGAGGCCGGCGTAGGCGTAGGCATAGGCGCGCTCGAGCCAGGCCTCGTCCGCGATACCGGAGGCGGCCACCCCGTCGGCCAGGGCGAGGGCCTCGTCGGGCTTCGCGACCCGTAGCGCCTCGGTCGCCGCGGCGAGGGCCGCGCTTCGGCGGATCTCGTCCAGGCGTCGGTCCGGGCCGTACGCCAGCTGGGCCGCCTCGGCCAGGCCCAGGGCTTCGCCGTAGGCACCGCTCCGTATACGGTACGCCACCGCGTTGTTGACCCTTCCCACGAGGGTCGAGAACGATGACGGGTCGGGCGCGTAGGCGTAGGCGTCGACCGCCAGAGCGAGCGCCCCATCCCATTGCCCGGAGCGATCGAGCGTCGTCGCGCGGTTACGCAGGGCCAGCGCGATGACGCCGCGGACCGACACGTCGGCCGCGCCGGCGGGCGGCTCGCCCTTGCGGGCATCGTAACCGCCGGGGATGGTGGTCTCCACGTCGACGCGGCCGCCGGCCGTCTCGAGGTAGCAGTAGGCATGGTCATCGAGCAGCACGCCCCGGACGCGCAGGCCTGCGGCGCTCGCCATAATGGCGTACAGCGTCGACGAGCCGACGCAGTTATACCGCCCCTCAAGCAGCGCGCGGTCCAGGCGCGACTCCATGAGCCGGTACTCGGATAGGCGCGCATGCATGGCGGCGAGCAGCGCCGCCCCGAGCTCGTACTGGCCGGCCACCGAGGCGGCCAGGGCCTCGGCGGCCGCTATCGCTTCTAGTCCGGCCGCCATGGCGGCGTCGGCGCGCGCAGCGTCGGCGCGCGCGGCGTCGGCGCGCGCGGCGTCAGAGAACAGCAGGGCGGCGGCGAGCAGCTCGGCGGCCGTCGGCGCCTCGGGTCCGGCCGCCAGCGCCAGGACCTCGGCGCTCGGCGAAGGCAGGACGGGCTCGGCGCTCGGCGAAGGCGCACCCGCGGCGGCCAGGACGAGAGCCGTGGCGACGCCGAAATCGCGAAGCGCGTCGACGATGCGCCTCGTCGTCGCTCCAGATCCTCGAGAGTGACAAATACCCATGGTATGGGTATTATAAATCATCGTAAAATCACGCGCTACGATAGCGGAGGCAACGCAGATGGAACAGTACGACCTTGTCATAGTGGGAGCGGGGGCCGCTGGGCTCGGAGCGGCGCAATACGGCGCGCGCGCCAACCTGAAGACTCTCGTCATCGAGGAGATGGCCCACGGCGGACAGGCCTTGCTCATAGACAAGCTGGAGAACTATCCCGGCATCCCCGAGCCCGTGGACGGCTATACCTGGGCGGAGACGATGCGGGCCCAGGCCGTCGATTTTGGCGCCTCCATCATGTCGTCCAGCGTCGCCTCGGTCCGCAAGGACGGCGAGCGCTTCGTCGTCGAGACCGGCGACGGGCCTATCGGGGCCAAGGCCGTCGTGATAGCGACCGGCGCCAAGCACCGGCACCTCGGCGTCAAGGGTGAGGAGGAATTCGCCGGCCGCGGCGTATCATACTGCGCCACCTGCGACGGTCCCTTCTTCCGCGGCAAGCGCATGATCGTGGTAGGAGGCGGCGACTCCGCGTGCGACGAGGCGATGTTCCTGTCGAAGCTGGCCGACAAGGTCGTCATGGTCCACCGCAAGGACCGCTTTCGCGCCCAGAAAGCCGTGGCGGCCAGGGTCCTGTCGAACCCGAAGATCGAGGTCCGATTCGAGACCGTGCTCGACGAGATCAAGGGAACCAAGGCCGTCGAGGCCGCCGTGCTCAGGAACCTGAGTTCCGGCGAGGTCGAGGAACTGCCGACCTCGGCGGTCTTCGTGTTCGTAGGCTCGATCCCGCAGGTCGACGCCCTGCCCCCCGAGGTGGCCAAGGACGGTAGCGGCTCCATTGTGACGAACGACCGCATGGAGACGAACGTGCCGGGCCTCTTCGCGGCCGGCGACGTCCGCGCGACGCCGTTCAGGCAAGTCGTCACCGCCGTCTCCGACGGCGCCATAGCCGCGCACTGCGCGGCCCAGTACATCGACGAGCTGGAGGGCAAGGCCTACCTCTAGGCCGAAGCGGCATGGCCCCCGAACCGACCCGTTACGCTCGAGCCTGGCGCCTCGGCATCGCGGCGCTGGCCGTGGTCGCCGCGGTGGGCGCGGCCATACCCTTCTCATACTCGCTGAGTCGCGGAGATCGGGCCGACGTCGAGGTCGCTCGCTCGGCGACGGCCCCGGCCGAGGGGTTCCTGTCCGAGGAGCCGGCCGAGGGGCTCTTGTCCGAGGAGCCGGCCAGCCCGGTCGAGGCGTCGTCGTTCTGGTCGCTGGCCGGCGTCGACGAGGAGGCGGCGCTCGATGCCCTCCTGGCGCGCATGGGGCCCGACGAGCGCCTCGGCCAGCTGTTCATGCTGTCGTACGGCGGCGAGGAGCCTACGCCGCTCCTATACTCGTGGATACGTAGGCGCGGGCTCGGCGGCGTCAAGATCTTCGGCTGGAACGCCGACGACACGGGCAAGTTGGCCGCCGCCATCGAGGCCATCCAGAACGCCGCCGAGAACGGCCCCCTCGACGTACCGCCGTTCGTCGCCACCGACCAGGAGGGCGGCTGGATCAGGCACGTGCGCGGTTCGACTAGCGTGACGCCTGGCAACATGGCCATAGGCGCCTCCGGCTGGCCGAGCGACGCCTACCGGAGCGCCTACTACATAGGCGTCGAGCTCGCGGCCCTCGGCGTCACGATGAATTTCGCGCCGACGGTCGACCTGGCCACGCGCCCGGAATCGACCATCATCGGCCCGCGCGCCTTCTCGTCCGACCCGACCGAGACCGGCATCCTCGCGGCCGCCTGGGCCCGGGGCATGGCCGACGCGGGGGTCCTGGCGACCGCCAAGCACTACCCCGGCCACGGCGACACCGAACTCGACTCCCACGGCATCCTGCCGGTCATCGACATCGACGAGGAGACGCTCTGGAATCGCGAGCTGGTGCCGTACCGCATGCTGACCGCCGAGGGCGTACCCGGCGTGATGAGCGGGCACCTGGCCTTCCCGAGGATATCCGGCTCGAACGAGCCAGCCTCCCTGTCCCGACACTTCATCCAGGAGCTGCTGCGCGAGCGGATGGGCTACGACGGCCTCGTGATCACCGACGACCTGATGATGAGCGGGGCGGCCAGCCCCGGCGGCCTGTCCGAGACCTGCGAGCTGGCGATCCGCGCCGGCAACGACATCCTGATGTTCAGCCGCACGCTCGCGCTCGACGACGCCGCCTGGGCCCGCCTGGCCAGGCTGTACCGAAGCGACGCCTCGTTCAAGGCGCGAGTCGACGAGTCGGCCAGGCGCGTGCTACGCGCCAAGCTCCGCTGGCTCCTGCCACTCGGCCGAAACGGGGTCAGGCCCGACGACGCCCCGGAAGCCGCGATGCGCAGCGAAGAATCACGCGCGTTCTTCGCCGAGCAGGCGATGCGCAGCGCCACGGTGCTCGGCCGCTCCGAGCTACCCCTCCCGGAGACGGCCCGGGTGCTGGTCGCCGGCCCCTTCGGAGACTTCACCGCCGAAGCGTCCGCCCGCGTGCCTCGGGCTACGCTCTACAGATTCTCGTACCAGCCGAGCGCTGACGGACTGGCCTCGGAGCTGGCGTCGTTCAGGGCTCGGCTCCCGGCGGCCGACGCGGTCGTCGTCTGCGTGGCCAACCCCGAGGGCGCGGCCTTCGCGCGGGCGGCCCGCAAGGCGGGCAAGCGGCTCTACGTCGTTTCGGCGCTCAACCCGGCTTACGCGATGGAGTTCAAGGACGACGCCACGGTCGTGGCGGTCTATTCCTACGCGCGAGAATCGTTTAAGGCGGCCTTCGCGGTACTGACGGGAGACATAGAGGCGATAGGTCGCCTGCCCATAGAGGCCGGATCCTGAGCCCCGAGGGCTGGCGGAGGGCCGCGGACGGCGACGCGCCCGCCCTCCGGCGCTTCCTGGAGCCCCGCGAGGGCTACGCCACAGGATTCTCGTATAAGGCGTTCTCGGCCCATGGCGAGCTGACTCGTATCCGTCCCGATCGGGGCGGCCTGTTCGTACGTCCCGACGAGGACCGCGCCGATCGCTTGTCGATGGCGGTGCTGTTGCCGGCCGGAGGCTCGGCGTTCCCGGTGCTCGGCGGGAGCTACGAAGGCGGCGGCGACGACGCCGCGGAGGCGCTCGGCGGGCTAATCCGCTCGCGGGCGGTACGGACCTACCGCCCGGCCGCCTGCGTCGGGGCGTCCGACCACGTGGCCGCCCTCGAGGCGGCCCTGGGCTGGCGCCCGGCGCTCGAGGTCGAGTACGACGCGATGCGCCTCTTGCCCGAAGCCCGGCCGGCCGGCGGTCGGCGGCTGGACGGCGGCCGGCGGCTGGCGGCTCACGGCTTCAGATCCGGTCCGGCCGAGATCAGACGAGCCGGGCCCGACGACCTGGACGCGCTCTACCCCATCGCGGCCGCCTACGAGCAGGCCGAGGTGATGACCGAGCTGCACGCCTTCGACCCCGAGGCCTGCCGCGCCGCCCAGGCGCGGAGCCTTGCGAGCCAGCTAGTCTATATCGCGATCGTAGGGGGCCGCCCGGTAGCCAGGGCCCAGACGAACGCCCGCGGCCTAGCGACCGACCAGATTGGCGGCGTCTACGTCGAACCGGAGCGCCGGGGACTCGGCCTCGGGAGGCTCGTCGTCGAGGCGCTTGTCGCGGCTATCCTATCGGATGGGAGGGCGGCCTCGCTGTTCGTCAAGAAGACGAACGCCATCGCCCGCTCGCTCTACCTGTCGATGGGCTTCGCCTGCGCCCGGGACTACCGAGTCTCGTACTTCGCCTGAACCGGTCATTCCTCGGGCAGCCAGAATTCCCCGGACAGGCAGTACTCCGGAGCCGTAGCGACGAAGACGGGCCCGCCCTCGGGCCACTGGACGACGAGGCGGTCGCCTCCCACGACGACGACGGTTTCCCGGTCGGCGTAGTCGGCGACCACGGCGGCCGCCGTCGAGGCGGCGGCCGCCAGTATGGGATCTGCGGAACCTCGGCGCATCCGTAGCTCGTGCCTGGCGATGGCGATCGCGTCCACCCTCGCCGACTCTGACCGGCCGCGCCGGGCACCGCCCCGAACGCCCCTCGGGCCGTCATACAGCGCCACCTCCACCCGCTCCCCGCCGACTCTCAGCGACATGGCCACGCCGGCGCCGGGGGCGGCCGCGAGGCCGAGGCCACCGGAACCATAGCGCCGGTCGAGTGGCTGGCCGTCGTCGGTGGCGGGCAGGCCGACCGACAGGCCGAAGCTCCTCGAGTCGAGCACGAGTATCTCGGCCGTCCCGCCGCCGCCCTCCAGCTCCAGGGACTCGGCGCCGGCGCGGCCCGCGTCGAACAGCAGGCGGGACGCACAGAGCAGCGCGGCCGGACTCGGCGAGCGTTCCTCGCCGTCCGCGTCCCAGGTCCGCACGCCCAGCCGGCCGCCGTCGCCCTCGATCGCGACGACGCCCACGGCGGCCGCGCCGCGATGGCGGTCGCAGATGGCCCGGGCGACCGCCGGCCAAGGCCGGTCGTCGTCGGCCGAGGTCGGCGCCGCAGGCCCGGCCATCGTCGTCGACCTATCGAACACGATCCACGGGCAGTCGGCTACGCGTAGCTTGAGAAACGGGATATTCATGACGACTACCCTAGCGCGCCGGGGCGAGGCGATCAAGGCCCGCGTCCTTGTCCACCGGGAGCGCCGTCGTTACAATTATCGCTAGACCGTAAACGACGAGGTTACATGAAGGATCTGACCCAGGGCGGCGAGACGCGGACCATCATCGCGTTCGCCCTGCCGATGCTGATCGGCAACGTGTTCCAGCAGTTCTACAACATGGTCGACAGTATCGTGGTCGGCAACTTCGTCGGGACGACGGCCCTCGCGGCGGTCGGAACCTCGTTCCCGGTCATCTTCCTGATGATCTCGCTGGTCATGGGGCTGACCATGGGGACGACGGTACTCGTGTCCCAGTACTTCGGCGCCAAGGACCTGGCCAAGGTGCGGGCCGCCGTCGACACCGGCTACATCATCCTGTTCTGGTCGGGCCTGGCCATGTCGATCATCGGCGTGCTATCGACGAACGCCATCCTGACCGCCCTCAAGGTGCCCGCCGACGTGTTCGACGAGGCCGCGACCTACCTGCGCATCATCTTCGGCGGCATGCTGGCAACCTTTGGCTACAATGCCATCTCGGCCGTCCTGCGCGGCCTCGGCGACTCCAAGACGCCTTTGTACCTGCTCGTGGGCGCCAGCCTGCTCAACATAGCGCTCGACCTGCTGTTCGTGGTCGTCTTCGGCTGGGGCGTCGCCGGCGTGGCCTGGGCCACCATCATCTCGCAGGGCGCCTCCTTCGTCGGCGGTCTCGTCTACGTGGCCAAGCGGAACCCCTTGGTCAGCCTGAAACCGAGGAGCCTGGGCTTCGACCGGGACGTATTCAAGCACAGCGTGCGCATCGGCCTGCCTACCGGCATCCAGCAGACCATGGTGGCGCTCGGCATGATGGCCCTGACCAGGCTGGTCAACGGGCAGGGCACGTCGACGATTGCCGCCTTCGCCGCGGCTTCCAGGCTGGACACCTTCGCCTCGATGCCCGCGATGAACCTGAGCCAAGCCTTGTCCACCTTCACGGGCCAGAACATGGGGGCCGGCAAGACCGAACGGGTCAAGCGCGGCCACCTCTCGGCCAGCCTGGTCGGCGCCGCGATCTCCGTGGCCGTGGGCGTCGCGGTCATCCTATTCGGGCGCGGTCTGATGGGCATGTTCACCCGCGACGCCGAGGTGATGGCGATCGGCGCCCGTTACCTGGCCATAGTCGGCGCTACCTACCTGCTGTTCTCGACGATGTTCATCAACAACGGCGTCATGCGCGGCGCCGGCGATGCGTTCATACCGATGATCAACACGGTGCTCGCCCTCTGGGTCGTGCGTATCCCCTGCGCCGTACTGTTCTCCGGCCCCCTCGGCATGGGCTCGGACGGCATCTGGTGGAGCGTGCCCGCCGGCTGGCTGATGGGCGCGGTGTTCTCGACCTGGTACTACCTGGGCGGCCGCTGGAAGCGAAAGGCCGTGGTACGGGCGGGTCCCGAGGTCGCGGGGAGATAGCCTATCCGCTTAGGACGCTCTATACTCTATCCATGGAAAATAAGCCCGCGGCCCCTTCGCCGCGACGGAGGCGAAGGACCAGGATCGAGCGCTACCGCTCCCGTTTCCTGGCCTTCAATGTGCTCAATTCGTTCTCGTTCATGCTGCTATCGGGCAGTATACCGACGCTGTTCGCGTTGGATCTTGGAGCGTCCGGAACCTACATAGGCCTGCTCGGGTCGCTCAACTTCATTACCTACTTCTTCATGCCGCTCGGCAGGCGCGCCATACGCGGCAGGCCCATCATCAGGGTGTTCGGCTGGTCATGGATGCTGCGTTACTGGGTCATGGCGCCGGCGATAGCGGCCCCCTTCGTGGCCATGGCCGGCTACCCATCAATAGGGCTCGCCCTGCTGCTGCTCGGTAGCCTCGCCTTCAACGTCTTCAGGGGCGTCGGGTTGATAGGCAACAACCCGGTGCTCGGCATGATGGCGGGAGAGCGCGACCGCGGGGCCTTCCTGTCGAGCGTCCAGATCACGAACGGCTTATCGGCCATAGGCACGAGCGCGCTGACCATGCTGGCGCTCGCACTCTGGTCTGGAAGCCCCTTGTACGCCGGCATCCTGGCGCTCGGCGTGGCCTCCGGCTCGATCGCCTCGGCGATACTCCTGTCGCTGCCCGAGCCGGAGGCCTACAGGCCCGACCCCGGATCGTCGTTCGCGGCGACCGTGCGCGAGGCCTGGGCGGACCCGCGGCTCAGGCGCTTCGTCGCGGTGTTCGCCCCGCTGTCGTTCGCCGGCGGCACCGCCCGCACCTTCGTCGTCACCCACGCCAGCGTGCTCTACGGCCAGAGCCCGGCCCTCGTCATGGCCTACTCGGTCGCCTTCAACCTCGGCGGCGTCGCGGTCGGCTACCTGTCGCGCAAGCTCATGGACCGGCTCGGAGCCAAGCCCCTGTACGTACTCTTCGCCGTGGCGATGGCCCTGGCGATGGCGCCGGTGGCCTGGAGCCCGGCGACGCCTAGCGCCCTGAGCGCCGCCGCCTACCTGGCCCTGGTCAGCTTCATCGTCGGAGCCGGGGTGGCGGGCCAGGAGAACGCCGGCCAGACCTATTTCTTCTCCATCGTCAAGCCGAGCCACATGCTCGACCTCGGCGTCCTCTATTATGTTATCTTCGGCGTAGGCGGCGCGCTCGGATCGACCGTCGGGGGCGTGTTCCTCGACGCGGCCAGCGCCGCCGGCCTCGACACCGGCTCCTCGTACCGCTTCCTGTTCGCGATCCTACTCGCCGTCACCGGGCTGTCGGCCCTCGGCGCGCGCTCCTTAAGCGCCCCGGACTCGGCCTCGGTGCTCGAATCGCTCGGCGTGCTATTCTCGATGCGCGACCTCAAGGCCATCGGCCTCCTCGAGCGTCTGGAGCGGACCGGGTCGCCGGCCGATGAGATACGCATCATCCGGGAGATCGGCGCCTACGGCACCGCAGTGGCCGAGCGGGAGTTGCTCGGGTACCTGTCCAGCCCGAGGCTCGACGTACGCGTCGAGGCCCTGCTGGCCATGGAGAACCTGGCCAGGCTTTCGGCCAAGGCTCTCAGGGCCATGATCCGCGAGGTGGAGCGGCACCCCTACACGACCGCCTACATCGCGGCGCGCGTTCTCGGCAGGCGCCGCTGCGTCGAGGCGCTACCGGTCCTGCGCTCGGCGCTCGGGGCCGACGACTACATGCTCCGGGGCGCCGCGGTGACGGCGCTCGCCGCGCTCCGCGACGAGGAGAGCCTGCCGGCGATCGAGGCCCTCGCCAGCGACAGCGACAACCCGCGGCTCATGATCAACGCCGCCTCGGCCATCGAGGCGTTCGGCCGGGTCTCGTCGGTGCCGGCTCTCGTCGCCGTGCTCAAGCGCAGGGAGCCGCCGCCCTACGCGTTCGACGAGATCGTGCTCGCCCTGTCCGGCATCCTCGGGGGCCTTGGCGGTTTCTACCGGCTCTATTACGACTTCGAGCTCGACCGCGACGGCGCCGTAGCCGCCCTGCTCGAGCAGCTCGACGGCTCGGCCGCGATAGGCGCCCCCCCGAGGGAGGAGTTTTCGGCGGCGCTCCGGGCCTTCGTCACGCGCGGGGAGCGCGGCGAGGTCGTGGCCAGGGCCATTGCCGAATCCAGCTTCCTCGACGAGGGCTCCGCCACGGTGCTGGCCGAAGCCTGCCTCGACGAGGAGCTGGCGGCTCACCGCGGCTTCAGGTTCTTCCTGGCCGCCTGCGCGGTCGAGGCGCGAATCGCATCGGGACAGCCGAAAGGATGACACTATGGGTAGGACGATAGGATTCATAGGAGCCGGCAAGATCGTCGACATCATGCTCGGCGCGCTCTGCCCGGCCTTCGGCGACGACGAGCTATGGGTCTGGAACCGGACCGCCTCGCGGTCGGAGGCGCTGGCCGCCCGCTACCCGGTCAGCGTATCGCCAAGCGTCAAGGACCTGGCCGAGCGTTCCGACTGGCTCTTCGTCGCCGTCAAGCCCTACGCGGTGGCCAAGGTCTTGTCCGAGGCCTGCCTGAGCGTGCGAGACGACGCCCTGGTCATCTCGATGGCCGCCGGCGTCACCATCGACGCGATCAAGACGCACTTCGCGGCGCCCCCGGCCATCGTGCGCATCATGCCGAACCTGCCGCTCAAGGCCGGCTGCGGCATGACCGCCATCTGCCCAGACCCTTCCGTCAAGCAGGCGGACATCGACGCCCTGCTGGCGTTGTTCTCGTCGGTCGGCCGGGCCCGCCTCATCGAGGAGCGCCTCTTCGACACGGTCACCGCCCTGTCCGGCTCGGGGCCGGCCTTCGCCTTCCTGTTCATCGAGTCGATGGCCGATGGGGCCGTGCTCAACGGCATGGACCGGGCCCAGGCCTACGAATTCGCGGCCCAGACCGTGATGGGGGCCGCCAAGATCATCCTCGAGTCCGACCGCCACCCCGGCGAGCTCAAGGACATCGTCGCCTCGCCGGCCGGCACCACGATGGCCGGCATCCACAGCCTCGAGCGCAAGGCCTTCCGCGCCATCGTGATGGACGCCGTCGACGCGGCCGCGGCGCGTAGCCGCGAGCTGAGCTCCTAAAAAAAAGCCCGGGGAACGGGCCCCGGGCATCGCTCGGCCCCGGCGACTGAGCGCCGGAGCCTTCATGGATCAGAACAG
>JAKQKE010000184.1 GCA_029560805.1 Spirochaetota bacterium
CATAAACATCGAGGTACCGGCCGACCTATCTAGCGACGTGCCGGCGGCCGTCCGCAAGGCTATAGCCGACGAACTGTTGGACGCCGACGAGGCGGCCTCGCCGCGTTTCATCCATCCTGACGCCTCGTACGCCGTGGCGACTATCACCGGCCCGGGCGTCGACCTCTCGACCGAGGCGGTGACGGTGAGCGCAGGCTCGAGCGCCGAGCTTAGCTTCCCGTCCGTGCCCGTGCGCTCCGGACTGATCCTGACCGTACGGGTCTTCGCCGCGGACGGCGCCATCGTCGGAGAGCGGGTAGTGAGCGACCTCGCCCTCGACGGCGACCAGAGCAATGTAACCGTCGGCGTCGCGCCGTACGGGGCGGAGCGACTGTCCTTGGGGACTCTCGTTGAGCTAGGGTATAGCGAGCCTATTCTTTCGATCGATTCTGTCGAGGATCGGCTCTATATCTACGCCGTAGAGCTACCGACGCGCGGACTTTATTCGGCTAAACTGAGCATCGATTACTTCACACATGTCGACGACCAGCCATTCCTCCTATATGACGAAGACGGTATCGAGGTCGGAGACTACGTCGACGACGATACCTCGAGGTCCGGTTTTGGATTGTTCACGAACGACGCCTCCGAGCCCGCGCTCCATTACATGGTATTCCAGGGAGCCTCATCATGGGTCGGCGCGGAGATCTCCGCTCACCGAGTATTCGAGTCTTCTATGGCTGTCCTTGGGCGTCTCAGCAACGACCCCGTTGGCGTCGCGTTGATCGATACCACTAATGGAATGGACCTAGGATACATATCGCCGATAGGCGACGGTTCGCATGCCGAGCAATCGCTACGCCTGAAAAACATCAGCGGCAAGGAACTAACCATAGCCGTGTGCACGTTCGAGAGCGGTAGTAGCGATGCGTTCTCCCTGCCCACTGTACCCGCGACGACTATACCGCCTGGCGGTATTAGTGAATTTATTGTCCGGTTCGAACCGACTTCTGGTGGTGCATTTAGCGCTACCTTGCTCATCGAAAGCGATGATGATGCTGATATCGATTTTTCGATGAGCTTTAGCGGATCCGCTTCGGCTGGCTAGCGGTGGAAGGACTTCCCTTCCTCCTCGCCTGGCCTACGGCCGGGCGCAGGGCCTGCCTCGTCGATAGTGTCGCCGGCTTCGTGGCCAACGCAGCGGAGCACGGGCGGGCCGTGTCGGACGTGCTCGTGGCCTCGGACGGGGCGGGCGAGGGGCTCGAGGCCGGCGTGGCCGCGGGACTGGCCGAGCTGGAGCAGCGCTACGGTTTCTCGTCGACCCTGTCGAACCAGAGGACGAGGCGCGCCGAGATAGCGGATTTGTCTGTC
>JAKQKE010000185.1 GCA_029560805.1 Spirochaetota bacterium
CAAGGCCTCAGCCGACGCCGTTGTCTCTGTCCGGCTCGACGACGTGTCCGCGACGCTCGTGGTCGACGGCGTCGACCTGCTGGCCGTTCCGACGGGCGGCGCTCTACGCTGGGACCCGCGCCCCGCCCTGGCGGCCGCGGCCGCGGCTATAGCGTCGGCCGCGGAACTGACGGCCGCGGCCGACGTCATAGCCGCCATGCTCGCCGAGGGGCCAGCCGACGAGGTGAGCGTCCACGGCGACGGTCCCTTCGCGGTCGCCTTCGCCAGGCTACGGGCCGACGAGGCGTTCCCGGCGAACATCGTCGGCTTCGGGCCGGGCTCGACGCCGGCCGGGGACGACTGGCTAGCCGGGTACCTGACCGCCGGCGACCTCTATGGCGGCGGCCCCGGGACATCCTGGCCGGGACTCCGGGCCGCGCTCGCTCCGCGGCTCGGGCGTACGACGCCGGCGGGCAGGGCGCTGCTCTCGGGCGCCCTGGCCGGAGCGCCCCCGGCTTATCTAGCCGACCTGGCGCTAGCGGTCACCGGTCTATCCGGCGACGGGGCCGACGACGGGTTGCGCCTGGCCGTACGGGCCGCTCTCGGCAAGGGCGCCAGCTCGGGCCGGGACGCCTTGGCCGGCTTTTTAGAGGCTCTAAGGCATCGCCCTAAATCCAGCGATGCGCTATGATAAGAACGGAAGGATTCGGTGATGCGATGAAACGAATTACTGTCAAGCGCGGCGCCTACTACGACTCCGTGTTCCTTATGCTGGCGACGCGGGGCCTCAAGGGCCTCGCGGGCGTACGCGACGCCATCGTCGCGATGGCCACGCCGATGAACGTCGAGCTCCTCTGCGACATGGGCTTCCCCTCGGCGGAGCTGGACGGCCTCGGACCGAACGACCTCGTCGTCGCTGTCGACGCACAGAACGACCAGGCGGCCGAAGCGGCGCTCAAGGAAGCCTTCGACTCGCTGTCGAAGAAGCGCAACGCCGAGGTAGCCGGCGGCGTCGCCAAGGTAGGCTCGTTCGCGGCCGCCCTCGCTCATGACCCCGACGCCAACGTCGCGGTGATATCGGTACCAGGCGCCTACGCCGCCAGGGAAGCCAGGAAAGCGCTCCAGGCCGGCCTGCATACGATGGTCTTCTCCGATAACGTCTCGCTCGATGACGAGATAGCACTCAAGAAGCTAGCGGTATCGAAAGGTCTCCTGATGATGGGCCCGGACTGCGGCACGGCGATCATCGACGGCAAGCCTCTATGCTTCGCCAACGTCGTCAGACGCGGCCCCATCGGCGTGGTAGCCGCGTCGGGCACCGGTCTCCAGGAGACGACCTGCCTGATAGACCGCTACGGCTCCGGCGTCAGCCAGGCCATAGGCACCGGCGGCCGCGACATGAAGAA
>JAKQKE010000190.1 GCA_029560805.1 Spirochaetota bacterium
CCGGCGCTCCGCTCCGCTTGGCTCATCCTGCACGTCAGCTTCACCTTCGTGGGCGAGGCCTTCTTCGTCGTCAGCTTCGTGACGGCGCTGATCTTCCTGGCGGTCAAGGACGACGACCGCCGGCTCGAGCTCGACCGCCTGACCTATACCGCGATAGCCGTCGGCTACCCGTTCTTCACCGCCGGGGCATTGGTATTCGGGGCTATCTGGGCCGAGCAGGCCTGGGGCCGCTGGTGGAGCTGGGATCCCAAAGAGACCTGGGCCCTCGTCACCTGGCTCGTCTATACCGCGTACCTGCACGTGCGCCTCGTGATGAGGCGCAAGGACGCCGTGCCGTCGGTGCTAGCGGTCGTCGGCTTCATCTGTACGGCCTTTACCTTCTTCGGGGTCAATTACCTGCTGCCCGGCCTGCACAGCTACGGCTGATCCCGTTTCCTGGGCGGTTCGCCGCGAGGCGGTACGGTAACCGTGACGACGGTGCCGCCGCTTCCAGGCGTATCGCCTTCCGGCGAGCCGGCCTCGAGCCGGCCGCCGAGCTGCATGACGAGCGCGTTGATGATGGTGAAGCCCATGCCGCCGTCGCCGACCGATGCGTCGAAGCCGTCGGGTAGGCCCTTGCCGTCGTCGCTGACCGATAGTATGAGGCCACCGTCGTCGCGTTTCACCAGGCTCGCCCGTATCGAGCCTGTATGCCGACCTTCGAAGGCGTACTTATAGGCGTTCGTAATCAGCTCGTTGACGATGAGCCCGATCGGCACCGCCCGTTCCAGGTCGAGCTCAAGCCCCTCGTCGCCCGGCTCGAAGGAAGCGCGCACCCAGATACCCGGTCGGGCCCAGCTCGCCTCGAGCCCCGAGACCAGGTCGGTCAGGTAGGCGCCGCCAGCTATCGACGAGAAGTCGCTCGAGCGGTAGAGCTGGTCGTGGACAGCCGCCATCGCGCGAATCTGGCTCTGGCTGTCCATGAACAGCCGCCGGTCGTACTCGTCGCGCGCCTTGGCGGACTGCATCGACAGGAGACTCGAGACGATCTGCAGGTTATTCTTGACGCGATGGTGAATCTCCTTGAGCAGGGCTTCCTTCTCGAGGAGGGACGACTCGCGCTCCCTCTCAGCGTTGAAGCGTTCGGTCACGTCTCGGTTGACGCTCAGGATGGAGGAGTCGGTCGCCTTGACCAGCCGAGCCTCCCAGCGCTCGTTCGGCTCGATCCCGCCGAGCGTATACTCGAGTATCTGGGGGCCGTGCCCGCTCAGGGTCCGATGGATGGCCTCGCGTATTCTCCCGTCGAGCTCCGCGTCGCCGAAGACCTCGGCTATAGTCTTCCCGATGAAGCGTTCGGGCGGCACCGCGAAGGTATTGATGGCGCTCTTGAGGTAATCGATGATACGCCCCTCGGCGTCGAAGACGAAGACCAGGTCGGGAAGGGCGCTCAGCATCGCGTTGTGCCTAGCATCGAGGGCCTCGAGCTCATGCACCTTCCGCCGGAGCTCGAGGTGCTGCGACGAGACGCGGCGCCGTAGCATGAGGGCCGATACCGACGAACTGAAGGCGGCGCTCGCCGACAGGATGGCGAACAGAATGATCACGCTGACGACCCGCGGGTCGTCGAGGCTGGAGACGCTCGACGAATAGGCCTCGATGCCCAAGGCGGCATGGCTGGCCTCTTGCGCGAGCGCCTCGGCCTCGTGGCTCGTCCTCAGGAGCGCGCTAATCCCGAACGCGAGCGCCAGGGCCGCCCCCGCGAAGACGAGGGCCCAGAGCACTATCCTCCTCACGCGATGAACCGCGGCCCGGCGGCCTCGTAGGCTACGTAGGACGCGTAACCCACCTCGTCGTAGGCGTAGTCCCAGGCGCCCTGCCGATGCAGCATCGAGCCGCCGAAGCCCGACTTGAAGACGTACAGCCCGTACATGGAGTGGTCGGGATCCGGCCTCGGGGCTACGCCGAACAGGTCGTAGCTCAGGCAGCCCGCTGACCTGGCGCGGTTCATCGCGGCCCATTGGAGCGCGTAGGGCGCCATCAGGTTGCGGTCATCGCTCGACGAGGCGCCGTAGAGATAGGCGGCGCGGTCCGCCGATACCGACATGAACATCGCGGCGAGCGGCCGGCCGGCCTTCTCGGCGACGAGCATCGTGATCGACTCGTCCCCGGCGCTGGGGCCCGATCCGCGTGAGGCGCGCAATACGGCCGAGAAGTAATCATCCGGCTGCGGCGACATGCGGTTCCTGCGCGCCGTGTCCTCGTAGAGCGCCCGCCAGAGGGGCAGGTCGTCGGCGCCGCCTTCCCGGACCGTGACGCCACGCCTAGCGGCCAACCCGATATTGTACCTGGTCTTGGGCCTCATCGCGGCGAGCAGCTCGTCAGGCTCGCGCCTGAGGTCGACGATCAGCGTATCCGGTGGCAGGATGTCGCTCGGCGCCTTGCGCAGCGCGCCGCCGCGCACGCCGAAATTCATGCGCGCCTCCCTGACCCGCGTCTCGGGCGCGCCGAGCCAGTGGCCCTCGTCGTCGTAGCGATCCTCCTCGAGGGCGTAGGGCGACTCCCAGGGCAGGTCCCAGCGCGTCATGATGCACTCCGCCGGAAGGTGGGCGCGGAGCTCCACGGACAGAGCGGCCAGGTATTCGCCTCGGACGCCGTCGTCGGGGAGACCCTCGGGGCCGTAGGGCACGTAGGCTACCGACGAGCCGCCGCCGACGTCCCTGACGACGACGAGCACGTCGCCCGCGGGCTCGCCCGAGGCGTCCAGGTCGAAAGCCATGGCCGACCAGCCGAGCATCCGTTTGACGCGGGCCCAGAGGGTCGTCTGCTGTACGAGAGGAGTCGACTCGAGGGCCGATGCCGGCTTCGGCTTGATACGGATGTCCAAACGCAGCTCCAAGGATGGTATTCGCGCGAGACGACGCGCAGGCGAGTAGAGAATAAGTATAGCCCGTAGCGAGCCCCCGGTACAAGGCTCGCCCGCCGCGCTTGTCAAGAATGGGCGCTCGTGCGACGATGTTCCGATGGATTCGAGCGATCAGCCCCGCGACGGTCGCTTCCCGCGCCTGGCCGTCGACCTGGGCATCATCGAGAACAACGCCCGCTTCGTGCGCCAGGCCTGCGCCCGCTCGGGGATAGGGCTGGTGGCCGTCGTCAAGAGCGTCGGGGCCCGGATTCCGATCGTGGCGGCTATGGCCAGGGGCGGTTGCCGCTCTTTCGCGAGCTCCAGGCTCGAGCAGCTGGCCCTCCTACGCGAGGCGGCCCTCGATCCCGGCTCCGGCGTACCGCCGGACGCGACGACGGGCCTCCTCCGCGCGACCGGTCGCTCGGAGGCCGCCGCGGCCGTGGCGCTCGCGGACTGGAGCCTTCAGTCGGAGGCTGCCGCGCTCGAGGCGA
>JAKQKE010000191.1 GCA_029560805.1 Spirochaetota bacterium
GGTCATCGGCGAGGCCGACGGGCTGCGGCTGGACCTGTTCAAGGCCAGAGCCGAGCGCTTCCTGACGGCTACATACGGCGAGCGCCTGGCGCCGTACTTCGCCCTGATGGACGAATCGCGCTAAGCCTCCTCGGCCTCCTCGGCCTCCTCGTAGCGCCTCAGCACCAGGTAGCCGGCCAGCGTCAACGCGGCCGCGGCCGCCCCGGACAGCCTGATGCCGAGCGAGCGCTCCGCGCTCCTGCCGAGTAGCAGGAACGACGGGAAGGCCAGGTTGGCCGTCGAGACGGCCAGCTTCATCGCGAAGCTGTTCACGCCGAAGTAGGCGCCCTCGATGCTCGAGCCGGTCCTGGCCGAGTGCGCCCGGGCCGCGTCGGCTACCATCGCGGTCGGCAGTATGCCAAAGGCCGCCGAGGCCGCGGACTGGCCTACGGCGATGACGACGGCCCAGGCGAGTACCGGCACGGACGGCGCCAGGCCGACCAGCGGTATCACGCAGAACACGAAGACCTGGGCCACGAAGCCGAGCGATAGGACGCGCTTCTTGCCGAGGCGGCCAGCAGCCCTCATCACGGCGGGGTACCAGAGGAAACTGAGGCCGAAGATGGCGACCGAGAGGGTGAAGGCCTGCGACTCGGGCAGCCCCATCAGCGCGCCGACGTAGTAGGCTATGCCTATCTCCAGGAAGGTATTCGCCGTGTAATAGAGGAAGCTCGCGCCGACCAGCACCCTGAAGGGGCGATCGCGCAGGGCTTCCCGGATCGCGCCGAAGGCGGGAGCGTCGGAGACGCCGCCCGAGGCGTACTTCCGCTCGTTAATGGCGAAGACCGGCACGAGCATGGCTATCACCGCAACCGCGCCGAGCAGGCCGGTCGCGGTCCTGAACGCTGCCAGCGGCGTCGTGCCGCCGGCGACGAGCGCGTCCTTGATCGCGTAGACGGCGTTACCCGACGCGAAACCGACCGCCCAGGTTACCGAGGTCAGGGCCGCGAGTAGGAGGCGATCCTTGGAGTCGGCGCCGAGTTCGGCTATGAGCGCGTTGTACGGCATCACGTACATCGTCAGGAAGACCGTGCCCAAGAGGGCCGTGCCGAACAGCCAGGCCACGTTGAGACCGGAGACGCCGGCTACCGGCGGCCAGAACTGGGCCAGGGCCATCGCGACGGCCGGGACGGCGCCGATGGCCATGAAGGTGCGCCGGCGGCCGAGGCGCGAGCGCGAGCGGTCGGACAGACCGGCTATCAGCGGGTCGTTCACGCCGTCGAAGAGGCGGGCGGCGAAGGCGGCCAGCCCGACGACGGTCAGGAGCCCGAGCAGGGCGCCGCGCGGCACGAAAGCCGGGATGCCTTCGCCGCCGTTCTCCGGGGGCACGTAGAAATACGCGAGCAGGTTATTGGCCAGGAAGGTCGTCAGGCTCCAGCCGAGCTGGCCCACCGAGAACACGAGCTTGAGCGCCAGGCTCATGCGCGGCCGAGGGATGGCCGTCGCGGGGCCGGCCTCGACCATCGGCGAGGTATCGTCTCTCATGTGTCCTCCGATCCGGTTTCGAGTACTCTCGACGACGCGTCGAGTACTCTCGACGCGATGAGCCCGGCGTACCAGCGGCCCGAGTCCTTCACGGTACGGGCCTGCGTGCCGTAGTCGACGTGTACCAGGCCGAAGCGCTTGGCGTTGCCCTCGGCCCACTCGAAGTTGTCGGTCAGGCTCCAGACGAAGGCGCCGCGCAGGTCCGATCCGGCCTCGATGGCCGAGCGCATCGCGGCGAGCGCGTCGCGCAGGTAGCGGACGCGCCTCGTGTCGCCGACCCTGGCCCGGCCCGTAGCCGCGTCCGTCTCGACCGAGTCGCTCCAGGCCGAGCCGAACTCGGTGACGATGACCGGCGGGTTCCCGTAGCGGCCGCGCAGCTCGGCCAGGATCTCGACGAGCCCCCGGTGGTAGACCTCCCAGCCCATCGCGGTCCTATCGTCGCTCTCGGGCAGCTCGCGCGGCTCCTTGCCGGTCACGTCCGCCCGGATGAACGGCACGAGCGGAGCGTTGCGCGCCTTTTCCCGACTGTAGTAGTTCAGGCCGACGAAATCGAGCGGCGTCGAGATGGTTTCGAAGTCGCCGTCCCTGACAGGCGGCCTGAGTAGCCCCCTCGTCACGAGGGCGGGATAGCGCCCGAGCAGGATTGGGTCGAAGCTGACGCCGTTCATGAACGCGTTGGCTCGGGCGGCGGCCTTCTCGTCCGCCTCGGTATCGCGTAGGGGATGCACCGGCGTCCAGCTGAGGGCTATGCCGACCCGGGCGCCGGCGGCCTCCGAGCGTATGGCGGAGACGGCCCGGCCATGGGCCAGTAGCTGATGATGGACGACCTGAAGGTAGGCCAGGGGACTCTTGACGCCCGGTGCGTGGGTACCGAAGAGGTGGCCAAAACACGCGTACTCGAAGGGCTCGTTGATGGTGATCCAATCCTTGACCCGGTCGCCGAGCGCGCGAGCGACGATACCGGCGTAGTCCTCGAAGCGGGCGGCCGTATCGCGGTCCCTGAAGCCGCCCGAGTCGCGCTGGAGCGCCAAGGGCAGATCCCAGTGGAACAGCGTCGGGAAGGGCCGCACGTCCCGCTCCAGGAGGCCGTCGACGAGGCGCGAGTAGAAGTCCAGGCCCGCCCGATTCGGTTCACCGCGGCCGTCCGGCTGGATCCGCGGCCACGATACGGAGAAGCGATACGCGTCGAGCCCGAGCTCGCCGGCTATGGCGACATCGTCGGCCCATCTGGCGTAATGGTCGCAGGCTGTCGCGGCATCGGAACGCAGGCGCTCCCGGCCCGGCCTCGCTATGAAGGCGTCCCAGACGGACGGGCCGCGGCCGTCGCGGTCGAGGCTTCCCTCGATCTGGAACGCCGACGATGAAGCCCCGAACAAAAAGCCGTCACTGAACCGATCCATACGCCGATACTCCTCGTCATCAAGCTGACGCTAGGCTACCATGCGTTGACTGACCAGTCAATCATCAGAATGAGGCTATCGTAGCATGGCGACGACGGCGTCGGTCATACGGTCGGGAGCGGCCTCGGCCAGCCCCGTGCCGACGAACAGCTCGAGCTTGGCGCGTTCGAGCCCGCTGGCGCGGCTCTTCATCAGCTGGGCGGCCAGCGCGTCGAGGAGGTAGGCGGCCGCGCCGTCGTCGATCCCCTGGTCGATCTCGCCGGAAGCCTTGCCACGGGCGACGACGCGGCGCCATCGCTCGGTCGAGTCGCGCTCGAGCGGCAGGATGGCGTCGGCGAAGCGGGCGTTCTCGACGAGCGATAGGGACAGCCAGAGCGATATGAGTTCGGGCTCGGCGCTCGCCTCGTCCCAGGCGCTCCTGAAGACGGTGCGGACCGTCGCGGCGAAGCCTGCCCCTTCGTCGTCCGACGCCGCGAAGCGCTCGGCCTGCAGGCTCATGCCCCGGGCGATGACCGCGCGGATCATATCGTCCTTGGTCGGGAAATAGCTGAACATGGAGCCATGGGAGACGCCGGCCTCGGCGGCGACGTCCGCCATTCTCGCGCCGCCGATGCCGTCGCGGCCGAGCACGCGCGAGGCGGCCCGGAGGATGCGCTCGCGCTTCTCCGAGGGAATGTTCTCGAAGGTGGCGGTATGATACCGGATTGCCATGGGGCGAGTATCGTCGCAAGCGGCCTGAGCGGTCAAGGCGCGGTCAGTGTTACGAACCTTATTGGTGGATACGCGTAAGGACTTGGTGCTATAGTCGCTAACCAATCAGAGAGGTAGCGATGGAACGGATGCGAGCGGCCGGGATCGACGGCGGGGCTGTCGAATTCAGGGAGGTATGCTGGAGCTGCCGCAGGCCCAAGGCGCTGTGTCTGTGTCCGTCCGAGCCGCCGATGCCTACGCGGACCCGCGTCGTCCTCCTCATGCACCCGATGGAATGGAAGCATGAGAAGTGCACGACCGGCAGGCTGACCTGCCTGAACCTACGGAACAGCGAGATCATACCGGGCCTACGCTTCGGGGACGATCCACGGTACCGGGCCCTGGTCGACGACCCGGCCAACTTCCCCGTGTTGCTCTACCCCGGCAAGGACGCTTTCGACCTATCCTCGGGCGGCTTCCCCGCGGCCGAGCTGGGCGACCGCCGCCTGGTCGTGTTCCTGATCGACTCGACCTGGGCCTGCGCCAAGGCCATACTCCGCGAGAGCCCCTGCCTCCGCGCCCTACCCTGCGTCAAGTTCACGCCCACCGTCCCAAGCCGCTACGTCATTAAACGCCAGCCCGACCCCCTGTGCCTGTCGACGATAGAGGCGACGCACGAGCTGCTCCTGGCGCTGGAAAACGCCGGGCTCGACGCGTACCCCGACAAGGAGCGCCTGCTGCGGTCGTTCTTCGCGATGCGCGACTACCAGCTCGAGCGCATAGCCGACGACCGTAACCCGCGGCGCAAGAAGAAGTGGGACCGCCCTAGCTGACGAGGAGGCTCTCCACCTGCGCGTCATACAGGCGCTTGTAGACGCCGCCGGCGGCCACCAGGTCGTCGTGCCGGCCCTGTTCGACGACACCGTCCTCGGTCAGCACGAGTATGCGCGCGGCGTGGCGTATCGTCGCCAGGCGGTGCGCGATGATGAACGTGGTGCGGCCTCGGGACAGCCGGTCGAGCGACTCGCGTATGGCCAGCTCGCTCATCGTGTCGAGCGAGCTCGTCGCCTCGTCGAGTATCAGGATAGGCGGATCCTTGAGGAACATGCGGGCTATCGAGATGCGCTGCTTCTGGCCGCCTGACAGCTTGACGCCGCGCTCGCCGACCAGCGTATCCAGGCCCAGGGGGAGGGAGCGTATGAATTCGAGCGCGTTGGCCGCGGCCGCGGCGGCCTCGACCTCCTCGTCGCTCGCGCCCAGGCGGCCGTAGGCGATGTTGTCCCGGACGCTGCCGGAGAACAGGAACACGTCCTGCTGCACGAGGCCGACCGCCTGCCTGAGCGAGGCTATCGTCGCCTCCCGTACGTCCAGCCCGTCGACCGTGATCGAGCCCTCCTCGATGTCGTAGAAGCGTGGTATCAGCGAGCAGAGCGTCGTCTTACCCGCGCCAGAAGGGCCGACAATCGCGACCGTCTCGCCGGCTGCCACGCGCAGATCGACGCGTTCCAGCACCCGCTCGAGGCCGTCGCCGTAGCGGAAGCTCACCTCCCGGAACTCGACGTCGCCGCGGACGCTCGCCAGCTCTATCGCGCCGGGGGCGTCGACGATGGTCGGCTTCGTGTCGACTATCTCGAGGAAGCGCCCGAAGCCGGCCGCGCCCTCCTGGAACTGCTCCATCGAGCGCACGAGCACCTCGATGGGCTGGAAGAAGCGCGCCACGTAGAGCGCGAAGGCCACGTAGGCGCCGACGCTGACGGAGCCGCGCCAGGCGGCATAGCCGCCGGCGACGAGCACGATGACCAGCCCGAGGTTGGACAGGAACGACACGCCGGTGTTGAACACGCCGATATGGAAGACCGACTCTATCCTCGAGCTCCTGAACGTGGCGTTGCCGTCGTCGAAACGGGCGCGCTCGTAGTCCTCGTTGCCGAAGGCCCGCACGACGCGCACGCCCGAGACGCTCTCCTCGATGTGCTCGTTGATGACGGCCATCGTCTCCTTGTTGCGGCGGAACGCGCGGCGGAAGCGCGCGCGGAAGGTAGACGAGAACAGGACCTGGGCCGGCACGATCGCGAAGACCACGAGCGCCAGGCGCCAGTCTATGGCGAGCATCACGACGAGCGAGCCTATGAGCCTCACGCCGGCCATGATCAGGTCCTCGGGCAGGTGGTGCGATATCTCGGCCAAGTCGAACAGGTCGCCGACGATGCGCGACATGATCTGGCCGGTCTTCGTATCGTCGAAAAAGCGCGTGTCGAGGGTATGCAGGTGGCGGTAGATGTCGCGCCGGAGGTCGTGCTGGATGTTCACGCCGAGCACGTGGCCGTAGTAGCCGAGGATGAACTCGAGCCCGGCGCGGACGGCGTACAGCGCTACGAGCAACAGGCCGAAGCGCGCGAGGCCGGCCATGTCGCCGGCCGGTACGATCACGTCGACGACGCGCCGCGTGGCCGCCGGGAAGACGAGATCGGCCAGCCCGAGCCCCAGGGCGCAGGCCAGGTCGAGGGCCAGGAGGCCCAGATAGGGCTTGTAGTACGGGAGGAAACGCTTGAGCATGATACGACATGGTAGCGGTTCGGGAGCCTTCGTGTATACTGGAACGCATGATTCTATCTGAACCGTCCGCCCCGACGGCCGACGACCTGCGCGAGCGCGAGAAGGAGCTGGACTTCTTCTATTCGCTCGCGGCGCTCCTGTCCAAGCCGGGCCTCGACGCCGACGAGGCGGCCGCAGGCTGCGCGCGGCTCTTCGCGGCGGCGATGGGCCGGCCCGAGGCGGCCCGCGTGGTCGTCAGGCTCGGCGATCGGACGGCGACGTACGCTGGCGAGGGCGCGCCGTCCGACTCGCCCGACTCGTCCGACTCGCACGACTCCGACGGCCCTTCGCCCGATGCCATGGCGGCACTCGCCGGCTCGCGCCTCGCCTGCGGCGTCGAGGCGAGCTACCCGGGCGGGGAGCAAGCGTTCTCCGAGCGCGAGCGCTCGCTGTGCTCGTCGACGGCGGCCCTCCTGGCCGTGGCCGCCGAGCGCCTGGAAGCCGACGAGCGGGAGCGCCTCGGCCGTTCGGAGCTGGAGCGGAAGAATGCCGCCCTGTCCGAGCTCCTATCGAGGATCGAGCTCGAGAAGGCCGGTATCAGGTCCGCGATGCGCTCCGCGTTCGAAGAGCGCGTCTCGCCACTCGTGGCCGGGCTCGCCGGCGTCGCGGCGGCTTCGGGCAGGCGGGAGGAGGCGGCCAGGCTCGAGGCCAGGATACGCAGGGAGCTCGATGTGATGCTGTCCCGCGGCGCGCCCCTGGCCGACGATCCACGCATGCGACTGAGCGTACGAGAGCTCGAGGTATGCGACCTCGTCGCCTCGGGGCTGTCGAGCAAGGAGATAGCCGAGCTGCTATCGATAGCCGCTTCGACTGTCGAACGCCACCGACACAACGCTAGGCGCAAGCTCGGCATGCCGGCCAGGGAGGGTAGCCTCTCGACGGCGATAGCGCGCAACGATAGAGACTTGTAGCATTATATACAAGTTATATACTCGTTATACCAATCTTGCCCCTCGTCTGATTCAGTCGTATTCTCTACCTGAACCGATACCTATCGTTTCCATCACCTCCCCCGGAGCATCACCGTGAACGACACATGCATCCTCCTCGGGCTTCCGGACTATCGGAAGCTATCCGGCGTCGTCGCGGCCATGAAGGCCAATCGACGACTGCGCGACCTCCACCTGAAGCGCCTCGAGAACGAGCTGTCGACGGCCGACGTCGTCGAGCCCGATGACCTGCCCGGCGACGTGGTCTCGATCGGCTCCTCGGCCACGGTCATCGACGTCGACACGGGAGAGCGCTTCACCACCAGGCTCGTCTTCCCCGCCGAGCTCGACGGCACGAGCGCCACCGCGAGCGTCCTGTCCCCGCTCGGTGTGGCCATCATCGGCGAGCGGGTCGGCGCGAACGTCTCCTGCGTCTCGCCGTCCGGCACCAAACGCTTCGTCGTGGAGGCGGTCGCCCGAGCGGAGCGATGAGCCGAGCGCTCCCCTCGCGCCACTTCGGCGTCGCCGAGGCGGCGAGCGAGGACGCCTTGGCCGCCCTGCGCGCCGAGGTGCCCGACGCCTACACCATAGTCCGTTCCCGCTTCGAGGCCGTCGACGGCATGAGGGCCGCGCTCGAGCGCTTGCCCCCGACGGCGGCAGCCAGCCGGCTCGGCTCGGAGCCGAGGACGGAGGATTCGCTGATCGCGGAGCTACTACGCGGCGACAGGGGCGACCGCCTGCTCTACCTGCCCTCTCGGGCCGTGTTCAGGCGCTCGGTCGTCGCGGCCGAAGCCCAGGCGCTGGCCGCCCTGGCCCGGGCCTGCGCCGGGGCCGGCATCCGCGGGGAACGCCTCGCCGCAGCTCAGGAGCTAGCCACGAGGGCCGTGCTGGCGCTGATGGCTGAGGACGCCTACCTGGACATCCTCGACGGCTCGGCGCCGGAGGACGCCAGGCGCTCGGCCGCCTCTCGGCTCATATCGCTCTGGGACTCCGACCTGGACGGCGGCCTCGACGACTCGACGGAGGCCCTCGTGGCCGTCTGGACCTCCCGCAAGTCATGTCGGCCGGTGTTCGGCACGCTCCTCGGCTCGAGCGAGCTCGTCGGCCTCTCCATGAGCCTCGACGGGCGCTGGTTCGCCTTCGCCGGCGATCGCTTCTCCGACCCGGGCGTCTATCAGGCGCTAGCTGAATTCCTGTTCGGCCTGAGCCACGAGGAACTCGTGGCCTGCACGGCGCATATCGACGCGAACGGCCCCCAGGACGCGGCGGGGATCGACGCCCTGTTCGGCGGGGTCCGCGAGTACCCCGAACCGGCGAGCGCCGACCCGCGCGACCTATACCGCTTCTACGAGGCCAGGCGCCAGGCGGCCAAACGCCGCGAGGCCTCCGGGGCCGCGGGTCCCAGGTCGACACTCGAGGGCGAGTATCTGCTCTGGGCGATAGGTAGGCGCGCGTAAGGACAGGCCGGGCTAGCCTTGGGCCGCGCCTTCCCCTGCTCTATTTGACAATCTGCCCGCCCGCTCGGTATTTTGATCGCTATAACCTACGAACTATCGCGCGCGCCTACGCGACGCCCGATGCGTTCGAGCGACCGAAGGAGCCCCTATGAGCGCAGGAATAGAGTTGACCTCCAAGAATTTCACGGCCGAGGTCGAGCAGTCGACGATACCGGTACTCGTCGACTTCTGGGCCGAGTGGTGCATGCCGTGCCGGATGATAGGCCCGCACATCGACGACCTGGCCAAGACCTACGCCGGTCGGCTCAAGGTCGGCAAGGTCAACGTCGACAACGAGGCCGAGCTCGCCGGCAAGTTCAACATCATTTCGATCCCTACCTTGATGGTCTTCAAGGACGGCAAGGTCGTGCGCCAGCAGCCTGGCGCCCTGCCCAAGCAGGCCATCGAGAAGCTGTTCGCCGATCAGCTCTGATCGTCCGTCGGGCTGCGGCCCGCGGACGCGCCGCGCCTTCGCCGAAGGAGAGAGTTTCTTCCGACAGTAACTTGATTCTTTTTCCGGCCCATGGTAGCGTGCCCTCATGGTTTCAGGACGATCAGTTCCAACCTACTCCCCTTCCCCCTCCCACCAGTATTTTTATAGCCGTTATACCGCATAGGGCTCCATCGCGGCGCGGCCGGGCGGGGAGCCCGTAGGGTTCCCGGCCGCCGCCCCGCGAGCTCCGCTTCGCGAGCGATGCTCCGATAGCCGCGCCGCTATCGACGACGGGGCGCCCCCGGTTGTATCCTTCCGTCGCGGGCGCCGTCGCGATCGGGGGCCAGGGCAAACCGAACGACGACTATATTAGGTACGATCACGGCCGGCCCAGCCGGCGGAAGGTAGACATCATGAAGGATCTGAAGCTGACCGGAGTCCGGCCCGACGGGGCGAGGACCGTGGTCGAGGTCGGCGGCATACGCATAGGCGACGGCTTCACCGTCATCGCGGGACCATGCGCCGTGGAGTCCGAGGACCAGCTCCTGCGCACGGCCGTAGCGATCAAGGAAGCGGGAGCGACGATGCTCCGCGGCGGCGCCTTCAAGCCGCGCACCTCGCCGTACGCGTTCCAGGGACTCGGCCTCAAGGGGCTCAAGATCCTGGACAAGGCGAGGCGCGAGACGGGCCTGCCCATCGTCACCGAGGTGATAGACACCCGCGACGTCAGCTGGGTCGGCGAATACGCCGACGTGCTCCAGATCGGCGCCAGGAACATGCAGAATTTCTCGCTGCTGCGCGAGGCGGGCAAGTCCGGCCGGCCGATACTCCTCAAGCGCGGCATGTACTCGACCCTCGAGGAATGGCTTAACTGCGCCGAGTACATCCTGGCCGAGGGCAACCCGGACGTCATCCTCTGCGAACGGGGCATCCGCAGCTTCGAAACCTATACGCGCAATACCCTCGACCTGTCCATCGTTCCGTCGGTCAAGGCGACGAGCCATCTGCCGATCATAGTCGACCCGTCGCACGGCACCGGCGTGCTCGGCCTGATCGAACCGATGAGCCTGGCCGCCGTCGCCGCGGGGGCCGACGGGCTCGAGATAGAAGTGCATATCGATCCGCCCACGGCCCTGAGCGATAAGGCTCAGCAGCTGTCGCCCGAGGCCTTCAAGCGGCTGATGCGCAAGATAGCGACGATGCGGCGGACGATGGACGAGCTGGCCGCGGAGGACGGGCGATGACCGCGCCGGAGATACGCTTCGGCCCCGCCGTCGGCCTCGGCTCGCTCGCCGAGCCGGCGACGACGGTCGTCGTCGCGGACGCCCTGACCTCCGGCCTCATGCCGCCCGGCTTCGACCCCGGGCGCGTCGTGATCGTGGAGCGCGGCGAGTCGGCCAAGAGCCTATCGTCGCTCGAGGCCGTGTACGCGCGCTTCCTGGAGCTGGGCGTCGAGCGCGACTGGACCGTGGTCGGGCTCGGCGGCGGCAGCGTCTCGGACCTGGCGGGCCTGGCCGCGTCCACCTGGATGCGCGGCGTCGACTTCGGTTTCGTGCCGACGACGCTGCTCGCGATGGTCGACGCCTCGGTCGGCGGCAAGAACGGCGTCGACTTCCGCGGTTACAAGAACCTGATAGGCTGCTTCTCCCAGCCGCGCTTCGTGCTCGTCGACACGAGCCTGCTCGACGGGCTGCCTGACGACGAGCTGGCCCGCGGCTTCGTCGAGGCCATCAAGCACGGCGTCATCGCAGGCGGCGAGCACTACGCCGCCGTGGGGCGGGCGGTCGACCGACGCGGCCGGATCAGGCGCGGGGAGCTCGGCGAGGTCGTCAGGCTGTCGGTCGAGCTCAAGTCGGCCTTCGTCGAAGCCGACGCGCTCGAGCTCGGCGAGCGGCGCAAGCTGAACCTCGGACACAGCTTCGGGCACGGCGTCGAGTCGGTCACCGGGTTGCCCCACGGAGCGGCCGTCGCCGCCGGTCTGGCGACGGCGCTCAGGCTGGCCGTCGAGCTCGGCGGCTCCAGCGACGACGCCGACGAGGTCATCGGCCTCCTCGAGCGGCTCGGCCTGCCGACCGGGCTCGAGGCCGCCAGGCGCTCCTCGGTCGAGAGCCGCGACCTGTCGCCGTCGAGCTTCCGCGAGGCCGTGGCCGAAGCGCTCGGCGCCGATAAGAAGCTGTCGGGCGGCTTGATGCGCTTCGCGCTGCCGCTCGCGATCGGGAACGTGGAGATGCACGCCATACCGCTCGAGGAACTCAGGGCGTTCGCCAGGAGGGCGCCGTGAACGCGATCGGTACCCTGTTCCGCGTCCAGCTCTTCGGAGAGTCCCACGGGCCGGCCGTCGGCGTGGTCGTCGACGGGATCCCGGCCGGCCTGTCGCTCGGCCCGGCCGACTTCGAGCCGGACCTGGAGAGGCGTAGGGCCGGCGCGCCCGGCACGACGCCACGAGCCGAGCCCGACATCCCGGAGCTGCTGTCCGGCGTCTACCAGGGCAGGACGACCGGCACGCCGCTCTGCGCGATCTTCAGGAACGCCGACGCGAGGCCCGCCGACTACGACCGCTTCTCGGACATGCCGAGGCCCGGCCACGCCGACCTGGTCTCGAGGATACGCTACTCGGGCTACGCCGACCCACGGGGCTCGGGACACTTCTCGGGCAGGCTGACGCTCGCCCTCGTCGCTGCCGGCGTCGTGGCCAAGAAGGCCCTGCCCGGCGTATCGTTCGGCGCGCGCGTCATCGAAGCCGACGGCCGGGTCGACATCGACGCCGCGATAGCCGAGGCCGCGGCCGACGGCGACTCGGTCGGCGCCGTCGTCGAGCTACGCGCGTCCGGGCTACGGGCCGGCCTCGGCGAACCATTCTTCGGCGCGCTGGAGTCGCTGGCCGCGGCGGCCCTGTTCGCGGTGCCCGGCGTACGCGGCGTAGAATTCGGCGACGGCTTCGCCGCGGCCCGCATGCGAGGCTCCGAGCATAACGACCCCATCGTCGCCCCGGACGGGGCCATGTCCAAGAACGGCTCAGGCGGCGTCAACGGCGGCATATCGAACGGCAACGAGCTGGTCGTCCGCGTCGCGATGAAGCCGGCCTCGACCATAGCCAAGCCTCAGCGCACCTGGAACTTCGCTACGGGAGCCATGGACGAGTTGTCGGCGCCGGGCAGGCACGACGCCTGTATCGCGCTCCGCGGCGCCGTGGCCCTCGAGGCGGCCCTCGCCGTCGTCCTGGCCGACCTCGAGCTCCAGGCGCTCGCCCGAGGAGCCTCGCTACCGAACGGAGGAATACCATCATGACCCTCGAATCGCTCAGGCGGGACATAGACCGCATCGACGCCCGCATCCTGTCCCTGCTCGACGAGAGGCTCGAGAAAGGCCTCTTGACGCGCCGCCACAAGAGCGGCTCGCTCGACTCCGGCCGCGAGGCGGAGGTGCTCGGGCGCGTGTCCGCCCGCTCGCGCTGCCTGGCGGACGAGGCCTTCACCACGGGGCTGTATCGACGCATCATGGACGAGAGCAAGGCCATCCAGGACCGAAGGCTCTCGCTGATAGGCTTCCAGGGTATGCACGGCGCCTACGGCGAGGCGGCGGCGAGAGCCTGGGCCCCCGAGGCGGCGACCATGCCTTTCGGGGAGTTCTCCCAGGTCTTCGACGCCGTGCTGGCCGGCGACGTCGACTACGGCATCGTACCGGTCGAGAACACCCTCGGCGGCGTCGTCGGCCAGGTCAACTCGATACTGGTGACGACCGAGCTGCGCGTCGCCGGCGCCGTCGACATGGCCGTCAGCCACTGCCTGCTGGCGCCGCCCGGGGCCGACCACCGCGAGCTGCGCACGGTCTACTCCCACGGCCAGGCCCTGTCGCAGTGCCGGCGCTTCATCGAGCGCAACGGCCTCGAGGGCGTCGACTGGTTCGACACCGCAGGCGCCGCCCGCATGATAGCCGAGGAACGTCCGAAGGGCGCGGCGGCCATAGCCAGCCGCTTCGCCGCCGAACTCTACGGGCTCGAGATCATCAAGGACGGCATCCAGGACTCGCCGAACAATCGCACGCGCTTCTTCGTGCTCGCCAAGGAGGCTCGCCAAGCCACGAACGGACCGGCCGACGGCGACCACGGCAGAGCCGGCGACGACGGCAGAGCCGGCGACCACGGCAAAGCCGGCGACCACGGCAGAGCCGGCGACGATGGCAGAGCCGGCGACAAGTGCTCGGCCGTCTTCTTCGCCGACGACAAGGCCGGAGCCCTGTTCGCCGTGCTCGAGGTGTTCGCCGAAGCGGGCATCAACCTGACGCGCATCGAGTCGGTACCGACCGAGCCCGGCGACTACGCCATCTTCATCGACTTCGCTGGCTCCGACCGCGACGAAGCGGTGATCAAGGCGCTCGACCGCGCCGGCGGCCTGTCGCGAGGCTTCAGGTTGCTCGGCTGCTACGCCGAGAGGAGGCTGTAGCGTGCGCGTCGCGATACTCGGCGCCGGCAAGATGGGCGCCTGGCTGATACGTTCCCTCGCGGCCGCCGGCCACGAGCTGGCGGCCTACGACCCGTCACCCGGTCGCCTGGGGGCGGCGACCGCCGGCGTCGTCGGCTCGGCCACCGGGAAGCCCGTCGAGGCCGCCGACGACGTCCGCGCCCTGGCGGCCTTCGGGCCGGAGCTGCTCGTCAACTGCGCGCCGCTCGGCCTGACGACGGAGGCCTTCGACGCCGTGACGCCCCATCTGGACGAGGCCTGCGCGCTGTCCGACATAGCCTCGGTCAAGACCGGCCTCGCGTCATGGTACGCCTCGTCGGGCCGGCCCTTCTCGTCGTCCCACCCGATGTTCGGCCCGACCTACGCCGACGGCTCGAACCTGAGCGAGCAGAGCGCGGTGATCATCGCCGAGTCGAGCGACGACGGCAAAGCCTTCTGGAAGTCGTTCTACGGATCCTTCGGCATCCGGGTCTTCGAGGAGAGCTTCGACGGGCACGACCGGACGGTCGCCTACTCGCTGGGCACGCCCTTCGCCTCGACGATGGTCTTCGCCGCCTGCATGAAGCGCCTCGACGCGCCCGGCACCAACTTCCGCAAGCACCTGGACATCGCGCGCGGCCTACTCGCTGAGGACGACCGCCTGCTCGCCGAGATCATGTTCAACCCGTACACGATACGGCGCCTGGAGCTGATCAACTCCCAGCTGGCCTACCTGACCCATATCATCAAGGACCGCGACCACGAGGAGATGGGCAAGTTCCTGGACAAGCTGCGAGGCAACCTCGGCGAGGCTCCCGACGGCCCGGCCGGGTACGCCGCCGCGCCGCCGACTAGGCCCTGATCGAGTCGAGCGCCCCGTAGAAGCCCGGCCAGCTCTTGGACACGCACTCGGCGGCGTCGATGGCCACCGGGCCCGAGCCGGCGAGGGCGGCCACGGCGGCGGCCATCGCTATACGGTGGTCGCCTCGCGACGATACCGTCCCGGCGCCCAGGCGGCCGTCGCCCAGGCCGACCACGGTCAGCTCGTCGCCGCTCGCCGCCACCTCGAGCCCGAGCCGGCCGAACTCCTCCGACAGCGCGGCGGCCCGGTCGCTCTCCTTGCCGCGCAGCCTGGCGGCCCCGGTCAGCCGGCTCGTCCCTCGGCAACGCGAGGCCAGGGCGACGAGCGGCGGGAACAGGTCGGGGCAATCGGTCGCGTCGAAGTCGAAGCCGAGGAGGGCGCCGCCGCCGACCCGATAGCCCCCGGGTACGCGCTCGAGCTCTGCCCCGGCCGCCTCGAGCGCCGTGACGATGGCGCGGTCAGGCTGGCTCGAGCCATGCCTCAGCCCGACCACCTCGAGGTCGCCGCGGCCGGCGACGGCTCCGGCGACCAGCATGAAGGCAGCGCCGCTCCAGTCCCCCTCGACCTCGTACTCGGCCGCCCGGTACGGCGTTCCGGCTATCCGTATCTCGGTCCCGTCGCGCTCGGCCTCGGCGCCGAAGGCGCGCATCACCTCGAAGGTCAGCTCGACGTAGCCTCCGCTCGCGAGCCGCTCGACCGACACCGTCGACTCACCGCCGGCCATGGCCAGGGCCATCACGAGTCCGGTGACGAACTGCGAGCTCGCCGAGCCGTCGACCCGTACGCGGCCCGGCCGGAGCGGCCCGCGCAGCCTGACCGGCGGCAGCCCGCCGCTCGTCGAGCAGCGCACGCCGAGGGCCTCGAGGGCGTCGGCGACCATCGCAACCGAGCGCGAGGCCAGGGAGCCCTCGGCCCGCAGCTCCACGTCGACCGGCAGCAGGGCCGCGATAGCCGAGAACATGCGCAGGCACAGGCCCGACTCGCCGCAGGAGGCGACGACGATTCCGGGGGCGGCCGAAAGGCCGCCCCGCACGACGACCCGGTCGTCGTAGCGCGTGACCGAGGCGCCGAGGGCCTCGGCTACGCGGTAGGCGGCGATCGCGTCGGCGCAGAGGCTCGGGTTCGTTATGGTCGAGACCCCGTCGGCCATGGCGGCGCAGGCTACGGCGCGCTGCATGGCGCTCTTGGACGGCGGGGCGACGACGCGCCCGGCCACCATGGACGGGCTAACGGAGCGCTTCACGGATGGCCTCCGCCAGCATGGCCGGGCGCATGCCGTCCGACTGGACGGCTATCGCGGCGCATTCATCGTACCAGGCCCTCCTGCGCTCATAGAGACGACGGAGCCCAGCCTCGACATCGCCGGACAGGAGCGGCCGGCCTGAACCGAGACTTCGGGCAGCGGCCGCCGCCGGATCCACCTTGATCCAGACGGTGACGAAGCGCTCACGAAGGACGGAACGGTTCTCGGGTAGCTCGACGGTGCCGCCGCCGGTGGCCAGCACCACGGGCTCGCCAGCGGCGACGCCAGCGGCAACGTGCTCGAGGGCCACGCGCTCCCGCCGCCGGAAGCCGTCCTCTCCCTCGTCCTCGAACAGGGCCGGGATCGACCGCCCGGCTTCCCGTTCGACGCGCTCGTCCAGGTCGACGAAGGGCATGCCGAGCAAGTCGGCCAGGAGGACACCGGAACTGGTCTTGCCGGAGGCCGGCAGGCCCACGAGGGCGACGCCAAGCTCCCGATACGATCGTTTCTCCATGCCGCATCTTATCCGGCGCGAGTCCCGTCGGTCTAGGCCGTGCCCCGGCTCAAGGCGCGTAGACCTCGTCGGCATTGGCGGAGCCGAGCGAAGCGCCCTTGGTCGGAACGACGTGCCAGTCGGCGCCCGAGTCGCTGTCGCCCGACGACGATGAGCGGCAGACGCTGCGGGTGCTCGTCGTGCCCGCCGACCTGGCGCAGTCCTCCGGCCTGGGCGGATCGGAACCGACCCAGGCTCCTGCCGCGACGACCGCCGCGACCCGGTCGCGCAGGGCCGCAGACCCGAAGCCGCCGTAGGCGGTATCGGAATCGGCGAAACGCTCGCTGTAGGGCACCGCGTCGAGCATGGCGCCATGAGGCGACGAACAGAGGGCGACCACGCCGTTCTTGCCGGGCAGGGCGCCGTCGCCGCCGCGGCACCAGAGGTCCCAGGCTGAAGCGCTCGCGTCGAGGCCAGCCGACTCGTCCTTGGCCGTCGACTCGTCGACCTCGCCGGCCACGCCCTGAGGCTTCAGGTGCAGCACGACGTAGTCTCCGGCGGCCACGGCGAGCGGCGGGAACACGTAGCGGCAGGCGTAGTCCATCGGCGAGCCGACGAAGAAGGCCAGACCGGCGCAGTCGCCGCCCCGCGCCACGTAGAACTCGACCGCGTCCGGGTGGGTCGCCGAGCCCTCGGTAACGAGCTCGTTGATCAGCATGGCCGGTGGGTCCGGATTGTGGCCCCAGTACGGCAGCGCGAAGCCGGACAGGTTGCCCGCCGCGTCGGCGACGACGCCGGACACCGAGTAGGCCACGCCCGGCGCCTGGGCGCCGTCGAGCAGCACCCTGACTGAACGGCCGTCTTCGCCCAAGGCGACCGACGCCACCGCCGGCCCTGGATACGAGACGAAGCCGGGTTCGGCCCCGGCGATGTCCTCGTCGAAGCCGATCGATACTTCGGACGGGCCGATGGGCCCCCAGGACGCCACGGCCGGCGGCCGGAGGTCGTCGGCCGAGAACCGTTCCAGCGCCGGCTCCGGTACGCACGAGGCCAGGAACGACAGCCCGGCGACGGCGCCCGCGACGCGATGCGCGATATGAACCATAATGATCCTCCCGTCGACCATCTACGCCGTAAGGATCGCCCGCGCTTGCATCCAGTATCGAATTGTCTGATAGTCATAGCGGTCGCTTGTACAAGTCATATGCTATCGACGATAGGATGGCCATGAGAACGATCAAGAGCAAGATGCTCGTCTATCTGATGAGTTCCGCCTTCATAGTGATCTCGGCGGGGCTCGCCTTCCTCGGATACCGTATCGTCGGCCTGCTCAACGACTACGCCTACCAGGCGGCGGCCCAGCATGCCCGAGAAGGCGCGGCCCTCGTCGAGGATAGCTTCAAGCCCGCGGGCGAGACGCTCAGGGTGACGGCCCGCCTCCTCGAGGTACTCAAGGCCGAGGGTCGGACCGACCGCGAGCTGCTCCAGCCGGTCTTCCTCGAGACGCTGCGCCTGCACGAATCCCTCGTCGCGCTATGGGTTCTGTTCGAGCCGGACGCCTGGGACGGACGCGACGCGGAGTTCGCGAACACAGGCGGCTACGACGAGCTCGGCAACTACGCCGTCTGGGCCCATCGCGACGGCTCCGGCGAGACCGTGGTCTCCATTGACGCCTGGGGATCGGATAGCTACGAGGAGGACTACTACGCAGGCCCGATGGCCGCCGGAGGCCTCTGGTACTCCGAGCCCTACGACGAGGAGCTGGAGGACGGCGTGTCCGTCTCCATGATGACCCTCGCCGCGCCCATCCGCGGGCCCGCTGGCGAGGCCATGGGCGTCGTCGGCATGGACTTCCCGATATCCTTCCTGAACGGCATCCTCGAGACGGTCGACGAGCGGAGCGGCGGCTACTCGTCGCTGGCCACCTACGAGGGGCTGATCCTGGCGGACACCCTGTTCGACGCGTCCGGCTCGTATCTTTCGGACGCCCAGTCGGCCGACACGGTCTCGGCGGCCTCCGCCATGCTATCGGGCGACGAGTCGGCGGTTCCCTTCGTCGAGGCGGAGCTGCGCGGCGACAGGACCCTGCAGATGCTCGCCTCGGTCTCGGTCGGCGAGGGACTCGCGCCGTGGCTGTACATCGTATCCATCTCCAAGGCCCTGATCCTGAAGACACCCGCCCAGGTCAGCGTCTTCCTGCTCATCGTGCTGGTATCCGTGCTACTCGTGGAGGGGGCGCTGATCGTAGCCATCTCGGGCAGGATCAGCCGGCCGCTGGTCGAGCTACGCAACACCTTCGAGATAATAGCGACGGGCGACCTACGCCCGGAGCTACACATCCGTAACCGCGACGAGACGGGCCAGCTGGCCAGCGGTTTCAACAAGCTGACCCTCACCCTGAGCGAGCTGCTCGGCGGGCTCAAGGGCGACGTCGGCCGGCTGGCCGACAGCGCCACCACGCTCGTCGAGGAGATGCGCAGGACCGGCGGCTCCTTCGACGACACCGAGGCAGCGATACGCAGCGTCACCGAGCGCGGCGACGACGTCGCCCGGGCCATCGAGAAGGCGAACGCGTCGGTCAGGCGCATCGTCGCGAGCATACGCAGCCTCGAGCGAAGCTCCAAGGCCGAGTCGGCCATGATCCAGGAGTCGGTTTCGGCGATAGAAGCCATGCTGGCCAGGATAGAGAAGGTGACCGACAGCGTCATCAAGGCCAACGAGTACTACGGCGCGCTCAACGAGACCTCCGGCGTCGGGGCCACCCTGCTCGCCGACGTCATCCAGAAGATCAAGCTGGTCTACGGCCAGTCCGAGACCCTCCTGGAGACGAACAGCATCATCGCCGGCATCGCCGCCGAGACGAACCTCCTGGCGATGAACGCCGCCATCGAGGCGGCCCACGCCGGCGAGTCGGGCAAGGGCTTCGCGGTCGTGGCGGACGAGATACGCAAGCTGTCGGCGAGCACGAGCGAGCAGTCGAAGAGCATCAAGGGAATGCTCGCCGAGGTGGCCGGCACGATAGGCGATATTGCCGAGTCGTCCCGCGAGGCGGGGTCGAACTTCGACGGCATACGCGACCTGATACGCACGGTCACGAGGCTCGAGGAGGAGATCAGGCAGGCGATGGAGGAGCAGAACGCCGGCTCCAACCGCATCCTATCGTCCCTCGACTCGATGAAACAGGCGTCCAGGGCGATGGATGGCGAGGCCGAGGCCGTCGCCGACATAGCGGGCCAGATATCGCTCGAGACCGAGGCCCTGACCCGCTACTCGACGAATATCCAGGAGAGCATCTCGGGCGTCGGGACCTGCGCGGCCAGCATCCGCCAGGCGGTGGCCAAGGCCGAGGAGCTGACGACGATGAACAAGGCGAGCATCGACCGCATGGACGAGCGGCTCGGGGTGTTCAGGCTCAAGGGCGAAGCGGACGAGCCGGCCTAGTCTCGGCCCACGCCCTTCCATACGGCCGGGTCCTCCTGGCCGAGGCGCCAGAACGCTACCGCCCGGACGCCCGAGTCGCGGTAGAGCCGCATCCGCTCGAGCAGGGATTCGGCGTCGTCGTAGTACACGTCGACGTTGACCGTCTCCTGGTACCGGACGCGCGGGATGCCGCTCTCGCGGAAGAACACGCCGATGCCCTTTTCCGCAATCAGCTCCTCGACCGCCGAGTACTTGAGCGCCCGGTTCGTACGCCGGTCTCCCCAGGCCCGGCCGTAGAACGGCAGCCCCATCACGAGCCGATCGACCGGCACGACGGAACGGGCATAGGCGGCCACGGACCGGCACCAGTCCATGGAAGCCACCGGCCCCGGCTCGCTCGTGCTCCAGTGCTCGTCGTAGGCCATCACGACGATACGGTCGGCGACGGCCGCTAGCCTGGCGTAGCCGAGCGCGTCTCCGGCTGCGGACAGCCTGGCCGGGACCGCGACGCTCAGGATCCTGGGGCCGAGGCCCGCCTTGAGCTGCCCGAGGAAGGTCACGAAGTTATCGCGGTCTCTGACCGGTATCGCCTCGAAGTCTATCTGCACGCCGTCGAAGGGCTCGGCCGCCGCGACGATGGCGTCGACGAGGGCCGCCCGTATCGGGAAGGCCGGGTCGAGGCAGAAGTGCGTCAGCGAGTAGCTGCCTATCTCGGCCACCACGAGGTGTTTCCGCCCAGGGAACGACGATACCGACGCGGCCGGCGGCACCCCGACGAGCTCGCCGTACGCGTTGATCTCCGCGCTGAATAGGCACAGGTCGGTAATAGGCAGGCCGGCGCCGAGGAAACGCTCCTCGCCGCGCATCAGATAGGCCCAGACCTCGCGGAAGGCTACCCCACCGGGCTCCGCTCCTCCGGCCAGGGGCTGGGCGCCCGCCGCGACCGCCGACAGGCCGAGAGCGCAGAGGGCCAGCGCGCGGAGCCCCGTGGCGATCGATCCCCTCACGGCCGCCCTACTCGGCCCAGGCGGAGAAGTCGGAGAACGAACCGCCGGCGCCGAGGGTCCGTAGCGACACGGTGGCGCCCGAGTCACGGCCGAAGAAGGTCTTGTAGACGATGCGCAGGACGCCATCGACGGAGACGGCGATGAATTCGGCAGCGGGGTCGTAGAGTACCTCGACCGTGCGCCAAGCCTCGATGCCGTCGGACAGTTCCGCGTCGAACATGCGCTCCATCACCACGTCGTCGTCAGATCGGTACAGTTGCAGGTAGGTGGCGTCGTCGCCGCGGGCCGCCCGGTCGCGCGTGAACCACACGAGAAGGCTCCGCCCCTCGCCGTAGCCGTGGCGCTTCTTCACGTCCTCGACATAGAGGTGCAGACCGACGCCGACCCAGCCGTCGCCGGTCGAGCGCGCCTTGAAGCGGTACAGCGTGGCGGCCTGGCCCTGGGCCAGCGGCATCTCCAGCCGGGAGAAGTACTGCTTCGGGTCGGTCTGGCTCGCGACCTGGCCGGCTAGCTTCCAGGCCCCCATCCGCGCCGCCGAGCCGTCGAAGCCCGAGCGCAGCGATCTGGTAAAGCGAGACGAGTCGATGGCCCAGCCGGACAGGTAGCCGCCGGACGGCGCCGGCCTCGCTACGGTGGACGGCCCAGGCGTCGCGGCCGGGACCGGAGCTGCTACGATGGCTCCGCTCGCCTTGGCGTCGGCCAGGGCCCGCTCGAGCTCGGCCTTCGTTTCATCGAGGATGCGCTCGGTGGCCAGGCGCATCGCGTCGGAGGCGTCGCGCGTGGCGACCGCCGCGTCCCTCGTCGCTACGGCCGCGTCGCGCTCGGCGCTCAGCTCGGCCACCCTCGCCTCCAGGGCGGCTATCGTCGCGGCCGAGGCCTCACCGCCGTCGTCACGAACGGGGGCGGCCGTGGGCGCTACGGTTGCGACGGGCGCCGCCCGCTCGGTCGACTCGTAGAGCGTCGACTCGGCCTCGGCCAGCGCGGCCCTCGCCTCGGCGAGCTCGGAGTCGAGCGAGGCGATGCGCGCGTCCAGCTCGGCGACGCTCGCGTCCCGTTCGACGAGCAGGGCGTCCTTCTCGGCCAGCGACGCGTCTTTTTCAGCTATCGTCGCGTCCTTCTCCGCGAGCGAGGCGTCCTTCTCGGATAGCAACGCGTCTTTCTCGGCCAGTAGCGCGTCCTTCTCGATCAGCGCGGCACCGAGCGCGTCGTCGTCCAGCTCGACGAGGGCCAGGCGGGCCTCGGCGTCGGCCAACCTGGCGCCCTCTTCGGCTAATTGGGCCCCGATGGCGTCCAATCGGGCGTCCGCATCGGCCAATTCGGCTTCCTTGGCGGCCAGCTCGGCTTCAAGCCGCTCTAGCTCCGACTCCAGCTCTCCCGTGCGCAGTCTATAGTACTCGGCCTCGTCGGCCGCCTGGGCGAGCGCTAGGTTTTCGGCGCGTAGCTCGTTGATCTCCTCGTAGAGGGAGTCGCGCTCGGCGAGTAGCCGCATGATCTCCGCCATGAGCGCTTCCTCGGCCTCGCCGGCTTCGGCTATCGGCTCCACGGCCGGTTCGGCTATCGGCTCGGCTATCGGCTCGGCCCCCGCCTCGGGTACAGGCTCCGCGGCCGGCTCCGGCACGGCGTCCGTGGCCAGCGACTCGAGAGCCTCGTCCCCCGTAGGGGCCTCGTCGCCGGCATCATCGCCCGTATCGTCGGGGCTCAGGCCGAAGATATCGTAGGCGCTCTGGACGGAAGCCTCTCCGCCAGAACCTGAGTCCTGAGCCCACACGACCCCGAGGGCGACGATGCCGAAGGCGGCGATGCCCAGGGCGAGGATATACGAACGACGATTGCGCATGAGTCGGCTCCTCTCGGGACGGGCGGACCCTCGCGGGATGCCCCTGCTTCAGTATCGGCCTGGAACGCCCCGTCGTTTAGCCGCTATCCTAGGTTCCGGGACCGCTACCTCGGGGACCGCTTCATCGGGTACCGCCTGCGGATAATCGACGAGATACGGACTGAAGGGGGCATCGCCCAGATCGAGCGTCCATGGTAGGATGGCGGGCGGAGGACGGAACATGAACATCCTGATAGCCAACGACCACGGCGCGGTCGAGCTCAAGACGGCCATCGTCGCAGCCCTCGCCGCCAAGGGGCACCGGGTCGAGAACCTCGGCGTCGACACGGGTGACTCGGTGGATTATCCGGACATGGCGAAGCTGGCGGCCGAGCGATACCTGGCCGGCGGCTTCGACTTCGGCATCCTGTGCTGCGGCTCCGGCATTGGCATCTCGATAGCCGCGAACAAGGTCGACGGCATACGCTGCGCCCAGGTCTTCGACCTGTACACCGCCGAGATGTGCAAGCGCCACAACGACGCCAACTTCATCGCGTTCGGCGGCCGAGTCGAGTACGCCGTGCCGGTCGTCGACATGATAGAGCGCTACATGGCTACCGAGTTCGAGGGCGGACGCCACCGGAGGCGCGTCGACAAGCTGTGCCGCTAGGCTGAGCCGCTAGGCCGAGCCGCTAGGCCGAGCCGCTAGGCCGAGAAGCCCGGGTACCTCGCCGTGAGCTCGCGGAGCACGATGTCGAGGGTTCCCTGTACGTGGGCCCTGGCCACGCGCTCCGCCTCGCCGGCGTCGCGGTCGGCTATGGCAGCGAGCAGGGCCGCGTGCTGCTCGTCGACCAGCCTGTCGGCTTCGGCGGAGAATACGACCGGCACGCTGAGGTCCCAGTAATTCATCTTGGTCTGCGCGTGCAGCGCGGCCAGCGTCCCGTTGCCCGACGCCTCGAGTATCAGCCCATGGAAGGCGTCGTTCAGCGCGTGGAGCCTGCCCGGCTCGCGGTCGCCTTCGAGCATCGCGGAGGCCAGCTCGCGCAGCGACGCGAGCTGCCTCTCGTCACGCCGCTGGCTGGCCAGCCGGGCCGCGTAGCCCTCGATGGCCACGCGGCACTCGAGCCTTGAGCGCACTTCCCCGGGCTCGTTCTCGCGTACCACCCAGCCCCGCTCGCGCCTCACGAAGCCTTCCTGCTCCAGCCGCAGGAGGGCCTCGCGCACCGGCGTCCGCGAGACGTCGAGCCTGACGGCCAGCTCGCTCTCGACGAGGCGGACGTTCGGCCTGAGCTCGGCGCTCACGATGGCGTCTCGGATGCGGGCGTAGACCGCGTCGGTCAAGGCCCCGGGGCCGGATCGGTTCGATGGTCGCATGGTCACGCAGTATACCAACCGCGGCCCAGCCGCGCTACGGCGTCAAGGCGGCGTCGTCGGGCGGAGCTTGCGCTCGCCTATGGGCGGCGCTATGCTTTCGGGATGACCATAAACGATTTCATAGCGTTGGACTGGGCCGAGACCGAGGGCCCGCTCATCGAACCGCCGCCCTTCTCGCCGGTCGTCGCCGACCCGAGCTTCCTGTTCCCCGAGGAGACCCCGGGCGGCGACTGGGAACTGTTCGCCCACTCGGCCTGGGGCGTGCGCCGCTACTCGTCAGCCGACGGGCTATCGTGGCGCAGGCGCCGCCTCGTCGTGGCTAACGCGATGCGGCCCTTCGTCCGCGCCATCGGCGGCGGGTTTCTCCTCTACGTCGAGCGATACCGTCCGCTCGCCCTGCCCCTGACTGCCTTGCCCGGCCGGCGGCGGTGGAGTTCGGCCATAGCGGTTTCGGCCTCTACCGACCTCGACTCCTGGTCGACGCCCAGAACCCTGCTCGAGCCCACCCTGGACTGGATGCGCGACGAACGGCTCGGCGAGTCTGTGTCGAACCCCTGCCTGACGAACGACGGAGACGAGTGGCGCCTGTACTTCTCCGCGTCGCTGGCCTGGATAGAGGACTGCGGCTTCTGCGAGCCCAGGACCATAGGCCTGGCCGTCGGGCCGTCGCCGACCGGACCCTTCGAGCCGACGCGGGAGCCGGTCATCGAGCCGGCCCCCGGGGACCTCGCCGCGGGCTCGATCAAGGCCATACGGGTGGACGACGGCTGGATAGGGCTTCAGAACCGCCTCTACGTTGACGCCGAAGGCCGCTCGCGCTCGGCCATCTTCGCGCTGCGCTCCGAAGACGGACGCTCCTGGCTGCCGGCGATGGACGAGCCGCTCCTGGCGCCGAAGCCGGGCTGGGCCTCGTCCCACGTCTACGCCTGCGACTGTCGTTTCCGCGAGGCCGACGGACTGTGGTACCTGTACTTCAACGCGCGCGACGGCTGGAGGATACGCGACGGCCGAGAGCGCATAGGCCGCGTCGTCGGCAAACCGCGCGAGGCCTAAAAAAACGCCGGCCGGGAAGCGTTCCCGGCCGGCTTCGGTCATATAGCCAGACGATTACTTCGACGAAGCGGCGCTGGCGCCGGCTATCCGGCCGAAGACCATGATGTCGGCGATGGCGTTGCCGCCGAGGCGGTTACCGGCGTGGATACCGCCGGTGACCTCGCCGGCGGCGTAGAAGCCGGGGATGGCCTTGCCGGACGCATCGAGGACGCGGGCGGACGCGTCGATCGCGAGGCCGCCCATCGTGTGATGGACCGACGGCGAACGGATCGTCGCGTAGAACGGCGGCTTGACCAGCGGAGCGCCGAAGTTGCGCTTGCCGAAATCGGGGTCGGTTCCGGAGGCGATATAGCCGTTATACTTGGCTATCTCCGCCTGGAGGCTACCCGCGGGCATGCCGAGCTGCTCCTCGAGGCCGGCCAGGGTGTCGGCCTTGTACACGTCGTGGTTCCTGATCAGGGTGTCGACGTCGTCGCCCCAGCCGTTCTTCGAACCTGGCTGCGGATTGCCGGCCGAGTCCTGGTCGCAGATGATATAGAAGATACCGTCGGTCTGCTTGAGGGCAGCGGAGGCGAGCACGTCACGCTCGGCGTACTCGTTGACGAAGCGCTTACCCTGCTTGTTGACGAAGACCTGAGTCTCGGCGCTACCCCAGAGCCCTCCGGAGAGGGCGCCGGAGACCGGGTGGGACGAGGGCATCAGCTGGATGAAGCCCATGCCGACCAGTTTGGCGCCGGCCTTCTCGCCCATGACGATGCCGTCGCCGGTGGCGTCGGCCGTATTGGTCGTCGGCATCGATAGCGGCATGGACGGCCAGTACGTGTTGTACTTGGCGCGCATCTCGGGATTGGCCCCGAAGCCGCCCGTGGCCATCACGACGCCCTTGGACGCCCGGAGTACGACCGGCGCGCCGTCGGCCTTGGTAGCCTTGACGCCGACGACCCGGCCTTTCTCGACGAGGAGTTCCTCGGCCTTGGTCTCCAGCATGATCTCCACGCCGAGCTTGGCCGCGGTCTCCGACAGGACGGTCACGTAGCCGGTGCCCACCGGCTTGGTATTGCTGTGGGTGCGCGGCCACAGGGCGCCGAGCACGGTGCCGATGCCGTCGTTGAACTTGAGCCCGAGCGACTCGAGCCACTCGATGGCCTTGGGAGAACCCTCGGCGAGGGTCCGGACGAGAGCCAGCTCGCCATGGATCTCCTGGCCCTTGAGGTCGACGCGCTTGCCGCCTATGTAACTATGGTACATGTGCAGCTCGACCGAGTCGAACAGGACGTCGGAGCCCGAGGCGAGGTAATCGCGGATCTGGCCTTTGAGGGTGGCCACGACCGGGGCGAACTCGCCGAAATCAGCTTCCTTCGCGTCGAGGATGGACTTGAGGTCGCCGATCAGCGGCGCGGTCATCTTGACGGCCTTCTGACGGGCCGGGTCGACGGCGTTCTGCACGCCGCCCGAGCGGATGGTGTTGCCGCCGAGGGCCGCGGCCTTCTCGATCAGCACGACCTTGGCTCCGGACTGGGCCGCGGACACGGCCGCCGCCAGGCCGGCGCCGCCGCCGCCGACGATGACGACGTCGGCGCTCTTCTCGATCCTGGCTCCCTTGGCTGCCTTCGCGCCCTTCTTGGCCTTGAGGGCCTCGACATCGCCGCCGGCCTGCTTGACGCAGTCGGCCACGGCCGACAAGACGGCCTCGCTCGAGTGGGTGGCGCCCGAGACCGTGTCGACGGCCAGGGTCTGTCCCTTGACGATGGCGGCCGGGATGCCCTCCAGGGCGGGATCGGACAGGCCGGGAGTCTCGCCGTGTTCGCCGACCGTTATCGAGACGATCTTGGTGGCGCTAAAGGTGACGCTGACCTCGACGTCGCCGAAGTTGCCCTGACCGACCGCCGTATAGGTGCCCGGCGTATAGGCCGCCGTTCCAGCGGAATCGGTGGTACCGCAGCCGACCAGCGCGGCCGCCGCGATACCGACGCACGCGAGGCCTACGATGAGGCCCCTGAACGCGTTGTTCTTCATTTCCGTTCGCTCCTTGCGGCTCATTCGTCCGCGAGCAGGAGCCTAAAGCCTCAAGCGGCTTGAAGGTCAATAGATAAAGCATTAAGTATCGATATCGCGTTTACGGAATCATACCGGGATATAGAGCGCGTAGAGGTAGCGCGCCGAGCCTCCCGCGCCGTCCACCTCGAGGAGGTGTCCGATGGCCGGCCCCGTGGCCTCATACCCGGCAGCCCGGAAGGCGTCCACGATGGGGGACAGCTCGCCGGGCCTCATGTCGCGCGGATCGTCGCGATAGAAGGCGGTACGGACGCAGCGCCGATCCTCGAGGGTCAGGATATCCATGCCGGCGGCGCGGGCCGACCCGACGATGGCCCGGGAGCCGGGCTGATCGTCGCCCAGACCGAAACCCCAGGAGACGTGATACTCGCCCACTCCCGAGAAGGCCTCGCCAGGCACGTACAGCGCGAAGGTGGCGAACGGTAGCCGCTCGGTCCATCGCTTGGATAGCTCCAGCCTGGCGGAGTCGCCGACGAAGGAGCCACGCTCTATCGTAAAGATATAGCTGGCCGCGGCCAGGACGTCGGGCTCGAAGCGTCCGACCTCCAGGCGGGCCCTGGAACAGGCGCGGCCGTACCGGGCCAGTTCGTCGCGCAGGGCCGCCGCCCGCCTAGCCTCCTCGTCCAGCTCGGCCAGACGCCTGGCCAGGAGCCCGTCGTTGGCCTCGGGGTCCGCGGCGCCTATCATCGCCTTGGCGTCGTCCACCGAGAAGCCGAAGCTGCGATAGCGCCGGGCCATCAGGAAACGGCACGAATCCTCCGCGGAATAGAGGCGGTAGCTATTGTCCGAGTCCTTCTCCGGCTCGGTGATGCCCCGTTCCTCCCAGAAGCGCAGCGCCGACGCGTTCGCGCCGACGAGACCGGACAACTCGCCTATTCTCAGCTTCTTCATTGATCGCGATTCTACGACAAAAGTGCTCGGATTTGAAGTCTTCCGAGCGAGCATCGCGAATCGCGTTCGTGTATACTGGAGCCATGAAGCTCTATCGCATCCATAACGTGTACTGCCCGCTCGACCACGACGAGCGCTACCTCCGCGAGCGCGCGGCCAAGGAGCTCGGCGTCCGCCCGGGCCACCTCGCGGCCTTCGGGATCGAGCGCCGCTCGATCGACGCGCGCGACAAGCGCGCCGTCCGCTTCGTCTATACGCTCACCGCGGGGCTCGAGTCGCCGTCCCGCAGCCTCGGGGCCAAGGCCGCCGAGTTGGCGCCTGCCGAACCATACCGCTTCCCGGCGCCGTCCACCGAGCCGTCGGGAAAAGAAGGGCACCGACCGATCATAGTCGGAGCGGGTCCGGCCGGCCTCTTCTGCGCGCTCATGCTCGCCGAGGCCGGCTATCGGCCCATCGTCATCGAGCGCGGCGACGCGGTCGATAAACGCGGCCTGGCCGTATCGTCGTTCTGGAACGGGGGCGAGCTCGACCCGGAGTCGAACATGCAGTTCGGCGAGGGCGGCGCCGGCACCTACTCGGACGGCAAACTGACGACCTCGAGCGGCGACGGGTCCGGCCGCGCCGCCCAGGTCCTCGATGAGCTCGTGGCCGCGGGTGCGCCCGAGTCGATACGGTTTGACGGCAAGCCCCATATCGGCACCGACACGCTGGTCGAGGTGGTCAAGGGCCTGCGCCGCAAGATAGAGTCGCTCGGTGGCGAGATCCGCTTCAGGACCCGGGTCGAGGCCCTGGCGATCGAGGCCGGCCGCGCGCGCGGCGTCGTCTTGACCGACGGGGGCCGTATCGACGCGGGCGCCGTCGTGCTGGCCATCGGCCACTCGTCGCGCGATACCTTCGCGTCGCTCGCCGCCCAGGGCGTGCCGATGGAGCGCAAGCCCTTCGCCATGGGCCTGCGCATCGAGCACCCTCAGGAAATGATATCGCGCTCGCAGTACGGCGATGCCTGGGACCATCCGGCCCTCGGCGCCGCCGACTACAAGCTGACCCACCGCGCCTCCGACGGGCGGAGCGTCTACACGTTCTGCATGTGCCCCGGCGGCTACGTGGTCGACGCCAGTTCGGAGCCTGGCCTATCCGCCTGCAACGGCATGAGCGACTACGCCCGCGATGCGCCGAACGCGAACGCCGCGATCGTCGTATCGGTGCGCCCCGACGACTTCGAAGGCTCGGGCCCCCTGGCCGGCGTCGAGTACCAGCGGCGCTGGGAACGGCTGGCCTGGGAGGCCGCGCGCGAGGCGTCGGGCTCCCCTTCGGCCGGCCATCGCGGGAGGTCCGCCCTGCCGGTCCAGGCCCTCGGCGACTTCATGGCGGGCCGGGCGTCGGCCTGCCTGGGCGGCGTGACGCCATCCGTCCGCGGCTCCTACGCGCTGGCGGAGCTAAGCGCCTGCCTACCGCCCTTCGTCGCGTCGGGCATACGGGAGGCCGTGCCCGCCTTCGATCGCAGGCTGTCCGGCTTCGGCAGGACCGACGCGGCGCTCTGCGGCGTCGAGACGCGCACCTCGTCGCCCGTCCGCGTAACCAGGGACGACTCCCTGCAGTCGTCGCTACGCGGGCTGTTCCCCTGCGGCGAGGGAGCCGGCTACGCCGGCGGCATCATGTCGGCGGCCGTCGACGGCGTACGGGTGGCCGAGGCCATATCGCTTTCAAGCGCGGCGCTTTTAGGCTAGAGTATCGGGCCATGGCCAAGATCAGCTCCATAAAATCGGGCGAGCGCAGGAACGCGACCATACTCTTCGCCGATCTCCAGGGCTTCACCGCGCTGTCGGAGCGCATGGATCCCGAGGAGATGGACGCGCTGATGACCAGGGTCTTCGGCGCCTTCGAGGAGATCATCGTCTCGCGGGGCGGCGTCGTGGAGAAGTACATAGGCGACGCCCTCGTCGCGGTCTTCGGCGTACCGGAGCTGCACGAGGACGACCCGCAGCGCGCGCTCGAGTCGGCGCTCGCCTTCCTCGAACGGAACCGCGCGCTCGAGGGCGAGCTCGCGCCGCGCGGGGCGACGCTGTCGTTCAGGATCGGCGTCCACTCCGGCCTCATAGCTACCGGCGACCGCGGCTCGTTCAAGGTGGTCACCGGGCACCCGATGGCCATAGCCCAGCGCCTCCAAACCGCCGCCGAGCCGGACCGGGTGCTCGTCTCGGACGCGGTCAAGGAGCGCTGCGAGGCCGACTTCGACTTCGAGGGGCCGCTCCGGCTAGCGGTCAAGGGCGCGAGCGACGAGCTCGTCGCCTGGCGCCTCGTCGGCCAGGCCCAGGAAGGCTCGCGCGACCAGGGGCCCTTCGTCGGCCGGCGCGACGAGCTCGAGGAGCTGCTCAGGCTCTACGTACGGCACGACCCGCGCGCGACGTCGGGCATGTACCTGGTCGGCGAAGCCGGCATAGGCAAGAGCCGCCTGGCCCACGCGCTCATGGAACGGGTGCGCCGCTTCCCGGAGTTCGGCTCGCCGGTGCTGTCGGCCAAGGCGCAGCGCTTCAGGCCGCTACGCTACGCCGTCGTCGTCGACCTGGTGCTCGACTACCTGGGCGTCGACTTCCAGTCGAGCCCCGAGGCCATAGCCTCGGCCCTGGCCGCGCAGCCCGGGGTCGAGCGGGCCCACGCCGAGCTGTTCGCCTCGCTCCTATCGCCGGACGCCCCCGACGCCCGGCTCAGGGACTCGGAGATCGTGCTGGCGCTGTTCTCGATCTTCTCGGCGCTGATGGGGCGCTACGAGCGCGCCGTCTATCCGGCCTTCCTGTTCATCGACAACGCCCAGGCGATGGACCGGCAATCGACGGAGTTCATCGCGTACTACCTGAAATCCGCCCCGTGCCGGCCCTTCGCGCTGCTGGCCGGGCGGGAGCACGGCCAGTCGATGCGCGACGCGTTCCCCGAGCTCAAGGCGCTGCGCCTCTACCCGCTCGCCCGCGACGAGGCGGCCGCGCTCGCCTCGGCCTACTGGCCGCAGGTACCCGAGCGCCTGCTCGAGGCAGTGCTAGCCCAGGCCGGGGGCAACCCGCTGTTCATCCGGGAGTACGCGCTGTTCGCCCGCAAGCACCGCGACCTGTCCAGCCTGCCCGGCACGATCCAGAACATGTTCATAGCGAGCCTCGAGCGCTTCGAGCCGGCCGCGCGCGAGCTGGCCACGGCCTGTTCGGTGTTCCTGCTGAACTTCGACACCGAGGAGGCCGCGCGCGTCTATGAGGCGGCCGGCGGCGATCCGACCACGGTGCCCGCCTCGCTCGAGGCCCTGTGCGCCGACGGCGTTCTCGTCCAGTCGGGCGAGCGCTTCGCCTTCTCGCTCGACGTGCTCAGAAAGGCCCTGTACGCGACCATCCTCAACCATAACAAGCGCATTTTGCACGGCGTCGTAGCCGATATCATGCTGTCCTACCCGTCCAGAAACCGCTTCAGGCTGATCCGCCACCTGATGAAGGCCGAACGCTGGCTCGAGGCGGCCGACGTGATACGCTCGGATCCGGATCGCAACTACGGCTACGAGTACCTATCCATCATCGACGCGCTGTACAAGCGCCTGGCCAAGACCGATCCCGACGCCGCCGTGCAGCTCCTGATTACCAAGAGCGCGCTCAACTTCAACGCCGGCAAGATCGACGAGGCCGAGGAGGACCTGAAGCGCGTGATGCGTATCGCGGTCAACGAGCGCAACCCTCTGTGCATGGGCTTCGCCTACCACATGATCTGCGCCCACAACGTGATGGCCTCGTCGTTCCAGAAGGCCCGCTTCACCGGCCAGAAGGCCCTGCACTACTACCGCCGATCCGGCCTGGCCGCCAGGAGCGTGCAGAACGTCGTGCGCCACGTGGCGCTATCGGAGATCCAGCGCGGCAACTTCGAGGAGGCCCGCCAGATGGTCGAGAGCACCGCCTCGATCCCGGGCCGCGACGAATTCGAGTACGCGAGCGCCCTGGCGGAGGAGCGCCTGTACTCCGGCGACTATCGGGGCGCGCTCGCTGCCATCGAGGCGGTCGGAGACCGAAACGACGGCAGCTACGGCGCCGTGGCCCGCTTCTTCGGCAACGACCTCAGGCTCAAGGTGCTCTGGCAACTCTGCGACTTCCGGGCCCTCGGGCCGGCGGCCAGGGCGCTGCTCGACTCGGGCGGCCTGAGCGACGCGATCGTCTCGCAGGCCCACGCGATGCTCGCCGCCTCGGCCACCCTGTACGGCGACGCCAAGGCCGCGCGCGAGTCCTTCATGCAGGCCGAGTACTACGCCGACAAGGCGCGCAACGACTACGACCGCCTCGAGTCGTCCAGGACCCTCGCCCTGTGCCACTTCGTGGCCGGCAACGCTCGCAAGGCCGAGACCGCCGCCAGGGAGGCCCTGATCCTCGGGCTCAGGCACTCGTGCTACTACCCTACCTTCACCGCGCTCATGCTGCTCGTGCAGATAGCCTCGGCCCGAGGCGACGACGACGAGGCCGGCTTCTTCCTGGCCGAGGCGTCGTACTTCTTCTCCACCGGTTTCCTCTTGTCGAATAAAGACGCGATCATATACTACTATTATGCTGGCGCCAGCGCGGCCGACGAGTCGTCGGCCCGTAGCCGCGGGATAGCCAGGCGCCTCCTCGAGGAGGAGAAGGCCAGGATAGGCGACCCCGAGCTCGTCGCCAACTTCCTGGCTTCGCGCGGCTTCGGGGAGATCGAAGCCGCGCTCGACGGCGTACGGGGGGACGGGCCATGAACGGCGGATCGGACATAGTCGGACTACTACGGGGCATGCCGTTCATCGGCGAGCTCGACGACGAGGCGCTGTCAGCCATCGCGTCGACCGCATCGCTCGTGAGCGCCGC